>NZ_JBFTJJ010000016.1:0-201884 GCF_056395365.1 Variovorax sp. 10L421
CGCATCGCCTGGTCGGCCAGCTACAAGGCCTGGGGGGAAGCCAGGCAGGCGATCAGCGAGGCGGGACGCAAGGCGGGGTTCAGGAATCCGATCCGGTTCCAGGGGCAGTACTTTGACGACGAGACGGGGCTGCACTACAACCGGTATCGATACTACGATCCCGTGGGTGGGCGATTTATATCCAATGATCCGATTGGATTGCTTGGCGGGATCCACCTTCAGCAATATGCTCCAAATCCCACTGAATGGATTGACCCGCTTGGATTAAATCGTACAAGCGGCGCAGGCCGAAAACGGGAGTCATCAAAGCCCAATCAAAACCCCAAATGCTCCGAATGCAGAAGACCGTGGGAAGTAAATCGCTACGACAGACTTTGCGATGGTCATGTCCCCGGTGTTGGCAGAGTGAAATATTTCCATGATCCCAAAACCAGGCAGTGGTGGTCGCCGGATCAAACAGGACATGGTGGAAGTGCCTGGAAAGTTTACAACAGTGATGGTTCTTGGAGAGCTGATGCGGACCGGTATGGCGACTTTATGAGCAAACATAAGAGTGAAACCGGAAAGAACGTTGACCTCAAAAATATGAAGTGCAAGGATGTTCAATGATTGAGTCTGCAGAAGAATTCGCAAGACTGAGATTAAGCTCTATAAAAGAAGAATATGACCGCGCCGCTCACGAAGAGGCACCAGTTGAGGTTTGGATTGATGTAATAGAAAATTACCCTGAACTCAGGCAATGGGTTGCACACAATAAAACCATTCCTCTTGAAATACTCGAATGCTTGGTCAAAAATCATCCCGAAGTAAATTCATTTGTGGCAGACAAAAGAAAGTTATCTCCGGAGTTGTTTGACATATTGTCTAGAGATGAAAATTATCTTGTTCGCGAAAGAATTGCAATTAATGCAAAAACCCCCATCCACATACTAGAGAGGCTTTCAAAGGATTTTGCAGAAGATGTAGCACAAGCAGCACGCTACAATTTAAAAAATAAAAAATAGTTTCGAATTTAAATCTGAATGTAATACTACGGCGCGCTCTGGTCAAAACAATGTCACGTTCGGCGTGGAACGAACGGCTGGCGAAGGGGACCGCAGTACGGGAAGATGTCCCGTCACCGCGTCACGCGTCACGGTTCGAGGGAATATTTTCAGCGCGATTTACACAGCTTACCCTCAATTATGAATTCATTAAACCTCAATTATCTACGCGGTCTCTATGATTTCTTAATTGGCAAAAATGACGAGGAGCTAGAGGATTTTGATATAAATTCCATCGCCAACCAGAAGAAGCTTTTTGAAGAGATGAGACGCAGTTTTTTGACTTTTGGTCCAACCTCAAAAAAGAATATCATCAGCGGACTAAATTATATTTAGGTGAATTTTTCCGATGATGATTTATGGAGAAGCGCCATCCCCCACGATCTTCCTCTTAATCGCGTGGCAGACAGGCAAAGTTATTTGAAGGGAATTCTCTTTGCATTAACGGACGCCTCTCCAAAATTGGTAAATTTGGATGATTTTAATTTGATTGACGAAATCGGGCCGTGCGGTTTGGATTATTCGAAATAGTCTGGGCACCGTTCCCCTCTTCGACTGGGACGGCGACACGCTGGCCTTCGAGAGCACGCAGAGCACCGAGGGTCAGCAGGAACAGGCATGGCGCGGCGACCGCGTGCACTACCTCCACGCGCCCCGACCCCAAGGAGAGAAGGGTAGAGCGCGCGACGGCACCGCCCATGCGCTGCAGATAATCGAAACATGATCGCGCTCGACTGCTACTACAGCCTCTCCTCCCCCTGGGCCTACCTCGGCGGCCCGCAACTGCAGGACATCGTGCGCCGCCACCACGTGCGGCTCACGCTCAAGCCGTACGACTTCCAGGCCGTGGTGCCTCAGACCGGCGGCATCCCGCTGAAGACCCGGCCGGAGCCGCGCCGCACGTACCACGCGCTCGAGCTGGCGCGCTGGAGCGACTACCTCGGCATGCCGCTGAACCTGGCGCCCGCGCACTATCCCAAGGGCGCGCCGAGCGACCCGAACTGGAACAAGTACCCTGGCTGGATGGTGATTGCCGCGCAGCTGCAGGGGCTCGACGCGCAGCCGCTGTCGCACGCGCTGCTGCGCGCGCTGTGGGCCGAGGAGCGCGACACGTCGCAGGCGGAAGTGCGCATCGCGGTGGCCGACGAGAGCGGCTACGACGGCGCCTCGCTGCAGGCGCTGGAGCAGGCGGCCGAGACGCTGGCAGCCTATCGTGCCAACAGCGCGGCGGCAGTGGAGGCGGGGGTGTTCGGCGCACCGACCTTCATCCTGAACGGCGAGCGCTTCTGGGGGCAGGACCGGCTGGCGTTTCTCGATCGGGCATTGGACAGACTGCGCCAAGCCAGCGGCGGATAATCCGAGGATGCGAATCCGCTTTACCAAGATGCAGGGAGCCGGCAACGATTTCGTCGTGCTGGACGAAACGCGCGGCACGTTGGGCCTCAGCGCCGCGCAGTACCGCTTCCTGGCCGACCGCCACTTCGGCGTCGGCGCCGACCAGATCCTCACCGTGCGGCCCTCGCCCGCGGAAGGCATCGATTTTCAATACGTCATTCACAACGCCGACGGCGGCGAGGTGGAGCAGTGCGGCAATGGCGCGCGCTGCTTCATGCGCTTCGTGAGCGAACACAAGCTGACCAAGAAGACCGAAGTGCGCGTGCAGACGCTGGCCGGCGTCATCGAGCCGCGCATGGGCGCGGACGGCCGCGTGACGGTCGACATGGGCGCCCCCGTCTTCGAGCCCGAACGCATTCCCTTCGACACCGCCGGGCTCGACCCGCAGCATGACGGTGCATGGCAGAAGTGGCATCTTGCGCTGGGTACGCGAGCAGGCAGTGCTATCGTTTCGGTAGCGGTGCTGTCGATGGGCAATCCGCACGCGGTGCAGGTGGTCGACAACGTCGAAACAGCCCCGGTGGCCGAGCAGGGCCCGCAGATCGAGCACCACCCGCGCTTCCCGCAGCGGGTGAACGCGGGCTTCATGCAGGTGGTCGACCGCTCCAACATCAAGCTGCGGGTGTTCGAGCGCGGTGCCGGCGAAACGCTGGCCTGCGGCACGGGCGCCTGCGCGGCGGTGGTGGCGGGCATCCGCCTCGGCCTGCTGGACCGCCGGGTCGACGTGCAGACGCACGGCGGCATCCTCACGATCGAGTGGCAGGGAGAAGGCCAGCCGGTGCTGATGACCGGGCCGGCCACCACGGTCTTCGAAGGCGATATCGAGGTGCCTGAGCTGCCATGACCCCCTTCACGAACAACAACGACGCCAAAAACGCCATGAATCCGATCACCGAAGACGACATCGCGAACTACCTGGCGAACACGCCCGATTTCTTCGAGCGCCATGCCCAGCTGCTGGCGCAGGTGCAGCTCACCAGCCCGCACGGCAACCGCGCCGTGAGCCTGCAGGAGCGCCAGGCCGAGATGCTGCGCGAGAAGATCAAGGCGCTGGAGCACCGCCTGATGGACATGGTGCGCCACGGCACCGAGAACGTGGTCATCGCCGACCGCCTGCAGCGCTGGACCAAGGGCCTGCTGACCACGCGCGATCCGCGCAGCTTGCCGTACAGCATCGCGGTCGACCTGCAGTCGCTGTTCCTGGTGCCGCAGACGGCCATCAAGGTGTGGGACTGCGGCAGCGAATACCTCAACGAGGCCTATGCCCAGTGGGTGAGCGACGACGTGAAGGCGCTGGCCACTTCGCTGACCTCGCCTTACTGCGGGCTCAATTCGGGCTTCGAGGCGGCCAACTGGCTGCCGGAGCCGCAGGCGGCGATGTCGATCGCGCTGATTCCGCTGCGCCCCGACGCCGAATCGCCGGCCTTCGGCCTGCTGGTGCTGGCGTCGCCCGACGCGCAGCGCTTCAACGCCGAGATGGGCACCGACTTTCTCGAGCGTATCGCCGAGCTGGCGTCGGGCGGGCTTTCGCGGCTGCGTCCTTGAAACGCCCGCGCTGGTTGCGGCGGCCCTGGCAGGTCGCGCTGGCCGGCGCGCTGCTGGCCGTGGCGCTGGCGTACGCGGCCATCGGAGCGTTCATCTGGTCGCATGCCGAAGAGCTGCTGGCGCATCCGACGCAGCGGCCGGCCGACGCGGCATTGGTGCTCGGCAGCCGCGCCTATCTCGACGGAAAGCCGCACCCGTGCCTCACCGGTCGGGTCGATACGGCATTGGCGATGGCGCATGCCGGCGTGGTCAGGCAGCTGGTTTTTTCAGGCGGCGTTGATTCGGAAGACGGCCGCACGGAGGCCATGGCGATGCAGGAGCATGCCGTGGAGGCGGGCTTTGCCGGGCCGATGTTGCTGGAGCCGGCGTCGACTTCCACGCGGCTGAATCTTTCGCTGTCGCGTCCGCTGCTGCTGGCGGCCGGCGTGCGCAGCGTGGTGATCGTGTCGGAGCCGTATCACCTGTGGCGGGTCGAGCGGCTCGTGAAGATGAGCGGCTTCGACCAGAGCTTCGACGTGCAGTACGCGGCGGCGCCCACGTCGTGCTGGCGTGCCCTGGGCCCGTTCTCCAAGGGCGCATTGCGCGAGCCGGCGGCCATCATCAACAATGCCGGCCATGGCTACCTCTTCTGAGCCGGTCGCATCCACTCCATCGGACTGGATCGAGAAATACCTGGAGCACGTGCGCGTCGAGCGCCGGCTCGCGGCGCGTACGGTCGAGCTCTACGCCTTTCACCTGCAGGCCCTGCGCGACCACGCAGCCGAGGCCAGGCTGCCGCTGGACCGCGTGCAGACCGCCCACGTCCGACGCTGGATGGCGCAGCTGCACAGCGCCGGGCGCGAGCCGCGCGGCATTGCGCTGGTGCTGTCGTGCTGGCGCAGCTTCTACCGCTGGCTGGGCCACGAAGGCCTGATCGGCTTCAACCCCGTGCAGGATGTGCATGCGCCGAAGGCCGGCAAGCCCTTGCCCAAGGCGCTGGGCGTGGACGACGCGGTGCGCCTCGCCGAGCTGTACGACCCCGATGCCGACCCCTGGACCGAGGCGCGCGACGGCGCCATCGTCGAGGTGCTCTACGGCTGCGGCCTGCGCGTGAGCGAGCTCACGGGGCTCGACGCGCAGGCGAGCGGCACGGCGCGCGGCTGGCTCGATCTCGATGCGGGCGAAGCCAATGTGCTCGGCAAGGGCAGCAAGCGCCGCATCGTGCCGATGGGCAGCAAGGCGGCCGAGGCGGTGCGCGACTGGCTCGCCGTGCGCGCAGACTGCGCCGGACTGGCCACCGCCCGGCTGCGCGACCCGCAGGCCGCGGCCGCGCTCTTCATCAGCGCCAAGGGCCTGCGGATGTCGTCGCAGGCGGTGTGGAAGCTGCTGCGCGAGCGCAGCCTCAAGGCCGGCCTTGCAGCGCCGGTGCATCCGCACATGCTGCGCCATTCGTTTGCGAGCCACGTGCTGCAGTCGAGCAGCGACCTGCGCGCGGTGCAGGAGCTGCTGGGCCACGCCAACATCGCGACCACGCAGGTCTATACACGGCTGGATTTTCAGCACCTGGCCAAGGCCTACGACGCGGCACATCCGCGTGCCAAGGCCAGGCCCGAGAACGACAAGTAAGCAAGCAACGAACAATGAAAACCCTTCGCCTCAAACCCGGCAAAGAGCGCTCGATGCAGCGCCGCCATCCCTGGGTCTTCGAATCCGCCATCGCGCGCGGTGGCGCCGACTCCGGCGAGACGGTGCGCGTGGAGTCGCACGACGGCGCCTTCCTCGCCTGGGCGGCGTTCAGCCCCACGTCCAAGATCCGCGCGCGGGCCTGGAGCTTCGTCGAAACGCAGCGCATCGACGCCGCGTTCTTCGCCTCGGTGTGCGCCCGCGCCGTGACTGCCCGCGGCCTGTTCGATCTGCAGAGCGACGGTGTGCGGCTGGTGCACGGCGAGGCCGATGGCCTGCCGGGGCTGATCGTCGACCGCTACGGCGATACGCTGGTGGCGCAGTTTCTCTCGGCCGGCGTCGAGCGCTGGAAAGATGTTCTGGCCGACGCGCTGCTCAAGGCCACGGGCCTGATGAAGCTCTACGAACGCTCCGACGCCAGCGGCCGCGAGCGCGAAGGCCTGAAGCCGGTCACGGGCTGGCTGCGCGGGGAGGGCGCCACCGAAATCACGATCCGCGAGCACGGCTGGAAGCTCTCGCTCGACATCGCGACCGGCCACAAGACCGGCTTCTACCTCGACCAGCGCGACAGCCGCCAGCGCTTTGCCGAGCTGGCGCAGCATCGGCGCTTCCGGCGCGTGCTGAACTGCTTCTGCTACACGGGCGGGTTCACCGTCGCGGCGCTGGCGGGGCTGAAGGCCGCGGGCGCGCTCGAAGGCGCGGAGCTGGTGTCGGTCGATTCATCGCAACCCGCGCTCGAACGCGCACGCGGCCATCTCGCGCTCAACGGCTTCGAAGGCCAGGGCATCCAGGCGGAGTTTCTCGACGCCAACGTCAACACCGTGCTGCGGGAGTTCATCGACCAGGGGCGCACCTTCGACGCCATCGTGCTCGACCCGCCGAAGTTCGCGCCCACGGTGGCGCATGCCGAGCGCGCCGCGCGGGCCTACAAGGACATCAATCGCCTGGCGCTCAAGCTGCTGGAGCCGGGCGGCGTTCTGTTGACGTTCTCGTGCTCGGGCGGCATCAGCGCCGACCTGTTCCACAAGATCGTGGCCTCCGCGGGGCTCGATGCAGGCGTGGACGGCTATATCGCCGAGCGCCTGGGCGCAGCGCCAGACCATCCGATGACCATCGAATTCCCGGAAGGGGAGTACCTGAAGGGCCTTGTGGTGGTCCGAAAGCCAGCCTGAAACCGGCTTGACCCTGCCACCAACGCAACTCAGTGGCATTGGCTAAACTGCCGGCCACGCCTTTTTCGCCCCCTTTTTCCTGTTTTTCCGCTTCCGGAGCACTCCCTTCATGGCCCTCATTCCCGCGACCATCCTCACCGGCTTTCTCGGCTCGGGCAAGACCACGCTGCTCAAACGCATCCTGACCGAAGCCCACGGCCAGAAGATCGCGGTCATCGAGAACGAGTTCGGCGAAGAGAACATCGACAGCGACATCCTCGTGACCGAGTCGAAGGAGCAGATCGTGCAGATGAGCAACGGCTGCGTCTGCTGCACCATCCGCGAAGACCTGCGCGAGGCGCTGCAGCTGCTGGCCGCCAAGAAGCGCCAGGGCCTGCTGGATTTCGACCGCGTGGTGATCGAGACCACCGGCCTGGCCGATCCCGGCCCGGTGGCGCAGACCTTCTTCATGGACGACGAGATCGCCGAGAGCTACCTGCTCGACTCCATCCTCACGCTGGTCGATGCCAAGCATGCGCCGCAGCAGCTCAACGACCGCCAGGAAGCGCGCCGCCAGGTGGGCTTTGCCGACCAGATCTTCATCAGCAAGAGCGAGCTGGTGTCGGCCGAGGAGACCGATGCGCTCATTCATCGCCTGAAGCACATGAACCCGCGCGCGCCGCAGCAGAAGGCGCACTTCGGCGATGTGCCGCTGAAGGACATCTTCGACCTGCGCGGCTTCAACCTGAACGCCAAGCTGGACATCGACCCCGACTTCCTCAAGGAAGAAGACGATCACCACGATCATGACCACGCGCATGGCGAGGCATGCGACCACCCCTCGCACAAGCACGAAGGCGGCCACGGCCACCATCACCACACGGACGACGACGTCAAGAGCTTCGTCTACAAGGCCGACCGGCCGTTCGACCCGGCCAAACTCGAAGACTTCCTGGGTGCGATCGTCAACATTTACGGCCCGCGCATGCTGCGCTACAAAGGCGTGCTGAACATGAAGGGCACCGAGCGCAAGGTGATCTTCCAGGGCGTGCACCAGCTGATGGGCAGCGACCTGGGCCCCGAGTGGGGCAAGGACGAGGCCCGCCAGAGCCGCATGGTGTTCATCGGCATCGAGCTGCCGCGCGAGATCCTGGAACAGGGTCTAGAGCAGTGCCTGGTCTGAGGCCCTGACTTGCTCCTTCCCCCGCTGGGGGAAGGTTGGGATGGGGGCAGGCCTTCGATCGGGCTCTGCGCTTTTTTCGGAGGCCGTCGTGCCCCCACCCCGGCCCTCCCCCAGAGGGGAGGGAGAAACACCGCGGCTTACTTGCCCGCGCTGCCCATGCCGCCCAGCGGCTTGCCGTTGACCTTCAGGCTGCCGTCGCTGAACTCGACCTGGCCGGTCACGTCGTCGCCGTCGCGCTTCACGAAGCCCATGGCCTCGCCTTGCTCGACCAGGCCGGCCACCATTTCGGGCGGGGGCGTCTGGCCGCTCTCGGCGCCGGTTTCGGCCAGCTTCTCCAGCCACTTCATGGGCAGGCGCGCATGGGCCTTGAGTGCGCCGCGCTTCATCATCAGCGCGGTGCCCGGCAGTTGCAGGTCTTCGTCCGTCACGCCGGCCATGCTGACCGTGTAGCCGAGTTCGCCGCGCTTGCCGTCGATCTCGACCAGCATCCTGTCGAGGCCGGCCTCGGGGGCGTACTTGGCCATGGCCTTGAGGTCGGGCGCGAGCTGCTCGGCCAGCGCCTGCATCGCTGCCTGGGAGGCCTTGCTGCCGCCCTTGCCGCAGCCGTTGACGGCACCGGACTGCATCCAGGCGTCGGCCAGCTTCTTGTAGCCGGCGGCATGGATGCGGCGCGCGCTGCTGGTCAGCTCGAACTTGTCGATCTTGGTTTCGCCGATCTTGCCGGCGCCCTTGAGCGTGCCGCTCGACGTGTAGAGGCCGTCCTTGATGCTCGCGTCGGCCAGCAGGTCGATGCCCTGGAGCACGACGGTCGGCAGCGCCTTCGGTGTTTCGGCCGCAGCCGCGCCGTCAGCGGCTGCCTTCTTCTTGATGGCGAATTCGAGGGTGTCGAGCCGGCCTTCGCTCTTGCCGGTGGCAAGGAACCAGCCGGCGCTGCTGTCCATGTCGGCCTTGGCGGTGAGCTTGCCCATCTTCATGGTGATGCCGCTGCGCGCGTCGCTGAAGTCCAGGCCGGGCACGGTGAGGTCGTAGCGCGCCTGGGTGCGTGCTGCGTTCACTTCCACGCGGGCCTGCGCGCCTTGCCAGTCGAGCCGGCCCTTGCCTTCCTCGGCCAGCTTGACGGGCGCGACGGTCAGGTCGGTCGTGACGGCGCCGCTGAAGCCGACCTTGGTGTGCGCGGTCAGGGGCTTTGTCTTGCCGAAGAACTTCTCGACATCGGCCTGCACCTTGGCGTCGAGCACCAGCTCGCTGTCGATGGTGGCCGCCGCCAGCATGCCGCCGGCCAGCGGGCCGTGGTGGATGGTGTCGCGGATGGTGAGGCGCAACTGCTTCGGCGGCTTGATGCCGGCGTCCTCCTCGTCGTCTTCCTCCGCTTCGTCGCCCTCGGCGGGCTTGCTGGCGACGGCCGCGGCGGCATCGGGCGCGCAGCCGATTTCCAGCGTCACGGTGCTGACGGCGCCGAGGAAGCCGCGTTCGTACTTGCGCTCGGCCACGCGCACCAGCGCGGTCTGCTTCGGCAGCTCGTCGAATGCGGTGTCGTAACGCGACTTGATCTGCGAACCGGCCCACCAGGTGCTGCCGCCGTAGGCGACGGCGATGGCCGCGGCCAGGACTCCCAAAACTGCTTTCTTGTTCAAGGCTTGCTTTCTTTTTGCGAATGATCGGATAAGCCCTGCCGCCATATGGGCAAAGGCTCGGGCCCCGCGCTGCCCCCTCAGGCAGCGCGGGGCGATGCTAACGGAGTTGGCCGGCACGCCAGGACATCGCCCACGCCTGTGAGTTCTCTATACAATCGCGCGCCTGTTCCGGCAGCCATGTCCAGTTCCCATGGGCAAGATGTGACTTCCGGCACGGGGCGCCATACGTTACTGGGGGGCTTTCGGGGGTATAACCCCGGGGTTCGCCACTGGCGAGCACCCCGACAACGGGGAGCCTGCGTGGCCTGAAAGCTGCAAGGGGCTCCCATGGGAGGAGACACCCAGTGAAAGCGCGTTCCAGTTCGTCCAAGGAGCCAGTCACCGTGAAGAAACCCGCCGCCAAGGCCACGCCAGCACCCAAGCCCGCCGCAAAGAAGGCGCCGGCTGCGAAGCAGGCTGTACCTGCGGCCAAGAAGGTTTCTGCCACCGCACATGGCCCTGTCGCGAAGGAGAAAAGCGCGCCGTCCAAAAAGCCCGCAGCACCACCGGCCAAGGCCGTGACCGCTGCGACCAAGAAGTCCGCCAAGCCTGCAACTGCCGCCACCAGGACCGCAGGCGCGGGCTCATCGTCATCCAAACCCGTCGGCCGCCCTGCTGCCGCTCCTTCTGCTCCCTCGATCCCCATGAAAAAAACGGCTGCCGCCTCCACTTCCGCCCCGGCGACACCCTCGATGCCCGCTCAAACCGCCACGCCCGCACCCGCCGCGCGTGGTGGCCGTGTGTCCCGGCTGTCGCAACTGACCGTGCCCTCGATGCCGCAATCCGTGGCATCGACCGCCGCCAAGTCCAGCTTCTCGCAGGCGCCTTCCAACGCGCTGGTGCCGCCACCGCCACTGGCCGTGAAGAAAGACCCGAAGCTGGCCAACAACTGGAAGACCAAGACGCCCGCCGAGCTGAGCGATGCCGAAGTCATCGCCATGCCCGACGACGAGTACATGAACGAAAAGCAGATGGCGTTCTTCCGCCTGAAGCTCGAAGAACTCAAGCGCGGCATCCTCGAGAACGCCGGCGAGACCACCGAGCACCTGCGTGAAGACACGGTGGTCGTGCCCGACCCGGCCGACCGCGCCACCATCGAGGAAGAACACGCCCTCGAGCTGCGCACGCGCGACCGCGAACGCAAGCTGCTGAAGAAGATCGAGCAGTCGATCCAGCGCATCGACGCCGGCGACTACGGCTACTGCGACGAAACCGGCGAGCCCATCGGCGTAGGCCGCCTGCTGGCCCGCCCGACCGCGACGCTGTCGCTCGAAGCGCAGCAGCGCCGCGAGCTCAAGCAGAAGATGTTCGGGGATTGACACAGGGTCAAGGTAGATAGAAACCAGCGTCTTCGATAGCCTTCGCCGAATGCCAAAGGAAGAATCGGGCCGCCTTTTTTCAAAGGTGGCCAAGTTTGTCCGCAATCCCCTGAAGGATTGGTCGGAGCTGGATGCCCCTGCCGCCGCCTCGACCTCGGACTCCTCGCTGCCCGCCCAGACCTACAGCCGCGAGATGCTGAAGGAGATGATCGAGCGGCGCCAGCGCAACGATTTCGTGCGCCGGCGCGAGTTCGACATGCTGCGCAAGCTGCGCCAGCGCGAAGCTGCGGCCCATGCCTTCGAGGCGACGGTCACGCCGTCCTCGTTCAACCTCAACAGTTCCTCCGAGGGATCGGACGGACGCGCACTCACGCTCAAGAAGATCGACGAGATCGAGCAGCAGATGTCGCAGCAGTGGTGGAAGGGGCGGGGCCCGAACGGCGAAACGCTGGTCAACCCGCCGCCCGACGCCGGGGCCGAGACGCTGCCGCCGGTGCATACCGACGAACTGCTGGCCGAGCCTGCCGGACACTTGCCTGTCCCCGCGGCCGCTGAAGCCAGCAGCAGCCCGGCCGCGGCTGCCGGCGACGTGCCGCTGATGTCGTCTCGCCTCGCGCACGACGGCGCGCTGGAAGAAGCGGTGATCCGCTTCGCGCACGGCGACGACACCGGTGCCGAAGCCATCCTCCTGCAGGCCCTGGCCTCCGAGAGCGCGCCGGCCACCGAGGACGGCCACGACAACCCCGCCGCCGAACGCGACGACGGCCGCTGGCGCGCCCTGTTCGATTTGTACCGCGCAACGGGCGATGCCGCGAAGTTCGCGGCCGCCCGCATGCGCTACGCGCAACGCATGCGGCGCATGGGCCCTGACTGGGTGTCGCTCGAAGAGCTGGCCCGCAGCGTCAAGGCCGTGACCGCCAGCGAAGAGGCCGCCGAGGCGGCTGCCGAAGGCGGCGCCGCCCATGCCGATTGGACTTGCCCCGCGCGCCTGGCGCGCGAAGGCCTCATGGAGCTCACCCGTGCGCTCTCGAAGGCGGGCGCGGTGTGGACGCTCGACTGGCGCGGGCTGCACGCCATCGAGCCCGAGGCGGCCGCGCCGTTGCGCGTGCTGTTCGCCCACTGGGCCGGTTCGCCGGTCCAGCTGCGCTTCATGGGCACGGCGCAACTGCTGGCCGTGTTGTCCGAGGCTGCGCCCAACAACGAGCGCGGCACCGACGACGTCTGGTGGCAACTGCACCTCGCGGCGCTGCGCATGATGCATCTGCCCGACGACTTCGAGCTGGTCGCGCTCAACTACTGCATCACCTACGAGGTGTCGCCGCCCGCCTGGCAGGACCCGTGCGGCGAGTGCACCACGCTGGCCGCGCCGCCCGCAAGTCGGTCCAACTCGGTCTGGTCGCTGCTGTCGGTCGGCGGTGATTCCGAGAGCTTCCCGTCCACCGACAGCGGTTTTGCCGCGCTGGCGGGCGACCTGCGGGGAGAGTCGCTGTCGAACTGGCAGCGGCTGGACAACGACCTGCGCCACACCACGGCGCCCGTCATATCCTGCGCGGCGCTGCTGCGCATGGACCTGGCCGCCGCCGGCACGCTGCTGAGCTGGGTGCGTGCGCGCGATGCCAACGGCGAGCGCGTGCAGTTCGTCGACGCGCATCGGCTCATCGCCGCGCTGTTCAATCTGGTAGGCATTGCCGATCACGCCACGGTGGCGGTTAGAAAAAACTAAACCGGTACCGCTTCTCGGCGGTTGCATTGCCGCCGCACACCCCCAGATGGCTGCGATGGAACAGTTTCACGGCACCACCATCGTGAGCGTGCGCCGCAAGACCCCCCAAGGCGACCAGGTCGCCATCGGCGGGGACGGGCAGGTCACTCTCGGCAACATCGTCATCAAGGGCACGGCGCGCAAGGTGCGGCGGCTCTATCACGGCAAGGTGCTCGCCGGCTTCGCCGGCGCCACGGCCGATGCCTTCACGCTCTTCGAGCGTTTCGAGGCCAAGCTCGAAAAGCACCAGGGGCACCTGACCCGGGCGGCCGTCGAGCTCACCAAGGACTGGCGCACCGACCGCGTGCTGCGCAAGCTCGAAGCCATGCTCGCCGTGGCCGACGCGACCACCTCGCTCATCATCACCGGCAATGGCGACGTGCTGGAGCCCGAGGACGGCGTGATCGCCATCGGTTCGGGCGGCGCGTATGCCCAGTCGGCGGCCAAGGCACTGATCGAGAACACCGAGCTCTCGGCCGAGCAGATCGTGCGCAAATCGCTGGCGATCGCCGGAGAAATCTGCATTTACACGAACATGAATCACACGGTGGAAGCGCTCTGACCATGTCCATGACCCCCCAGGAAATCGTCTCCGAGCTCGACAACCACATCGTCGGCCAGCCGGCCGCCAAGCGCGCGGTGGCCATCGCCCTGCGCAACCGCTGGCGCCGCCAGCAGGTCGACGACAAGCTGCGCCACGAGATCACGCCGAAGAACATCCTCATGATCGGCCCCACGGGTGTGGGCAAGACCGAAATTGCCCGCCGCCTCGCTCGCCTGGCCGACGCGCCCTTCATCAAGGTCGAGGCCACCAAGTTCACCGAGGTGGGTTACGTCGGCAAGGACGTCGATTCGATCGTCCGCGACCTCGCCGAGATCGCGGTCAAGCAGACGCGCGAATCCGAGAGCATCAAGGTGCGCGCGCGTGCCGAAGACGCCGCCGAAGAACGCATCCTCGATGTGCTGCTGCCCCCGGCGCGCGGCGCCGACGGCGCAACGCCTGCGCTGGACGGCCCCAGTCCCACGCGCCAGGCGTTCCGCAAGAAGCTGCGCGAGCATCAGCTCGACGACAAGGAAATCGAACTCGACCTCGCCGAGGCCCGCGCCCCGCTCGAAATCATGGGCCCGGCCGGCATGGAGGAAATGACCGAGCAGCTGCGCGGCATGTTCGGCCAGCTCGGCGGCGGCAAGCGCAAGACGCGCAAGCTCAAGATCGCCGAGGCGATGCGCCTGCTGATCGACGAAGAGGCTGCCAAGCTGGTCAACGAGGACGAGATCCGCGCGCAGGCCATCACCAACGCGGAGCAGAACGGCATCGTCTTCATCGACGAGATCGACAAGGTCGCCACCCGCAGCGAAGCCCAGGGTTCCGACGTGTCGCGCCAGGGCGTGCAGCGCGACCTGCTGCCGCTGGTGGAAGGCACGGCCGTGACCACCAAGTACGGGGTGGTGCGCACCGACCACATGCTGTTCATTGCGAGCGGCGCGTTCCACCTGAGCAAGCCGAGCGACCTGATTCCAGAGCTGCAGGGGCGCTTTCCGATCCGCGTCGAGCTGCAGTCGCTCTCCGTGTCGGACTTCGAAAGCATCCTCACGCAGACCCGCGCTTCGCTCGTGAAGCAGTACCAGGCGCTGCTCGCCACAGAGGGCGTGACGCTCGAATTCACGCCCGAGGGCGTGAACCGGCTGGCCGCCATCGCCTTCGAGGTGAACGAGCGCACGGAGAACATCGGCGCGCGCCGCCTGTCGACCGTGATGGAGCGCCTGCTGGATGAGGTAAGCTTCGACGCGACCCGCCTCGAAGGGCAATCGATCCGCATCGATGCCGCCTACGTCGACGAGCGCCTCGCGGCACTAAGTCACGACGAAGACCTTTCGCGCTTCATCCTCTGAAGCCGCTTCTCCTCCCCCTGTAACGGGGGAATCCTTCACGCATCACTTTCACTGCGTGGGCTAAGTACTTCATTCTCAACGAAATTCGCCGATTCCGAGGATTTGGAATCGGCGCTAAGTCGTTGATTCCATTACAAAAAATAGCCCAAACGGCCAGTTGCTTCTGAAGTGTTTCCTGCTACAGTGCAAAAAAGTGCAGTTAAGTGGGAAAAAGTGCGGGTAGTGCCTCTTTCAGGTGCCGCAGCACTCCCAAAACAGGGGTTTCGTGGTCGTGTTTCAAGGCGCTTCATCGCTCAGTCTGGATGCCAAGGGGCGGCTCTCCGTGCCGACCCGGCACCGTGACGTCCTGAGCGCGACGGCAGGCGGCCAGCTCACGATCACCAAGCATCCGCACGGATGCCTGATGGTGTTCCCCCGTCCCGAATGGGAAAAATTCCGCGAGCGCATCGCTGCGCTGCCGATGTCGGCGCAGTGGTGGAAGCGCGTCTTCCTGGGCAACGCCATGGACGTCGAGATGGACGGCACCGGCCGCATCCTGGTGTCGCCCGAACTGCGCGCGGCCACCGGCATCGTGCGCGACACGCTGCTGCTGGGCATGGGCAACCACTTCGAGCTGTGGGACAAGGCCACCTACGAGGCCAAGGAGGCCGAGGCCACCCAGGGCGAGATGCCGGATGTGTTTCAGGACTTCGCGTTCTGAGGGCTCACGTGAACACCGCATGGACCCATACGACCGTCTTGCTGAACGAGGCGGTGGAAGCCGTTCTTTCCGGCAGCACGGCGGCAACCGGCACCTACGTGGACGCCACTTTCGGTCGGGGAGGGCATGCGCGTGCAATTCTCTCCAGGCTGGCGCCGGAGGGCAGGCTGATCGCATTCGACAAGGATGCAGAAGCAGTGGCCGAAGCAGCGCGCATCTCCGATGCGCGTTTTTCCATCCGCCATCAGGGATTCCGCTCGCTGGGCGAATTGCCCGATGCGAGCGTCGACGGCTTGCTGATGGACCTGGGCGTGAGTTCGCCGCAGATCGACAACCCGGTGCGCGGTTTCAGTTTTCGTTTCGACGGTCCGCTCGACATGCGCATGGACACCACGCGCGGCGAGAGCGTGGCCGAATGGCTGGCAACGGCCGAACTTCCACAAATTGCAGAGGTGATCCGTGACTATGGCGAAGAACGGTTTGCTGTTCAGATTGCAAAGGCGATTGTTGCTCGCAGACAAGAACGGGGCGCAATTTCAACCACCACCGAACTGGCCGAGCTCGTGGCTGGCACGGTCAAAACCCGCGAGCAGGGCCAGAACCCTGCAACGCGCACATTTCAGGCTTTTCGGATTTTCATCAACGCCGAGCTTGAAGAGCTGCAACAGGCGCTAGAGGCCAGCCTGTCCGTGCTCAAGCCCCACGGGCGGCTCGCGGTGATCAGCTTCCATTCGCTGGAAGACCGCATCGTGAAGCAGTTCATCGCCAAGCACTCGAAGGAGGTCTACGACCGCCGTGCGCCGTTTGCCGCCCCGAAGGTCATGAAACTGCGCGCCCTGGAGCGCATCAAGCCCTCCGACGCCGAGGTAAGAGGCAATCCGCGCTCGCGCAGCGCCATTCTTCGCGTCGCCGAACGCACCGAGGCGCCCTGACATGGCGCGCATCAACCTGCTCCTGCTGATGGCCGTCATTGCGACGGCGCTGTACCTCGTGCATACGCAGTACCTCTCGCGCCAGCTCTATACCGAGCTCGATCGCGTGCAGCAGGATGCCCGCCGCCTGGAAACCGACCGCGACCGCCTGCAGGTCGAGAAGCGCGCGCAGGCCACGCCGCTGCGCGTCGAGAAGCTCGCCAAGGAGCAACTGCAGATGCGCACCACCTCGCCGGCGATCACGCAGTACGTGCGTCCCGACGGCACGGTGATCCCGGCCGTTGCGCCCGTGGCGCCCGCACCCGCCCCACCCAAGCCGGCCACGAAGCCGGCCACCGCAGCGAGGGCCGCACGATGAGCCGGGGCAACCGCAGCGTGCGCTACACCACCAGCCCCTTGCTCGCGAGCAAGACGCCGGTGTGGCGCAGCAAGTTCATCGTTGCGGGCATCGCGCTCGGCTTTGTCATGCTGGCGGGCCGGGCGGCCTACGTGCAGGTGCTCAACAACAGCTTCTTCCAGCGGCAGGGCGAAGTGCGCTTCGCGCGCACGCTCGAACTGCCGGCCAACCGCGGCCGCATCCTCGACCGCAACGGGCTCATCCTCGCCTCCAGCGTGGTGGCGCCGAGCATCTGGGCCATTCCGGAGGACATCGAGCGCGATGACCCCGAGGTGCGCGCCAAGCTCAAGCAGGTCGCCAAGCTGCTCGAGATGCCGCAGAAGGACTTCGACAAGAAGCTCGAGGACGAGGACAAGACCTTCGTCTGGATCAAGCGCCAGGTCGACGAGCCCGTCGCCAAGCAGATCGCGGCCCTGAACCTCAAGGGCATCTACCAGCGCAAGGAATACAAGCGCCAGTACCCCGAGGGCGAGGCCGCTGCGCACGTGGTGGGCTTTACCAACGTGGAAGACAACGGCCAGGAGGGCATCGAGCTCGCGTTCAACAAGGAGCTGGCCGGCAAGGCCGGTTCGCGCCGCGTCATCAAGGACCGCCTCGGCCGCGTGGTCGAGGGCGTGGGCGAGACCGTGCCACCGCTCGACGGCAAGGACATCCAGCTCAGCGTCGACAGCAAGGTGCAGTTCTTCGCCTACCAGAAGCTGCGCGACGCCGTGACCGCGCGCAAGGCCAAGGCCGGCAGCGTGGTGGTGCTCGATTCCGTCACCGGCGAAGTGCTGGCGCTGGCCAACTACCCGAGCTACGTGCCGGACAAGCGCCAGAACCTGACCGGCGAGCAGCTGCGCAACCGCGCGCTCACCGACACCTTCGAGCCCGGTTCGACCATGAAGCCGATCACGGTGGGCATGGCGCTGGAAGCCGGCCGAGTGAAGCCCTCGACGCTGATCGAAACCAGCCCCGGCCGCTTCCAGCTCGGCGGCTTCACGATCAGCGACACCCACAACTACGGCACGCTGACGGTGGAAGGCGTGATCCAGAAGTCGAGCAACGTCGGTGCGCTCAAGATCGCCCAGAAGATGACCCCGCACGAGATGTGGGACACCTACACCGCGCTCGGCTACGGCCAGAAGCCGCAGATCCAGTTCCCCGGCGCCGTCACGGGCCGGCTGCGCCCGTGGAAGACCTGGAAGCCGGTCGAGCAGGCCACCATGGCCTACGGCTACGGCCTGTCGGCGTCGCTGTTCCAGATGGCGCATTCGTACACCTCGTTCGCACACGACGGCTCCATCATTCCGGTGACCATCCTGAAGAATTCAGAGGCGCCGGTCGGCGTGCGCGTGTTCTCGCCGTCGAATGCGCTGGCGGTGCGCAAGATGCTGCAAATGGCCGCCGGCCCCGGCGGCACCGGCACGCGCGCGCAGACGGTCGGCTATTCCGTCGGCGGCAAGTCGGGCACGGCCCACAAGCAGGTCGGCAAGGGCTACGCGAGCAACAAGTACCGGGCCTGGTTCACCGGCATGGCGCCTATTGAGAAGCCCCGCATCATCGTCGCCGTGATGATCGACGAGCCGAGCGACGGCCAGTATTTCGGCGGCGTCGCCGCGGCCCCCGTGTTCAGCGAAGTCGTGCAGCAGACCCTGCGCATGATGAACGTACCGCCCGATCTGGCGGTCAAACCGCTTGTGATGACGCAGGGCGTCGACGAGAGTTTCTGAACATGCTGACCTTCACTTCTCCCCAACTGGCCGCGGCCTGGCTCAAGGAGCGTGCATCGCAGGCCGCGATGCATGCCGACAGCCGTGCCGTGGGTGCGGGCGACGTCTTCGTCGCCTGGCCCGGCGCCGCGACCGACGGGCGCAAGCACGTGGCGGCCGCGCTGGCGCAGGGCGCGGCGATCTGCCTGGTGGAGCACGAGGGCGTGGAGGCCTTCGGCTTCGAGGGCGACGAGCGCATCGTGAGCTACCCCGGTTTGAAGGCCGCCACCGGCCCGATCGCCTCGGCCTTCTACGACAACCCTTCGGCCCTGCTCGACGTGCTGGCCGTGACCGGCACCAACGGCAAGACTTCCACCGCATGGTGGCTGGCCGAATCGCTTTCCACGCTGAGCGCGGCGGGTGGCGTGCGCGCGATGAACCCCGACGGCACCGTGCAGCGCGATGCGCCGTCGCCCTGCGCGGTGATGGGCACGCTGGGCATCGGCGTGCCGCCCGAGCTGACCTACACCGGCCTGACCACGCCCGACCCGGTGATGCTGCAGCGCGAGCTGCGTTCGCTGGTCGAGCGCGGCTTCGGCGCCTGCGCCATCGAGGCCTCGTCCATCGGCATCGCCGAACGCCGGCTCGACGGTGCGCAGATCGCGGTGGCCGTGTTCACCAACTTCACGCAGGACCACCTCGACTACCACGGCAGCATGGATGCCTACTGGCAGGCCAAGGCCGAGCTGTTCCGCTGGCCCGGCCTGCGCGCAGCGGTGATCAACATCGACGACACGCACGGCGCCAGCCTGTGCGCGAACCTGATCGACGCCGGTATCGGCGCGCTCGACGTCTGGACCGTCTCGGCCGGCGGCAAGCCGGCCCGCCTCATGGCGCGCGACATCGGCTACGACGCGCAGGGCCTGGAGTTCTCGGTGGCCGAGCACGGCACCACCGCGGTGGAACGGCTGTCGACCGGCCTCATCGGCCAGTACAACGTGGCCAACCTGCTCGGCGTGCTCGGCACCCTGCGCGCGCTCGGCCTCACGCTGGCCCAGGCCGTGGCCGCCTGTGCCAGCCTCACGAGCGTGCCGGGCCGCATGGACCGCGCGGGAACCGGCGAAGGTGCACCGCTGGCGGTGGTCGACTACGCCCACACACCCGACGCGCTCGACAAGGCCCTGATCGGCCTGCGCCCGCTGGCCAGGCAGCGCGGCGGTGCGCTCTGGTGCCTGTTCGGCTGCGGCGGCGACCGCGACCCGATCAAGCGCCCGATGATGGCCGCGGTCGCCGAACGCCAGGCCGACCGCGTGATCGTCACCAGCGACAACCCGCGCAGCGAGAAGCCCGACGCGATCATCAGCCAGGTGCTGCGCGGCTTCTCGCGTCCCGAGGCTGCGCAGGTGCAGCCCGACCGCGCCATCGCCATCGCCGACGCGATCGCGCAGGCCGCGCCGCGGGACGTCGTGCTGATCGCCGGCAAGGGCCACGAGGCCTGGCAGGAAATTGCCGGCCAGCGCATCGACTTTTCGGACAAGGCCCACGTGCTGCAGGCGCTGGCGAAGCGGAGTGCCGCGGCATGACCGACACGACGCCGCTCAATATCACGCTGGCCCAGGTGCAGCAATGGATTCCGGGTTCGCGCCTCGTGGGTGACGCCTCGACCGTCATCGCGCGCGTGCACACCGACACGCGCACGCTTGCGCAGGGCGACCTGTTCGTCGCGCTCAAGGGCGAGCGCTTCGACGCCAACGACTTCCTCTCCGATGCGAAGAAGCAGGGCGCCGTGGCCGCCATTGCGCACCGCGGCCTGGAAGCCGTCGGCCTCGCCGGCCTCGAGGTGCCCGACACGCTGGCCGCGCTGGGCGCCCTCGGCGCGGGCTGGCGCGCGCAGTTCGAGCTGCCGCTGATCGCCGTGACCGGCAGCAACGGCAAGACCACGGTCACGCAGATGATCGCGGCCGTGCTGTTCGCCGCGCGCGGGGAACGTGCCTTGGCCACGGCCGGCAACTTCAACAACGAGATCGGCGTGCCGCTCACGCTGCTGCGCCTGCGCGCGCAGCACCAGCTCGCGGTGCTCGAACTGGGCATGAACCATCCGGGCGAGATCGCGCGGCTGGCCGCCATTTCGCGCCCGACCATCGCGCTCGTCAACAACGCGCAGCGCGAGCACCAGGAATTCATGGCCACCGTCGAGGCGGTCGCCGTCGAGAACGGCGCCGTGTTCGCGGTGCTGCCCGACGACGGCACGGCCGTGTTCCCCCATGGCGACCCCTTCACCTCGCTGTGGACCGACATGGCGCATGCCACCGGCGCCCGACGCTGCATGACCTTCGGCGAGTCCGAAGACGCCGACATCTCGCTCGACAGCGCCGAATGGAAGCAGGGCGCCTGGGCCGTGCGCATCCGCACGCCGCTCGGCGCCTTTGACGCGCGCCTGCACATCGCGGGCCGGCACAACGTGGTCAATGCGCTGGCGGCCACCGCCTGCGCGCTCGCGGCCGGCGTGTCGCTCGAGACCATTGCCGAAGGCCTGTCGGCCTTCGAGCCGGTCAAGGGCCGCTCGCGCGCCAGCGAGATCGTGCTGGCCGGCGGCCATGCGCTGACGCTGGTCGACGACAGCTACAACGCGAATCCCGATTCCGTGATCGCAGCCATCGACGTGCTCGCCGCCCTTCCGGGCCCGCGCCTGCTGGTGCTCGGAGACATGGGCGAGGTGGGCGATCGCTCGCCCGAGTTCCATGCCGAAGTCGGCGCGTGGGCGCGCCGGCGCGGCATCGAGTCCGTCTACACGCTGGGCGCGGCGACGATGCACACCGCCACCGCTTTCCAAGAGAGCGGCGAGGGACGCGACGGACGCCATTTCGACGAGTTCGACGCGCTCGGCGCGGCCGTGCTCGCGCGCCTGCCGCAGGTCGGCAGCGTGCTTGTGAAGGGATCGCGCTTCATGAAGATGGAGCGCGTGGTGAAAGCCATCGAGGCACAACAACAAAAGGAGGCCGGTCATGACGCATGAGCCGCGCGAAAAGACATGCTGATGACCCTGGCCCAATGGCTGCAGACGCTCTCGCCCGAGTTCGGGTTCCTGCGCGTCTTCCAGTACCTCACCTTCCGCGCGCTGATGGCCGCGCTGACCGCGCTCGTGGTCGGCCTCGTGGCCGGCCCTTACGTGATCCGCCGCCTTGCCGCACTCAAGATCGGCCAGCCCGTGCGCGGCTACGGCATGGAAACGCACCTGACCAAGAGCGGCACGCCCACCATGGGTGGCGTGCTCGTGCTGTTCGCCATCGCCTTCGCCACGCTGCTGTGGTTCGATATCTCGAACCGCTTCGTGTGGATCGTGCTGTGGGTCACCATGGGCTTCGGTGCCATCGGCTGGGTCGACGACTGGCGCAAGGTGGTGCGCAAGGACCCGGAAGGCATGCGCTCGCGCGAGAAGTACTTCTGGCAGTCATTGGTCGGCCTGCTCGCGGGCTTCTACCTGCTGTTCAGCATCTCCGAAAGCTCCAACTGGCGCGTGCTCGAGCTGTTCTTCGCCTGGGTGCGCTCGGGCTTCGATCTCGACTTTCCGCCCAAGATCAACCTGCTGGTGCCTTTCTTCAAGGAAGTGAGCTACCCGCTCGGCGGCATCGGCTTCGTGATCCTCACGTACCTCGTGATCGTGGGCGCGAGCAATGCGGTGAACCTGACCGACGGCCTCGATGGGCTGGCGATCATGCCGGTGGTGATGGTGGGCTCGGCGCTGGGCGTGTTCGCCTACGTCACGGGCAGCGCGGTGTATTCCAAGTACCTGCTGTTCCCCAACATCCCGGGCTCGGGCGAGCTGCTGGTGTTCTGCTCGGCCATGGCCGGCGCGGGGCTTGCGTTCCTCTGGTTCAACACGCACCCGGCGCAGGTGTTCATGGGCGACGTGGGCGCGCTGGCGCTCGGCGGCGCGCTGGGCACCATCGCGGTCATCGTGCGCCAGGAGATCGTGTTCTTCATCATGGGCGGCATCTTCGTGGTCGAGGCGATCTCGGTGATGGCGCAGGTCATGTACTTCAAGTACACCAAGAAGCGCTTCGGCGAAGGCCGCCGCGTGCTCAAGATGGCGCCGCTGCACCATCACTTCGAGAAGAGCGGCTGGCGCGAGACGCAGGTCGTTGTGCGCTTCTGGATCATCACGATGCTGCTGTGCCTCGTGGGCCTTTCGACGCTGAAGCTGCGGTGACAGGAACATGCGGCATCTGAAAGACCTCCCCGTCCTCGTCCTCGGCCTCGGTGCGTCCGGGCTGGCGATGACGCGCTGGTGCGCGCGCCACGGTGCCGTCGTGACCGTGGCCGACACGCGCGAAGCGCCGTCGCTGCTGGCGACGCTGCGGGCGGAACTGCCCGAGGTGGGCTTTGTCGGCGGGCCGTTCTCGGCCGCGCTGGTCGAGGGCACACCGATTCGCGCCGTGTACCGCTCGCCGGGCCTGTCGCCCGAAACCATCGCGCCGGTGGCCGATGCGGCGCGGGCCATGGGCCTGCCGGTCGGTGGCGAACTGGACCTGTTCGCGCGCGCGCTGCTGGATCTGCGCACGGTCGAGGTGCCGGTGGTGGAAGCCGGGCCGGAGCCTGAACCCGAAGCCGCCGCCGAAGCGGAAGCACCGGCCGAGCCCGAAGCTCAGGCGCAGCTGGCGCTGGAGGAGCCTGCGCCGGTTGAAGAAGCGGTCGAACCCCCGGCCCCGGCCGAAGCTGCTGAACCTGTCGAAGCGCAGCCCGAATCGACCGTCCCCGCGATGGCCGAGGCGATGCCGCGCGACCCGTCGATGAGCGTTGCCGCCCCGATGCCGTCGGAAGCTTCGGAGGCCGCACCCGCCGAAGTCATCACGACGACGGAAGCCGTCGAGGCCGAACCTGAGCAGACCGACGGCGCAGTGCAAGCAGCACCGGAGGCGGCGGATGCGCCCAAGGCTGCACCCGCCACCGTCTCCCGCCTCCCGACCACAGGCAAGCCCTACGTCCCGACCGCCGCCAGGGAGGCTGCAGAGTTCGTCGCCAAGATCGCCGAAATCTCCGCCACCAATCCGGCCTCGGCCGCGGTGGAGGAAGAGTCGCCCCAGCTCGAACTGGCGCCTCCCGTCGAGCCCGAAGCGCCAAAGGGCTATACGCCCGCGGTGCTCGCCATCACCGGAACCAACGGCAAGACCACCGTGACCTCGCTCACCGGCCAGCTGATCGAACGCGCGGGCAAGACCGTGGCCGTGGCCGGCAACATTGGCCCGACGCTGCTCGATACGCTGTCCGCGCACATCGATGCCGGCACACTCCCCGACGTGTGGGTGCTCGAACTGTCGAGCTTCCAGCTCGACGGCGTGCAGGGCTTCGAGCCGACCGCTGCGACGGTGCTCAACCTCACGCAGGACCATCTCGACTGGCACGGCGACATGAAGGCTTATGCCGCAGCCAAGGCGCGCATCTTCGGTTCACGGGGCTTGATGATCCTGAACCGTGACGACGACGGCGTGATGGCCATGCTGCCCGCACCCGTCAGGGTCAAGCTGCAGCGCCCGCAGATCCGCACGCACATCACCTTCGGCAGCGCGATGCCGCTGCGCCCGGGCGACTACGGCATCGAGCGCGTCAACGGCATGGCCTGGCTGGTGCGTGCACTGGAGGCCGACGAAACGCAGAAGCGCAAGCGCGGTGCCGTGGTCGAGGAAGAAATCTTCCTGCAGCGACTGATGCCCGCCGATGCGCTGCGCATCCGCGGCCGCCACAACGCCATGAACGCGCTGGCCGCGCTCGCGCTGGCCAGTGCCGCCGACTGCCCGCTGGGCCCGATGCTCTACGGCCTGCGCGAATACCGCGGCGAGCCGCATCGCGTGGAACCCATCGCCATCGTGGACGAGGTCGAGTACTTCGACGACAGCAAGGGCACCAACGTAGGCGCCACCGTGGCCGCGCTGACCGGTCTCGGCGAAGAGCGCCGCGTCGTCGTGATCCTCGGCGGCGAAGGCAAGGGACAGGACTTCGAGCCGCTGGCCGAACCCGTGCGCCAGTACGCGCGCGCCGTGGTGCTCATCGGCCGCGACGCGCCGCTCATCGAAGCCGCGCTGGCACAGACCGGCGTTTCGCTGCTGCATGCCGGCTCGATGGACGAGGCCGTGAAGCTCGCATCCGCACGCGCCAACCCCGGCGATGCCGTGCTGCTGTCACCGGCCTGTGCGAGTTTCGACATGTTCAAGGATTACGCGCACCGCGCCGAGGTGTTCCGCGAGGCCGTGCAGGCCTTCGAGGACAGCCCGCGCGGCATGGGCGATTCGACGGAGGACACGGTTTGAACTCTGCCGCCTCGGGCGCCACGCCCAACGCATCCACCGGCCGCTTCGGCGGCTGGTTCAGGCGCGCCCGCAGCGGGATCGACTCGCTGCCCGTGCACCTGCCTGTGCGGTTGGGCGGCGCCGGCGTCGCGCAGACAAAGGCCACGCCGATGCGCGTGCTGGGTTTCGACCAGGCGCTGGTCTGGGTCACGGTCGCACTGCTGATGTGGGGCCTGGTCATGGTGTATTCGGCCTCCATCGCGCTGCCCGACAACCCGCGCTTTGCGCGCGCCGGCTACAGCGCCTCGTATTTCCTCACGCGGCATGCGGCCTCGGTGATCTTCGCGTTCATCACCGCGCTGCTGGCTTTCCAGATCCCCATGAAGACCTGGGAGCGCGCCGCGCCATGGCTCTTCGTGGCTTCGCTGCTGCTGCTGGTGGCCGTGCTCATTCCGCACATCGGCATCAACGTGAACGGTGCGCGCCGCTGGCTGCCGATGGGCTTCATGCGCTTCCAGCCCTCGGAGCTGGCCAAGCTCGCGATGGTGCTCTACGCCGCCAGCTACATGGTGCGCAAGATGGAGATCAAGGAGCGCTTCTTCCGCGCCGTGCTGCCGATGGGCATCGCGGTGGTGGTGGTCGGCATGCTGGTGATGGCCGAGCCCGACATGGGTGCCTTCATGGTGATCGCGGTGATCGCCATGGGCATCCTGTTCCTGGGCGGCGTGAACGCGCGCATGTTCTTCGTGATCGCCGCGCTGGTGGTGGTGGCCTTCGGCACCATCGTCGCGACCAGCCCGTGGCGCCGCGAACGAATCTTTGCCTACCTCGATCCGTGGAGCGAAGAGCACGCGCTCGGCAAGGGCTACCAGCTGTCGCACTCGCTGATTGCCATCGGGCGCGGCGAGATCTTCGGCGTGGGCCTGGGCGGCAGCGTCGAGAAGCTGCACTGGCTGCCCGAGGCGCACACCGACTTCCTTCTGGCCGTGATCGGCGAGGAATTCGGCCTGGTCGGCGTGCTGCTGATCATCGGCCTGTTCCTCTGGCTCACGCGCCGCATCATGCACATCGGCCGGCAGGCGATCGCGCTCGACCGCGTGTTCTCGGGCCTCGTGGCCCAGGGCGTGGGCGTGTGGCTCGGCTTCCAGACCTTCATCAACATGGGCGTGAATCTCGGTGCGCTGCCGACCAAGGGTCTGACGCTGCCGCTGATGAGCTTCGGCGGCTCGGCCATCCTGATGAACCTGGTGGCGCTGGCCGTGGTGCTGCGCATCGATTACGAAAACCGTGTCCTCATGCGTGGAGGCCGCGTATGACCGGCCGTACCGCACTCGTCATGGCCGGTGGTACCGGTGGCCACATCTTCCCCGGACTCGCGGTGGCCGAGGCCCTGCGCGAGCGCGGCTGGCAGGTGCACTGGCTGGGCGCGCCCGGCAGCATGGAAGAAAAGCTCGTGCCGCCGCGCGGCTTCGCCTTCGAGCCGGTGCAGTTCGGCGGCGTGCGCGGCAAGGGCCCGCTCACGCTGTTCCTGCTGCCGCTGAAGCTGCTGCGCGCCTTCTGGCAGAGCCTGCGCGTGGTGCGCCGCGTGAAGCCCGACGTGCTGGTGGGCCTGGGTGGCTACATCACCTTTCCGGGCGGCATGATGGGCGTGCTGCTCAACAAGCCGCTGGTGCTGCACGAGCAGAACTCGGTGGCCGGCCTCGCCAACAAGGTGCTGGCAGGCGTCGCCGATCGTGTGTTCACGGCCTTCCCGAACGTGCTGAAGAAGGCGCAATGGGTGGGCAATCCGCTGCGCGCGGCGTTTACCTCCAAGCCAGATCCGGCCGTGCGCTTCGCGGGCCGCACCGGGCCGCTCAAATTGTTGGTGGTGGGCGGCAGCCTCGGGGCGCGCGGCCTCAACACCGTGGTGCCGCAGGCGCTGGCCCGCATCGAACCGGCGACGCGCCCGCAGGTGCTGCACCAGAGCGGCGCCAAGCAGATCGACGAGCTGCGCGCCAACTACACGGCGGCCGGCGTCGAAGGCGAGCTCACGCCCTTCATCGAAGACACCGCGCAGGCGTATGCCGACGCCGACATCATCGTCGCGCGCGCCGGTGCCAGTACCGTCACAGAAATCGCGGCCGTCGGCGCAGCAGCGCTGTTCGTGCCTTTCCCCTCGGCGGTCGACGACCACCAGACCACCAACGCGCGCTTCCTCGTGGACGCGGGCGGCGGGTGGCTCGTGCAGCAGACCGACCTCACTCCTGAATTGCTGGCTGATTTGCTACAGAAAACCGGGCGCGACGCGCTGATAGAGAAGGCCGTCAAGGCCAAGACCATGCAGAAGACGAAGGCGGTGGAAGCCGTAGTCCAAGCCTGCGAGGAGCTTGCCAAATGAAGCACGCGATTCGTCACATCCATTTCGTGGGCATCGGCGGCTCTGGCATGAGCGGCATCGCCGAGGTGCTGCTCAACCTGGGCTACAGGATCACGGGCTCCGACCTGTCCGACAGCGCCACGCTGCGCCGGCTCGCGGGCCTGGGCATCGGCACCTTCGTCGGTCACGCTGCTGCGCACATCGACGGGGCCGACGCGGTCGTCACCTCCACCGCCGTGCAGTCGGACAACCCCGAAGTGCTGGCCGCGCGCGAGAAGCGCATTCCGGTCGTGCCGCGCGCGCTGATGCTGGCCGAGCTGATGCGGCTGAAGCAGGGCATCGCCATTGCCGGCACGCATGGCAAGACCACCACCACCAGCCTGGTGGCAAGCGTGCTCGACGCCGCCGGACTCGACCCGACCTTCGTGATCGGCGGGCGCCTGAACAGCGCCGGTGCCAACGCGCAGCTCGGCAGCGGCGACTACATCGTGGTCGAGGCCGACGAGTCGGACGCGTCGTTCCTGAACCTGCTGCCCGTGATGGCGGTGGTCACGAACATCGATGCCGACCATATGGAGACCTACGGGCACGACTTCGCGAAGCTCAAGAAGGCCTTTGTCGATTTCCTGCACCGCATGCCCTTCTACGGCGTGGCCATCCTGTGCACCGACGATCCGGCGGTGCGCGAGATCGTGGCCAACGTGACCTGCCCGGTCACCAGCTACGGCTTCGGCGAGGACGCCCAGGTGCGCGCCGTCGACGTGCGCGCGGTCGGCGGCCAGATGCATTTCACCGCGCAGCGCCGCAATGGCGTGACGCTGCCGGACCTGCCCATCGTGCTGAACCTGCCGGGCGAGCACAACGTGCGCAACGCGCTGTCGGTGATCGCGGTGGCGGTGGAGCTCGGCATTCCCGACGAGGCCGTGCAGCGCGGCCTTGCGGACTTCAAGGGCGTGGGCCGCCGCTTCCAGAGCTACGGCGACGTGGCCGTGCAAGGGGGCCATGCAGCCGGCACCTTCACCGTCATCGACGACTACGGCCATCACCCGGTCGAGATGGCGGCCACCATCGCGGCCGCGCGCGGCGCGTTCCCGGGCCGTCGGCTGGTGCTGGCCTTCCAGCCGCACCGCTACACCCGCACGCGCGACTGCTTCGAGGATTTCGTGAAGGTCATCGGTACCGCCGACTCCGTGCTGCTCGGCGAGGTCTATGCCGCGGGCGAGGCACCCATCGTGGCGGCCGACGGGCGCACGCTGGCGCGCGCGCTGCGCGTGGCCGGCAAGGTCGAGCCGGTGTTCGTCGACGACATCGCGGCCATGCCGCAGGCCATTCTCGACAACGCCCGTCCGGGCGACGTGGTGCTCTCCATGGGCGCCGGGTCCATCGGCGCGGTGCCGGGCAAGGTCGTCGAACTCGGCGCGGCTGTGGCTGCGGCACCCTCAACATCGGAGCGCGGTTCGCGCAAAGGGAGGGCCTCATGAGCCTTCAGAATCCTCAACTCTTCGGCAAGGTTGCCGTGCTGTTCGGCGGCAGTTCCGCCGAACGCGAAATCTCTTTGATGTCGGGCACCGGCGTGCTCGAAGCCCTGCGTTCGCGCGGTGTCGACGCGCACGCCTTCGATCCTTCGCAGCGCGAGCTGGCCGACCTCAAGCGCGAAGGCTTCGCGCGCTGCTTCGTCGCTTTGCATGGCCGCCATGGCGAGGACGGCACCGTGCAGGGCGCGCTCGAACTGCTCGGCATTCCCTACACCGGCTCGGGCGTGATGGCGTCGAGCGTGGCCATGGACAAGGTCATGACCAAGCGCATCTGGCAGGCCGACGGCCTGCCCACACCCAAGTACGTGCGCCTGGCCTTCGACCAGCAAAGCCGCGAGCAGGTCATGGTGGTGCCCGACGTGCTCGGCCTGCCGCTGATCGTGAAGCCACCGCGCGAGGGCTCGTCCATCGGCGTGACCAAGGTCGAGGGCTACTCCCAGATGCAGGACGCGGTCACGCTGTCCGCGAAATACGACGCCGATGTGCTCTGCGAGGAGTTCATCGAGGGCGAGGAAGTGACCTGTGCCGTGCTCGGCCAGGGGCTCGATGCGCGCGCGCTGCCGGTGGTGCGCATCGCCGCGCCCGAGGGCGCCTACGACTACCAGAACAAGTATTTCACCGACGACGTGAAGTACCAATGCCCGAGCGGCCTTCCCGAGGCCGAGGAGCACGAGATCCAGCGCATCACGCTGGCCGCGTACCACACGCTCGGTTGCCGTGGCTGGGGCCGCGCCGACGTGATGATCCGCGCCAGCGACCGCAAGCCATTCCTGCTGGAGATGAACACCTCGCCCGGCATGACCAGCCATTCGCTAGTGCCGATGTCGGCCCGAGCCGCGGGCATCGCGTACGAAGAACTGTGCCTGCGCGTGCTGGCCTCGGCCGCGCTCGACGCCACGGGGGGGGCGCAATAGCCATGGCCGACGGCATCCCCGCTCCCTTCGACGTCAAGCTCATGAACATCGTCGCGAACATTGCCTTCGCGATGGTGGCGCTCATGCTGCTGGCGGCGGGCGCGTGGTGGGTGCTTCGGCAGCCGTTCTTCCCGCTCGCCGGGATCAAGGTGGACGGCGAGGTCACGCACAACAACGCGGTCACGCTGCGCGCCAACGTGGCACCGCAGCTGTCGGGCAACTTCTTCACCATCGACCTGGCGCGCGCGCGTTCCGCCTTCGAGTCCGTGCCGTGGGTGCGCAGCGCGGTGGTGCGGCGCGAGTTTCCGAACAAGCTTCGTGTGACGCTGACCGAGCAGGTGCCGGTGGCCAACTGGGGCGACGAGGCGGGCTCGAAACTGATCAATGGTTTCGGCGACGTGTTCGAGGCCAACGTGGCCGAGGTCGACGACAACCTGCCGCGCCTCGATGGCCCGATCGAACAGGCGGGCCAGGTGCTGGGCATGTACCGCGTGCTGCAGCCGCAGTTCCAGCCCTACGACCTGGCCGTCGACGAGCTCACGCTGTCGAGCCGGGGCAGCTGGAAGGTGGTGCTCGACAGCGGCGCAGAGATTGAACTCGGCCGCGGCCAGAGCGAGGAGGTGACGGCCCGCCTGCAGCGGTTCCTGAAGACCGTGACCCAGGTCGCGGGGCAGTACCGCCGCACGATGGCCGACGTCGAGGGCGCCGATCTGCGCCACAACGACGCGTATGCACTGCGGCTGCGCGGCGTCACCACGGTCTCGCCAGAGGCCCCAAGAAAAATCAAGTAGCGAATACCGAGAAATCGAGGACATATCAATGCCCAAAGAATACAAAGACCTGGTCGTAGGACTCGACATCGGCACCGCCAAAGTGATGGTGGTGGTGGCCGAGGTGCTACCCGGTGGCGAGCTCAAGCTGGCCGGCCTCGGCATCGCGCCGAGCAATGGGCTCAAGCGCGGCGTGGTGGTGAACATCGACGCCACGGTGCAGAGCATCCAGCAGGCGTTGAAAGAGGCCGAGCTGATGGCCGACTGCAAGATCAGCCGCGTCTACACCGGCATCACCGGCAGCCATATCCGCGGCATCAATTCCAGCGGCATGGTGGCGGTGAAGGACAAGGAAGTGACGCCCGCCGACGTGGCCCGCGTGGTGGAGACGGCGCGCGCCATCAACATCTCGAGCGACCAGCGCCTGCTGCTGGTGGAGCCGCAGGAGTTTGTGATCGACGGCCAGGACGTGAAGGAGCCGATCGGCATGAGCGGCATGCGGCTCGAAGCCAAGGTGCACATCGTGACCGGCGCTCAGAGCGCGGCCGAGAACATCATCAAGTGCGTGCGCCGCTGCGGCCTCGAGGTCGACCAGCTGATGCTGAACCCGCTGGCCTCGAGCCAGGCGGTGCTGACGGAAGATGAACGCGAACTGGGCGTGGTGCTGGTCGACATCGGCGCGGGCACCACCGACGTGGCGATCTTCACCAACGGCGCGATCCGCCACACGGCCGTGATCCCGATCGCGGGCGACCTCATCACGAGCGACATCGCGATGGCGCTGCGCACGCCGACGAAGGACGCGGAAGACATCAAGGTCGAAAACGGCTATGCCAAGCAGCTGCTGGCCGACCCCGACACGCAGGTCGAAGTGCCGGGCCTGGGCGATCGCGGCCCGCGCATGCTGAGCAAGCAGGCGCTGGCCGGCGTGATCGAGCCGCGCATCGAAGAGATCTTCTCGCTGGTGCAGCAGGTGGTGCGCGAGTCGGGCTACGAGGAAGTGCTGTCGTCGGGCGTGGTGCTCACGGGTGGCAGCGCGGTGATGCCGGGCATGGTCGAGCTTGGGGAAGACATCTTCCTGAAGCCTGTGCGGCGCGGCATTCCGAAGTATTCGAGCGCGTTGTCCGACATGGTCGCGCAGCCCCGTGCGGCGACAGTCATGGGTCTGCTCGAAGAAGCTCGCTTCGCGCGCATGCGCGGCTTCAAGGTCGCGCAGAAGAATGGGTCGGTAAAGACTGCATTCGGACGTTTCAAGGACTTCATCGTGGGGAACTTCTGACCATGATCCATTCCCCACTCTGGCTCGCGCGTGGAAGCCCTCCATTGCATTTCAACGAGCGATGGCGGCGCACAGGTCCACCATCGTGACGGTCTCATCGTTGATCCCGTCACGGCACAAGAAAAATTCATAGATACACAACGGCAACTGCAAGATTCAAGGAGTTAAAAATGACCATCGAAATGATCGAAGTCGAAGAGTTCAACCAGGGCACGCAGATCAAGGTGATCGGTGTCGGCGGTGGCGGCGGCAACGCGGTCGCCCACATGATGGAACGCGGCGTGCAGGGCGTTCAGTTCGTCTGCGCGAACACTGACGCACAGGCACTGCAGCGCAGCAGCGCGCACAAGATCATCCAGCTCGGCACCAGCGGCCTGGGCGCCGGCAGCAAGCCCGACAAGGGCCGTGAAGCGGCCGAGCTCGCGGTGGACGACATCCGCGCGGCCATCGACGGCGCACACATGCTGTTCATCACGGCCGGCATGGGCGGCGGCACCGGCACCGGCGCCGCTCCCGTGATCGCGCGCGTCGCGAAGGAAATGGGCATCCTCACCGTGGGCGTGGTGACCAAGCCCTTCGACTGGGAAGGCGGCCGTCGCATGACCAACGCCGACGCCGGGCTGGCCGAACTCGAAGCCAACGTCGACTCGCTGATCGTGGTGCTCAACGAGAAGCTGCTCGACGTCCTGGGCGAGGACATCACCCAGGACGAAGCCTTCGCGCACGCCAACGACGTGCTGAAGAACGCCGTGGGCGGCATCTCGGAAATCATCAACGAGTACGGCGGCGTCAACGTCGACTTCGAAGACGTGCGCACCGTGATGGGCGAACCCGGCAAGGCCATGATGGGCACGGCCGCCGCCGCGGGCCCGGACCGCGCGCGCATCGCCGCCGAACAGGCCGTGGCCTGCCCGCTGCTCGAAGGCATCGACCTCTCGGGCGCCAAGGGCGTGCTGGTGCTGGTGACGGCGTCGAAGGGTTCGCTGAAGCTGAACGAGTCGAAGCTCGCGATGAACACCATCCGCGCCTACGCTTCGCCGGACGCGCACGTGATCTACGGCGCCGCCTACGACGACAGCCTCGGCGACCAGATGCGCGTGACCGTGGTGGCCACCGGCCTCTCGCGTGCCGATGCCCGCCGTCAGGCCCCCACGCTCGAAGTGATCCGCACCGGTACCGACAACATCCCGTTCACCGTGCCGACGCTCGGTGGCATGGGTCATGCCGGTGGCAGCGGCAGCCAGCCCAACTACGACGGCATGGCCGTTCCCAGCGTGTGGCGCACCAACCGCACGATGGCCGCCGCGAAGGTGGACGCGCTGTCTTCGGGCGGCATGGACGACTTCGAGATCCCGGCCTTCCTGCGCCGCCAGGCCGACTGATATCGGCTCGCCCCCAGGCTGCGCGCACTTCGTGTCGCTTCGCCTTCCCCCTGCCGGGGGCAACACCTGAGGACCGGCGGAGCCGGATCCTCGGTGTTTCGCGAAGCGGCCTATAGACGCAGAGGGCACGAAGGTTCGCAAGGGGCGCAGGGGGGACCTGAAAGGGACTTCCCCTGACCCTAGGCGCTGCGTTCACTTCGTGCCCCTTGCGTCCATCGTCGGGGCTTTAATGGATAGGACCCATGTCTATCGGTGCCATAGCGAAGGGCCTAGGGGCCCACGCCCGGCGCGCGCCTAAAATCCCCGGCGTGCTGCAACAACGAACCCTCAAGTCGATCAGCCGCGCCGTGGGCGTGGGGCTTCACAGCGGCCAACGCGTGGAGCTGACCCTGCGTCCGGCCCCGGCTGACACGGGCATCGTGTTCCGCCGCGTCGACCTGCCGGAGCCGGTCGAGATCCGCATGACCGCCGAGTCGGTCACCGACACGCGTCTCGCGTCCACGGTCTCCACCGGCGGCGCGAAGGTGCAGACCGTCGAGCACATCATGTCCGCCTGCGCGGGCCTGGGCATCGACAACCTCTACATCGACATCACGGCCGACGAAGTGCCGATCCTCGACGGGTCGGCCTCGTCCTTCGTGTTCCTGCTGCAAAGCGCGGGCATCGCGCTGCAGAAGGCGCCGCGCCGCTTCATCCGCGTGACCCGCAAGGTCGAGGTGCGCGAGGGCGAAGGCGCCAACGAGAAATGGGCGAGCCTGGAGCCATACCACGGCTACAAGCTGAGCTTCGAGATCGACTTCGACCACCGCGTCGTCAACTCCACCGGCCAGCGCGTGGAGTTCGACCTGGGCACCGATTCATACAGCCGCGACATCGCGCGTGCGCGCACCTTCGGTTTCACCAAGGAGGTCGAGTACATGCGCAGCAAGGGCCTCGCGCTCGGCGGCGGGCTGGACAACGCCATCGTGATGGACGACACCAAGGTGCTCAATGCCGGCGGCCTGCGCTATGACGACGAGTTCGTGAAGCACAAGATCCTCGACGCGATGGGCGACCTCTACATCATCGGCAAGCCGCTGCTGGCGGCCTACACCGCGTTCCGCTCGGGCCATGCGCTCAACAACAAGCTGCTGCGCGAACTGCTCTCGCACAGCGACGCCTACGAAGTCGTGACCTTCGACGACGAGAAGCGCGCGCCACGCGGTTTCGGCGAAGTCGCCCGCGCCTGGTAGGCGTCGCCCCGACGATGCTTCTTTTCCGCTGGGCCATCCTGCTGCTTCTGCTGGTGGCGGGCGTGTGCTTCGCGTTCTATGCGGGCACGGGGCAGGCCAGGTACCGGCGCATCGGATGGATCGTGTTGAAGTGGACGCTGCTCGCGGCGTTCGGCTTCTTCGCGGTGCTGATCGCCGAACGCGTCGTGTAGTTGGGCTCGCCCCCAGGCTTCGTGCATTGGCCCGTCAGGTGGCCAGCGCCTGCAACGCCTGCACCTGTTGCGCGAGCAGCGGTCCCTTGCGGTGTGTGGGCACCAGCAGCATGACTGTGTCGCCGACTGCTTTCGGCCTGCCCCAGGGCGCATGCAGCTTGCCTTGCGCAAGCATTGGCGCAACCAGCCGCTCGCGACCCATCAGCACGCCTTCGCCATCGAGCGCGGCCTGCAGTGCGAGGCTGTAGAGCGAGAAGTCGGGGCCGGCCGCGAGCGCGTCGGCTTCGATCGCCGTGGTGCCGGGCCGCACGGCTTGCAGCCAGCGCGGCCAGTCGTCGCGCCAGACGGTGTCGTGCAGGCCGCCGCAGCGCGCCAGCAGTTCCGTCAGGTCATCGAGGGAGCGCGGCCTGCCGCTGGGCGATGGCTGCTGCAGGCGCGGGCTGCACACCGGCAGCAGCCGGTCGCGTACCAGCGGGATCGCCTGCGCGCCAACGGCTGTTTCGATGTGCTCGCCGGCCCGTGCATAGAACAGCCCGAGATCGAAGGGCTCGCGGCGGAAATTCGGCGGCTGCTCCAACGCCGTGACCGACACCTGTACGCCGGGCAGCGCGGCCTTCAGCCGGGAGAGCCGCGGCGACAGCCAAAGCTGCGCCACGGCCGGCAGCGCAGCCACCTGCAGCGTGCTGCGGCGCGCGGCGGTCTGGGTCTCGTGGCGCAGTGCCTGCACCGCAAGGCCGAGCTGATCGACGGCCGCGCTGAGGGCAGGCAAGGCACGCCGCCCGTGCGGGCTGAGGCGAATGCCCTGGCTGTGCCGCTCGAACAGTGCGCCGCCGGCCCAGGTTTCCAGCGCCTTGATCTGCTGCGCGACGGCGGCCGGCGTGACGAACAGTTCTTCGGCCGCGCGCGCGAAGCTGCCGTGGCGCGCGGCCGCCTCGAAAGCGCGCACGGCCGTGTGCGGCGGCAGGCGAGGGCGGGGCGGTGCGAGCGGCATGCGAGGATCTTCCAGGCCAAGTTTTTCCAGGGCTCAGGCCTAGATTATCCGGTTTGCCCGGCCGCGCACTGCAGGCGACGATGCGCCCATCCATCACTTCCAGCGAGATCCACCGCATGCCCGCCGCCCTGCAACGCCGCCCCTGGGTTCCCGCCGCCAGCGAAGACCACGTGCTTTCCATTGCCGCCGACGCCGCCGCGCGCGATGCGGCGGGCGTCGCCACCGAGATCGAGCGGCTGGTGGCCGACAACCACCGCATCCACGACATCGACGGGCTGAATCTCAACCCCGCTACCAACGTGATGAACCCAGCCGCCGAGGCGCTGCTGTCGCGCGGGCTCGGCTCGCGCCCCTCGCTCGGCTATCCGGGCGACAAGTACGAGATGGGATTGGAGGCCATCGAGCGGATCGAGGTCGTCGCCGCCGAACTCGCGGCTGAGGTCTTCGGCGCGAAGTTCGCCGAAGTGCGCGTGAGTTCCGGCGCGCTGTCGAATCTCTACGTGTTCATGGCGACTTGCCAGCCTGGCGACACGATCATCGTGCCGCCGCCCAGCATCGGCGGCCACGTCACGCACCATGCGGCGGGCGCGGCCGGGCTCTATGGCCTGAAGCCGGTTTCCGCGCCCGTCGATGCCGATGGCTATACGGTCGATACCATCGCGCTGGCCAGGCTGGCGCGCGAAGTGAAGCCGAAGCTCATCACCATCGGCGGCAGCCTGAACCTGTTTCCGCATCCGGTGCCCGAGATCCGCGAGATCGCCGATGGCGTGGGCGCGAAGCTGCTGTTCGACGCGGCGCACCTCTCGGGCATGGTGGCCGGCAAGGCGTGGCCGCAGCCGCTCGAACAGGGTGCGCATGCGATCACCATGAGCACCTACAAGAGCCTGGGCGGCCCGGTGGGTGGCCTGATCGTGTCGAATGACGCGGCGCTGATGGAGCGCATCGACGCCATCGCATACCCCGGCCTCACGGCCAATTCGGATGCGGGCCGCACGGCCGCGCTGGCCCGCGGGCTGCTCGACTGGAAGGCGCATGGCGCAGCCTATGCAGCTGCCATGCGCGAGACCGCGCAGGCACTGGCGCGCGCGCTCGATGCGCAAGGCCTGCCCGTGTTCGCGAAGGCGCGCGGCTTCACGCAGTCGCACCAGCTTGCGGTTGAAGCAGCGCGCTGGGGCGGCGGGCAGCATGCGGCGAAGAAGCTCGCGCGAGGCGGCCTGCTGGCCTGCGGCATCGGCCTGCCGATCGCGCCCGTGGAGGGCGACATCAATGGCCTGCGGCTCGGCGTGCCCGAGATCGTGCGCCTGGGCTTCACGCCCGACGACATGCCGCAGCTTGCCGACTGGATCGCGCGTGCACTCGAAGGCGATGCGGCGTGCGTGGCCGCCGAAGTGCGCGAGCGCCGCACGCGGCTCGGCGAGTTGCGCTACATCGTGCGCTGACTCAGCGCGAACGCCCTTGCCGGTAGGTGCCGGCGTGGGTCTTCGACAGCTGGGCCGCTTCCGCGAGCCGCGCCATCGAGCGCCCCACCTGCGCATGCGTGATGGCGATGCCCAGCGCGTCCGCCGCATCGGCGCCCGGCAGGCCCGGCAGGTCGAGCAGCCGCCGCACCATCTCCTGCACCTGCGCCTTGGCGGCCTGGCCGTGGCCCGCCACGGCCTTCTTCATCTGCAGCGCGGTGTACTCGGCTACCGAGAGGTTGTTGCTGACCAGCGCGGTCACGCAGGCACCGCGCGCCTGCCCCAGCAGCAGCGTCGACTGCGGGTTGACATTGACGAAAATGATCTCGACCGCCGACGCATCGGGCTGGTAGCGCGACGTGATCTCCGCGATGCCGTCGAACAGCACCTTCAGGCGCGCCGGCAGGTTGCCGGTGCCCAGGTGCCGGGTGCTGATGGTGCCGCTGGCCACGTAGCGCAGCGCATGGCCGTCCGCGTCGACCACGCCGAAACCGGTGGTCTGCAAGCCGGGGTCGATGCCAAGAATGCGCATGAGAGAAACGAAAGGCCTACGCCCGAGCAAAGAGGAGAGAGAAGGACCGAGCCAGCGCTGGAAAGCCGCGCGATCGCGGGCAGAATCCGTGCCGATTCGTACAGTCTGCCCCGCTTCCCGCAGGGCACGCCACACAAGGAAGCGAATGTGAATGTAGTCGAGTCCTCCGCGCAGCGGCAACTGGACGAGGCGCAAGCCTTGCTCGAACGCCTGCAGCACCCCGCTGAACGCGCAGCCGCGAGCTTCCGGCGCGTCGAACTGCTCAACGACCTGGGCCGCCGCGACGAGGCGCTGGCCGGCTGCACCCGGCTGCTCAACGAATTCGCGGCCATGCCCGAGGCCGGCGTGGTCGTGCCCTGCTGCCAGGCGCTGCGCCTGCTGGCGCACATGCTGCGCCAGATGCACCGCCCCGCCGATGCGCTCGCCACCCTCGACCGCCTGATCGCCGCGCACGGCCAGCGCGGCGAGCCAGGGATCCGCGAGCACATCGCCCATGCGCTGTACCAGCGCACCTGGTGGATCGACGAGCCCGCGGCGCGCTGCGAGGCCTGCGACGCCATGAGCGAACTGCTCGACAGCCAGCCCGATGCCGCGCTCGACGCCTGGCGCGCGGAGGCCCGGCTGCTCAAGGCCGAGATCGAACATCACCGCGGCCTGCCGCAGGACGCACTGGCCACGCTCGATGCGGTAATCGAGCGCTTCGACGGCAGCACCGACCCGGGCGTGGTGCTGCGCGTGGCGCGCGCGCGCCTGGCCTCGGTGCTGAACCTGCGCGAGCTGGCGCAGCATGCGCAGGCCCAGGTGATGTGCCTGGCGGTGGCCGACCAGATCGAGGCCGGCCTTGAGGACGCGGCGCCCGAGCTGCGCATCGAGGGCGTGCGGGCGCTGACCCTGTTCTTTGACGGGTTCGGCATCGACGAGCATGCGAACCGCGCCGAGCTGGTCGACTGGCTGCTCGAGCGCTACGGCCGCGATGCCTCGGCGCAGGTACGCCGCATGGCCGTGCGCCGTGCCTACGACTGGTCGGTGGGCCTGCGCGAGCAGGATGACGGGGAGGCCGCGCTGGCCGCCTGCGAGCGGTTGCTCGCCACCTTCGGCGCAGACTCCGATGCCGGGGTGCAGCGCACCGTGGCGGGCGCGCTGCTCAACAAGGGCTTCGTGCTGCTCGAACGGCTCGGCCGGGCCGAAGAGGCGCTCGCCGTGTACGAGCAGCTCGCGAAGCAATTGCGGGGCGCTCTCACGCCCGAGCTGCAGGACACCCTGGACAAGGCCACCGCCGGCCGCCAGGCCTGCCTGAAGCGGCTGCGCAAGGCCGATGCCGCCGGCAACCTGCCGGAACTGCCGTCCGAGCTGCGCGACGAAGTGCGCGACAAGGTCAGGCAGGGCCGCAAGCATGGCGATGCCGGCGAATCGAACGAGGCCATCGCGCTGTTCGACGAGGTGCTGGCCGCGCATGGCGCGTCGCCGCACCCCGAGCTGCGCCGGCAGTGCGCGCGGGCGCTGGTCCACAAGGCCTTTTGCCTGGTCGCGCTGGAGCGCTTCGCCGAAGTGGTCGTTGCCGCCGATGCGATGGACGCGCGCTACGGCGCCGACCCGTCCACGGAGATGCAGGAGACCGTCGCGCTGTGCCTGCAATACAAGAGCACCGCGCTCGACCGCCTCGGCCTGCACGACGACGGGATGCGGGTGCACGACCAGATCGTCGCGCGCTGGGGCAACTCCGAGTTGCCGGACCTGCGCGGGCGCGTGGTCGGTGCGCTGTTCCGCAAGGGCGCCACGCTGCGCCAGACCGGCCAGCTCAAGGCGGCCGTGGACTGCTACGACGAGGCCATCGCTCGCACCACCGGTGCGAGGGAAGGCACGCTGCAGCTGTGGGCCGCCAAGTCGATGATCAACAAGGCCAAGGCGCTCGACAAGCTCGGCGATCCCGTGGGGCAGGCCAAGGCGTATCGCGCGCTCATTGCGCGCTTCGGCGATACAGGCGATGCCGCACTGCGCGAACGCGTCGCCAATGCCTGCGAATGGCTGGCCGAGGCCGAGGGCCGGCAGGGTCGCGTCGAGGCGCAGCGCGCGGCGCTCGAAGCCGCGCTGGGGCGCTTCGGCACGGCGTTGTCGGCCGAGCAGCGCGCGCGCCTCATGCGCGAGCTGCAGGCGCTGAAGGCCAGGGCGTTCGGCCGAAAGGCCAAGGAGGCCTTCGACCGCGTGGTGCGACGCAAGGCCTGAGCGAGGTCACCCGACACTCGAATCTGAACTGTCTCCGGAGTTCTTTCAGGAATACCGCGGAACCGGCTTTGCCGGGCCGCAGGTATTGCCCCCTGCAAGGGGGTTGGCGAAGCGACACGAAGTGCGCGCAGCCTGGGGGTGTGCCACGTTCAGGCGTTGAAGTACCAGCGGATCGAGTGGAAGAAGATCGGGGCGGCGAAGCACAGCGCATCGACCCGGTCGAGAAGGCCGTTGGCTCCCGTCACGCCCACGCCCTTCTGGCCCCAGTTCGGAATCCCCCGGTCGCGCTTGAGCGCCTTCATCACGAGGTGCCCCATCGATCCCGCGATGCAGGCAATGACCGATACCGCCAGCGCTTGCCCGAACCTGAACGGCGTGATGAACGAGAACAGCGCGCCCACCAGGCTGGCCACGACGATGCCGATGCCCCAGCTGGTCCAGTTGAAGCTGCGGCTCACGTTGGGCGCGAAGGGCGTGCGCTGCATGCGGCGCGAGATCAGGTGCTGCACCAGCACCGAGGTCTGCACCACGAACACCAGGAAGAACACGAGGAACGCGCTCTTGCCTTCGTAGCCCGGAAAGCTCAGCAGCAGCAGCGCAGGCACGTGGCTCATGCCGTAGACGCAGACCATGATGCCCCACTGCAGCTTGGCGTTGCGCTCGAGGAACTGGCTCGGGTCGTCGGCCAGCGCGCTCGCCACCGGGATCGCGAGGAACACGTAGACCGGGATGAACACGGTGAACAGGTCGAAGCGCGCGGTGGCCACCAGCCAGAACTGGATCGGCAGCACCACGAAGAAGGCCAGGATCAGGCTGCGGTGGTCGCCGCGCCGCGTGGGCGAGAGCGTGATGAACTCGCGCAGCGCGAAAAAGGAAATCAGCGCGAACAGCACGGTGGCCACGGTTTCGCCCAGCGCCCAGCCGATCCAGAAGATGATCACCATGAACCAGGTGGTGCCCAGCAGCGCGCGGAAGTGCGCCAGTTCGGCTTGCCAGGCGGCGTCGTGCACGGGGTTGCGGCGCTCCCGGAAGGTGAGGAAGAACGCGGTGGCGCTCACGATTGCGAGCAGGCCGAAGACGATGAGGAAGAGTGCAGCGACCTGTTGGGTCGGGGTGAGGCTGCGCAGGAACTGGTTCATCTGTCGGTCATTTCAGACATCGCGCAAGGCAATCACCGCGGCACGCGCACGATCAAGGAAGGGCCGGCGCTCTTCGCCTTCTTCGACACGGATCGGCGCGCCGAAAGTGACCGAGCAGAGGATGGGCACTGGCACGATCTCGCCCTTGGGCATCACGCGCTGCACGTTGTCGATCCAGGCGGGCACCAGCACCACCTCTGGGAACATCGTGGCTAGCGTGTAGAGGCCCGACTTGAACTTCTGCGGCTCGCCCGTGTGGCCGCGCGTGCCCTCGGGAAAGATGATGATCGAGTCGCCGCTTCGCAGGGCTTCGACGAGGGGCGCAAGCGGATCGGGGGCAGGAGCTGCCGCGACGGGCGGGGCTTCGGGTTCTGCCGACGGAGGCGGCGGGGCAGGGGGCTCCGGCAGGTCGAGCCGGCCTTGCGCTTCGGGCACCGTCTCGGCGGGCGGTTCCGGTGTCGTCAATGGCAGCAGGGGCTCCATCGACGGCTCGATGCGCTCGGCCGGTGAGGGAGCGACGGCTCGCGCAGCGGGCGCTGGCGGCGGGGCCTCGACCGCCACAGGGGCAAGGGATGCCGTCGCAGCAGGCGCCGCCTGGCGCTCCACGTACACCGCGTTGAACACCTCCGTCGTGATCCAGCGCTTGACCGGCGTGTTGGCCCAGTAGTCGCGCGCCGCGATCGGCCGCGTGATGCTGCGCAGCTCCTCGGGCAGCGCCGCCCAGATCATCACCAGGTCGGCATGGCTCTGGTGGTTGGCGAAGTAGATGCGCTGCTCGGCCTTCGGCGGACAGCCATACCAGCGCGCCTGGGCGCCTGTGAGCAACCGGACGATTCCCAACAACAACCAACCCGTGAGCTTTGCCAGCATATGGGCGCGATGATACGGGCCATGCGATGGCGTCTCGATCCTCTTTCACTCGTGTGGGCGGTGGCCCTGTTCTTCGTTCTCGTGCTGCTGGCCACCGTCGGCGCGCGCTGGGGCTGGCTGCGCAGCTTCTTCGGCGACGTGCTGGCCGTGGTGTGGGTGTACTTCGTCTTCAGGACCGCGATCGCCGCACGCGTATGGCCGCTGGCATTGGCCGCGCTGGGCGTGGGGCTCGCGGTCGAGCTCGGGCAATACCTCGCGGCGGCGTGGCACCTGCACATCCCGAACCGCGCCTTGCGCATCGTGCTCGGCAGCACGGCCGACTGGTGGGACGTGCTGGCCTATGTGATCGGCTTCGGTGCGGTGCTGGCCATCGAAGGCCTGCGCGGCACGCTCAGGGCAGTTCGGCCGCAGGCATCCGTGCCATGACCGTCGACGCCCGCCCGCTCAGGTAGGGCGAACCGAGCCGGCGCTCGAAGAACCTGGGGCTCGGCAGCATCACCGCGAGGCGCGCGGCCTCGCTGGTGCTCAGGCGCGACGCCGGCTTGCGGAAGTAGTACTGCGACGCCGCCTCGGCGCCGAACACGCCTTCGCCCCACTCGACATTGTTGAGATAGATCTCGAGGATGCGCCGCTTGTCCAGCAGCACTTCGAGCAGCGTGGCGAGCACCAGCTCCTGGCCCTTGCGCAGCAAGGTGCGTTCGCTGGACAGCAGCAGGTTCTTCGCGAGCTGCTGCGTGATGGTCGATCCGCCGCGCAGCTGCACGGGCCGCACCGGCTTGCCGCGTGCCAAGGCGCGCGCCGCGCGTTTGGCGGCCAGCTCCTCGGCCTTGGCGTTGCGCTGGCGCGCGCGCTCGATGGCTTCCCACTCCACCCCGTTGTGGTCGACGAAGCCGGCGTCCTCGCTCGCGATGACGGCGCGCTTGAGCGTGTCGTTGATCTGCGAATAGGGCACCCACTGCTGCCGCCAGCCGCCGCCGCTGCCCTGGTGGATGGCAATCTGGAAGGCTTCGGAGCGCTGGAACGCGGTGCTCTGCGGATCGACCACGGCCATTGCCGCGATGCGCGCCACGAAGAACAGCTCGAGTGCCGCGCCCGCCACCACGAGGCAGGCGATCAGGCGCAGCACGGCTTTCATTTTTTCGCAGCGGCAAGCGATGCGCGCACTTCGGCCAGCACCTGTGCGGAAGGCGGGCGCACGCCGCGCCAGATCTCGAACGACTCGGCCGCCTGCTCGACGAGCATGCCCAGCCCGTCGCGCGCCACCGCGCCATGCGCCTCGGCCCAGGCCATGAAGCCCGCGGCCGCGGGGCCGTACATCATGTCGACCGCGAGCCCGCCGGCGCGCAGCACGCTGGCCTTCACCGGCACCGCGTCGCCCGCGAGGCTGGAGGCGGTGGCGTTGACCACCACGTCGAAGGCGCCCGGCACTTCGTCGAGCGCCCAGGCCTCGAGCGAGGCGCCATGGCGCAGCGCGATGGCCGCATGGTGGCGCACCAACTCGACGGCCTTGCCGACGGTGCGGTTCGCGACCACGACGCGCGAGACGCCCGCATCGAGCAGCGGGCCGAGCACGCCGGCTGCCGCACCGCCCGCGCCGATCAGCAGCAGCGCCTTACCTTTCAGCGGCACGCCCGCGTTGCGCACGATGTCGTTGACCAGGCCGATGCCGTCGGTGTTGTCCGCGTGGATGCTGCCGTCGGCGTCGAAGCGTAGCGTGTTGGCCGCCTGCGCGAGCAGGGCGCGTTCGCTGGTGTGCTGCGCCAGCGCAGCGGCTTCGAACTTGAAGGGGACCGTGATGTTGCAGCCGCGCGCGGTGTCGCCGCGTTCGGCGGCTTCGCTGCGAAAGGCCGCGATGCCTTCGGCGAAGGCGCCGAGCGGAATCAGCCGCCGGCCGTAGTCCAGCTGCTGGCCGCAGAGTTCGGCAAAACGCGCGTGGATGCCGGGCGAGCGGCTGTGCTCGACCGGGTTGCCCATGACGCAGTACAGGTCCATGGCGTCTGCCTCCTTGGGTTTTCTTGTCGTCTACTGCGAGGAGAGTTCGACCGACCCGTCGTGTGCAAACCGGAAGTGCGGCCGGATCACGATCTGGTCCGCATGCTCCTTGCGCATCGCATCGGTGAACTTGCCGAAGTTGCCGACGCTGGCGACGATGGCCTGGGCGCGGCGGTCCAGCACGGGAGCGCCCGAGCTTTCATCGACCACCGTCGAGAGCAGTCGGCCGTCGAAGTTGACCGTGATGGTCATCGTGAGCTCGCCATAGAGCTTCTTGCCGGCGAGCGTCGGAAAGTTGGCTGTGCCCTGGGCTTCCACCCGGCGGCGCAGCGAGTCCACGTAGCTCGCGAAGGCCGCTTCCCGCGTGAAGGGGCTCAGGAAGCGCTTCTTCGGGCGTGCGTTTTCCTCGTTCACGCGGCGCTCGATCTCGGCCAGCAGGTTGATCATCTGCCGGCGCTTTTCTTCCTGCGCCGTGGCCTCGGTCGGGTCGCCGGGGTTGCGCGGGTCGGGCGCAGGCATTGCGGCGAGCTCGCGCTTGAGCTGGGTGAGCATCTGCAACTGCTCGGTCTGCATCGCATCGACCTTGCGCTGCGCGTCCTCGAACGAATCACCGACGGTGGTGAAGCTCGACGGCGGCAGCGGGCTGGTTGCGCGGCCCTTGTCGAGGTCGCCGCCGCCCGCAAGCGAGGTCTGCGCCCGCAGCCGGGCGCTGGGGTCGGGCTTGTCGTTGGTCCTTGTGTTGACCAGGATCACTTCGAGCGGCGTGTCGCTGAAGACCTTGTTGAACGATTCGGGATCGACGAAGCGCACCGCGAGCAGCACGGCATGCGCAATGACCGACACGCCCAGTGCAATCTGCAGCGTGCTGAGGTCCTTGAAGTTCATTCTCGAAATTCCTCCAGGGGGCGCATTTCTCCGGACGAGCTGCCGAAGTTCATGCTGGCGTGTTTTCGGGTGCGGCTTCGCTGTCGCTCAGGTCGACGGCAATGGCGATCGGGCCTGCGACCACCTCTTCTTCCTCTCCGCTCTCTTCGTCGACGGCCGCATCGGCCTTCGGCGCGTCGAGGCGTTCGAGCACGGTGCCGGTCACGTCGAGCGCGATCTCGTCGATCTCGCCGAGCTTCACGCGCAGCCGTGCGCCGCGTTCCTGCTGGCCGGCCACCGGGAACACCAGCGGCAGCGTGTCGGCACGCACCAGCGCGCCGTTCGGCAGGTCCTTGATGACGGTGGCTTCGAGTTCGGTGATGCCCTGCTGCTGCAGGTACTTCAGCGTCCAGAAGCGTTCCATGCCGCCCTGGTAGGCGTTGTACGTGGCATAGGCCGCGTCGAAGCCGGAGAGGATCGAGAACAGGTCGGCGTCCTTCGGCTTGAAAGGCGCGGCCAGTGCAGCGGTCTTGCCGTGGCGCGCCGCCGCGATGATCTGCCACTGGTTCACGAGGTCGGTATAGCGGCGCAGCGGCGAGGTGCTCCACGCGTAGCTCTTCACGCCCAGGCCCGCATGCGGCAGCGCGCGCGTGCCCATGCGCACCTTGATGCCGGGCGCGAGGCTCGCCTGGCTGCGGTAGAGGCCGGGCACGCCCAGTTCGCCGAGCCAGCCGCCCCAGCTGCTGTTGGCCAGGATCATCGCCTCGGACACGATCAGGTCGAGCGGCGCGCCGCGCTGGCGCGTGCTGATCTGCACCTGCTCGCTGCCGGTGGGCTCGCCGTCGTTGCCGACGAGGCGGAAGTTGTAGTCGGGCCGGTTGAAGTTCTCGGGCTTGCCGCGCACCACCTCGCGCTGCGCCTTCAACTGCTTGGCGAGGCGGAACAGGAAGGAGAGCGGGGCGCGCAGGTTCGCGGCGGCTTCGGGCGTGTCGTCGCTCTGGAACGCGCCGTCCTCCAGCCAAGGCTGCGTGACGACGCTGTCGAGCTGGTCGTGGCGCAGGTTGGCCACGATCGGCACGCGCTCCAGTTTCGTTTCGGTGGCTTGCAGTTCCAGCGTGGCTTCGTCGAAGCGCGCATAGAGCGACACGGCAGGCCGGTCACCGCCTTCGAGCAGGGTGTAGGTGTTGACCACGTCGTCGGGCAGCATCGTGATCTTGTAGCCCGGCATGTAGACCGTCGACATGCGCGCACGCGCCACGTTGTCGATGGCGCTGCCCGGCGTCAGCGCCAGAGCCGGCGCCGCGATGTGGATGCCGACCGTGACGGTGCCCGTGCCCAGGCCTTGCACCGAGAGCGCGTCGTCGATCTCGGTGGTCTGCGAATCGTCGATCGAGAAGGCCTGCAAGCCGGACGCCACCGGCAGGTCGTCCACGATGGCCGGTGCCGCGAGCGCGGGGAAACCGGTGCCCTTGGGAAAGTTCTCGAACAGGAAGCGGCGCCAGTGGAACTGGTAGGGCGAGTCGATGGCGCCGGCGCGCTCCAGCAGATCGAGCGGCGGGCGCTGCGTGGCGCGCGAGGCGTCGACCACGGCCTTGTATTCGGGGGCGTTCTTGTCGGGGCGGAACAGGATCTTGTAGAGCTGCTCGCGCACCGGTGCGGGGCACACGCCTTCGGCCAATTGCGCGGCCCATTCGGCGATCTGCGCCTGGATGGCTTTTTTCTTCTCGATGGCGGCCAGCGCCTGCTGCACGATCTCGGCCGGTGCCTTCTTGAAGCGCCCCTTGCCCGCGCGGCGGAAATAGTGCGGCGCCTCGAACAGCGCGAACAGGGCGGCGGCCTGCTGCGCCAGCGAGGGCTTGTCGCTGAAATAATCGGCTGCGAGATCGGCAAAGCCGAATTCCCCCTCGGCCGCGAATTCCCAGGCGAGGTCGAGGTCCATGGCGGCGGCGAGCGTGCGCGCCTCGGCGATCAGGTCGGTGGGCGACGGTTTCTCGAAACGCAGCACGATGTTGGCGCCCTTGACCTTGACGCGCTTGCCGGTGTCGAGTTCGACCTGTGCCGACGCCTCGGCCTCCGATAGCACGCGGCCGCCGAGGTACTTGCCGGCTTCTTCAAACAATACAAACATCCCTCGATTGTCCCACGCTGAAAACCGGCGCGATCCAATTCCAGGATGCAGCGGAACCGGCCTTGCCGGGCCGCAGGCATCGCCCCCCTGCAGGGGGATTGGCGCAGCGACATGAAGTGCGCGAAGCCCGGGGGTGTACCTAGATCGGGTTGATGAACGCCATGACGTCGTCGAGATGCGCTTTCTCGAAGTCGGAGAGGGCGTGGTCGCTGCCTTCGAGCAGCTTGATGTTGCTGTCGGGATAGCGCGCGGACATCTCATGCCAGTCGAGCGCTTCGTCGCCCTTGGCGATGATGGCGAAGACGCGCTCGGGCCGCGTGAGCGGGCCGACTTCCATCGCACGCAGTTCGTGGATGTATTCGGGGCGGAAGTAGAAATGCTCGGCCGGGTCGTGCCAGAGGGTCTGGTCGCCGATGTAGCGCGTGAGGTCGCGTGCGGGATGCACGGCCGGATTGAGCAGCACCGCGCGGCAGCGCGTCATGCCGGCCACGTAGGTCGCGTAGTACCCGCCGAGCGACGAGCCCACCACCGCCATCGACTTGCGCGGCCAATGCGCGATGCCCTTCATCACCATGTCGATGGCATCGTGCGGCGACGGCGGCAATTGCGGGCACCACCACTGCAGGTTCGGGTGGCGCTGCGCCACGCGTTCCGCGACGATCCGGGCCTTGGTCGAACGAGGCGAAGAACGGAAGCCGTGCAGATAGAGCAGGTGAGTGGTGTGCGCATCCATGCGAGGAAAGGACGGGAGGTGCGGCTGTTGCACCTCGCTTGGCGGGACCGGGTAATTCTGCATGAGGTCTGTTCTCGCGAGGCCGCTTCCAACATACGAAAAGCCCGCTGTGCGGGGGTTCTTCGGGAACGCTATAGCTTACTGAGGCCTGGGGCGCGTGGGCACCCTGTGTACGCGGAATCCAAAAGTACTCATGTGATGGCCGAGGGGTGCAGGTGGCCTGCGTTCGGGCTACGTCACATGCGAGAGAGGGGCTCGCCTCGGAAAAGCGCGGTTTCGTGGAGCCTTGCGATGTGCATCCCATGAACCGGGTAGGCGCGTACGGATTCGGTGGGGGCGCCGAGGCTTATGCTCTGCCCATGAACACTGAGGCTCAGGAGGACGCGACGCTGCACCGCTGGGGTGTGCTCGTTGTCGAAGACGACAGCCGCGCGCGTGCCTTTTTCGAGGCCAGCGTGCAGCGCAGCCCACGCCTTTTCTGGCTCGGCAGCGCCGGAACGGTGCAGGAAGCGCTGGGATGGCTGGCCCGCACCGCCACCATTCCCGACGTGCTGCTGGTCGACCTCGGCATGCCCGACGGCACGGGCCTCGACGTGATCCGGGACGCGGTCGCGCGCTTTCCTGGCTGCGAGCCGCTGGTGGTGTCGGTCTTCGGCGACGAGGAGAACGTGCTCGCCAGCATCGAAGCAGGGGCCGTGGGCTACATCCACAAGGACGCCGCACCGGAGGACATCGCGCAGACCATCGTGGAGATGAAGGCTGGCGCCTCCCCGATCTCGCCCATGATCGCGCGGCGCGTGCTCGCGAAGTACCGCAGCCTGCAATCGGCAGCCCCTCCCGGCGCGGCGCCGGGGGCAGCGCCCGAAGCCGCCGCGGAAGAGTCCGACCGCGGCCTGCTGTCGGCGCGCGAGCACGAGGTGCTGACGCTCATCGCTCGCGGCTTCTCGTACGCGGAAATCGCGCGGCTCAAAGGCCTGAGCGTGCACACGGTGCAGACCCACATCAAGAATCTCTACGGAAAGCTCGCCGTGCATTCCAAGAGCGAGGCGGTTTTCGAAGCGACGCGTCTCGGCCTGTTGTCTCATCCGGGCTGAACGCAGATGCGACCAAGTCGGGTGCTGCTGCTGGTGCTTTGGCTGGCGATGCTCTTCGCGGGTATCCCCGGCGTCTGCGGCGCGGCCGCGTACGAGGCACCGATCGAACTGCGCCAGGGCACCGTCACGACCTCTGTCGACGGCACCACGCGCACGGGGCCTGTCGAGCTGCCCTACCACTGGGACCGCCGGCACCAGGGGCGTCCCGGCCTGGCGAGCTTCGATCTGCCGTTCAGGCTCGAGGCCGTGCCCGAGACACCGTGGGGCATCTTCATCCCGCGCGTCGGCAACGTTTTCGAGGTGCAGCTCAACGACGCGCTGCTGCAGGTCTACGGCGACCTGAGCCGCGGCAATGATGCCGACTACGCCAAGGCGCCCATCTACGTGCCGGTGCCCGGGCGCCTGCTGCGAACGGGCGACAACCTCCTGCAGATCCGGCTGCGCGCCGACACCGCGCGGCGCGCGGGGCTTTCGCGGGTGGTCATCGGGCCGGCCACGCCGGTGCGCAACGAACTCTTCGAGAGTGCCTACGCATGGCGCTTCACCGGCTCGGTGCTGCTGATGGCCTTCAGCCTGATCGTGGGCGGCATCGCGTTGGCGCTGTGGCTGACGCAGGTCGACGCCGATGCCAGGGGCGCGCAGCGGCGCGACGGCATCTACTTCTGGGCCGCGCTGGCCGAGTTCTGCTGGGCGCTGCGGGTGGCCGACGGCGTGATCGCGGAGCCGCCGCTGTCCTGGGGGCCATGGGGCGTGCTGATGGCCGCCTGCTATGCGGGCTGGGCAGCCTCTTCCATGATGTTCGCCTATCACCTCGCGGGATGGGCGCGCGAGCGCCGCGGCCGGTGGGTGCGGTGGCCGATCGCGGGCGTCGTGGCCGGGACGGTGTTGTCCAGTGCGCTGTCGCTGCAGCGCGACGAGCCGATGTGGCTCACCGGCTGGCTCGCCGTCGAGATCGTTTTCGTCCTGGCCTTCGCCGGTGCCTTCGCGGTCGCCACCCTGCGCAAACCGAACGCAGAGCGGCTGCTGGTGGCCGGCGCTGCCCTGGTGACGGTGGCCTTCGGCACGCGCGACTGGCTGGTGATCCGCCTCGGCGACGCCTACGGCGAGACCACCTGGGTGCGCTATTCGTCGGTGTTCTTCGGCGTGGCGCTGCTGCTGATCGTGCTGCGGCGCTTTCGCGCGGCGAGCGTGCAGGCGCGCGGCTCGGTCGCGGCGCTCGCCGAGCGGGTGGCCCAGCGCGAGCGCGAGCTCGCGGCCACCTACGCAGAGCTCGAAGCGGCGGCGCGCGACCAGGCGCGCACCCACGAGCGCGAACGCATCCTGCGCGAGATGCACGACGGCGTGGGCTCGCACATCAGCTCGGCGATCCGGCAGCTGCAGTCGGGTCAGAGCAGCTCGGGCGACCTGCTGCGCACGCTGCGCGATTCGCTGGACCAGCTGAAGCTGTCGATCGATTCGATCCACCTGCCGCCGGGCGACGTGGGCGCGCTGCTGGCGGCGGCGCGCTACCGGCTGGAGCCCCGGCTGGCGGCGGCGGGCATCGAGTTCGAATGGGCGGTGGACGAGGTGGAGCCGGTGGAGGGGCTCGACGCGCTGGGCATGCGGCAGTTGCAGTTCCTGCTGTTCGAGGCGATCTCCAACGTGCTGCAGCATGCGCAGGCCACCGTGCTGCGGTTCGAAGCCGGCATGCAGGGCAAGACGGTGCAGCTGCGGGTGATCGACAACGGCAAGGGCTTCGACGCGGTGAAGCACCTGCCGCGGTCGCTGGCGGAGCGCTCGGGGGCCATCGGGGCCCGGCTGGCGGTGGAAAGCCGACCCGGGCGCACGGTCGTTCAGCTCGAATTCGATTGAGGGGGCTGGCGGGGCAGGGATAATCCGCCCCCATGTCTGCCGTGTTCAACCAGCCCTCCCTGGCGCGTCGCATCGCGCCCATCTTCCAGGGCTTCGACGGCTTTCTGGCCTTCGCCGTGCTGCTGCTCGCGTTCGCCGGGCTGCTGACCATGTATTCCTCCGGCTACGACCACGGCTCGCGCTTCGTCGACCATGGCCGCAACATGCTGCTGGCCGGCTTCATCATGTTCGCGGTGGCGCAGGTGCCGCCGCAGCGGCTGATGCTGGCGGCCGTGCCGCTCTACACGATGGGCGTGGCCCTGCTGGTGGCGGTGGCGCTGTTCGGCATCACCAAGAAGGGCGCCACGCGCTGGATCAACGTGGGCGTCGTGATCCAGCCCAGCGAAATCCTGAAGATCGCGATGCCGCTGATGCTGGCCTGGTGGTTCCAGCGGCGCGAGGGCCAGCTGCGGCCACTCGATTTCGTGGTGGCGACGGTGCTGCTGGCGGTGCCGGTCGGCCTCATCATGAAGCAGCCCGACCTAGGCACCTCGCTGCTGGTGCTGGCGGCCGGGCTGGCGGTGATCTTCTTTGCCGGGCTGCCATGGAAGCTGATCGTGCCGCCGGTGCTGATCGGCGCGGTGGCCGTCACGCTGATCGTGGGTTTCGAGTCGAGGCTGTGCGCCGACGGGGTCGACTGGCGCGTGCTGCACGACTACCAGAAGCAGCGCGTGTGCACGCTGCTCGACCCCAGCAAGGACCCGCTGGGCAAGGGCTTCCACATCATCCAGGGGATGATCGCCATCGGTTCGGGCGGGGTGGGCGGCAAGGGCTTCATGCAGGGCACCCAGACGCACCTCGAGTTCATTCCCGAGCGCACCACCGACTTCATCTTTGCCGCGTATTCCGAGGAGTTCGGGCTGATGGGCAACCTGGCGCTGATCTCGGCCTTCATCCTGCTGGTCTTTCGCGGGCTGGTCATCGCGACCAACGCGGCCACCCTGTTCTCGCGCCTGCTGGCGGGAGCGGTGACGATGATTTTCTTCACCTATGCCTTCGTGAACATGGGCATGGTGAGCGGCATTTTGCCGGTGGTGGGGGTGCCGCTGCCGTTCATCAGCTACGGCGGCACCGCCATGGTGACGCTGGGGCTGGGGCTGGGCATCCTGATGTCCATCGCCCGGGCCCGAAAACTGGCTCAAAGCTAGCGCACCCCCAGGCCAGGAACACCGGGGAACCGGCCTTGCCGGGCCTCTGGTGTCCCCGGCAGGGGGAAGGCGAAGCGACGCGAAGTGCGCGCAGCCTGGGGGCGAGCCATAGAATCCTGAAATGATCTCTCGCGAACCCACCATCGAGCGCCTCGCCACGGCGCAACAGCTCCTGCTCACGCCGTTCGGACTCGACGAATCGCACCTGAGCAAGGCCTTGGCCGAGATCACCGCGCACCGGGTGGACGACGCCGACCTGTACTTCCAGTACACCCGCAGCGAAGGCTGGAGCCTCGAAGAGGGCATCGTCAAGACCGGCAGCTTCAGCATCGACCAGGGCGTTGGCGTGCGCGCGGTCAGTGGCGAGAAAACCGCCTTCGCTTACTCCGACGATATTTCCGAAGCCTCGCTGCTCGACGCGGCGCGCACGGTCCGCTCCATTTCCTCCGCTGGCCGCACCGGCCGCGTGAAGACGGCGACCCGCAAGATCGCCTCCAGCCGCTCGCTCTACGACGGCATCGACCCCATCGCCACGCTCGACAGCACCGCCAAGGTGAAGCTGCTCGAAAAGGTCGAAAGACTGGCCCGCTCGCGCGATCCGCGCGTCGCGCAGGTCATGGCCGGCCTCGCAAGCGAATACGACGTGGTGCTCGTGGCCCGCGCCGACGGCACGCTGGCCGCCGACGTGCGCCCGCTGGTGCGCCTGTCGGTCACAGTGATCGCCGAGCAGAACGGCCGCCGCGAAATCGGCTCCGGCGGCGGCGGCGGGCGTTTCGGCCTGGCCTATTTCACCGACGAGCAGATCGCCGAATACGTCGGCCACGCCGTGAAGGCCGCGCTGACCAACCTCGACGCGCGCCCGGCCCCGGCCGGCGAAATGACCGTGGTGCTCGGCTCCGGCTGGCCCGGCATCCTGTTGCACGAGGCCATCGGCCACGGGCTCGAGGGCGACTTCAACCGCAAGGGCTCCAGCGCGTTCTCGGGCCGCATCGGCCAGCGCGTGGCGGCCAAGGGCGTCACCGTGCTCGACGACGGCACCATTGCCGACCGCCGCGGCTCGCTCAACGTCGATGACGAGGGCAACGCCAGCCAGCGCAACGTGCTGATCGAGGACGGCATCCTCAAGGGCTACATCCAGGATGCGCTCAACGCGCGCCTCATGAAGGTCAAGCCCACCGGCAACGGCCGCCGCGAGAGCTACGCCCACGTGCCGATGCCGCGCATGACGAACACCTACATGCTCGGCGGCGACAAGGACCCGAAGGAAATCGTCGCCAGCATCAAGAAGGGCCTGTACGCCACCAACTTCGGCGGCGGGCAGGTCGACATCACGAGCGGCAAGTTCGTGTTCTCGGCCAGCGAGGCCTACTGGGTCGAGAACGGCAAGATCCAGTACCCCGTGAAGGGCGCGACCATCGTGGGCAACGGCCCCGACGCGCTCACCCGCGTGACCATGATCGGCAACGACATGGCGCTCGACTCCGGCGTCGGCACCTGCGGCAAGGAAGGCCAGAGCGTGCCCGTGGGCGTCGGCCAGCCGACCCTGCGCATCGATGGTTTGACCGTAGGCGGAACGGCCTGAGAGCTTGCTAAGCTGCGCTCCTTCACAAACTAGGAAGGAGCTTTCGATGATGAGGATCAGGATCAATTCGTCCGCGACCCTGTGGGCCGTGACTGCAACGGTGGCGCTGGCAGGCGCAGGCTGCGCGTCGCGCGGCGGCAGCCAGGGCGCGGCTGCGCCGGCACCCGCGGCCGCTCCCGCCGCACCGGCCCGCGGCGGCGCGAAGGCCGGCATGGATGCCCAGGGCAACGTGGTCGATTCCTCCAAGGTCGAGGCTGGCAGCGGCCGCACCGTCAAGGGCCTGAACGGCTACGAAGGCGAGATCACCGGCAACCCGGCGCGCAACAGCAAGTTCGCGCGCCTGCAGATCGGCATGAGCGCCAGGCAGGTCACGGACCTCGCGGGCCCGCCGACCGACCAGGGGGCCTACGTCACCGGCAAGGCCTTCATTCCGTTCTATTTCGGCAGCGACCGCCACCGCTACGAAATGACCTACAAGGGGCAGGGGCGGCTGGTCTTCGCGGGCGGCGGCATGGGCGACTACTCCAGCGGCAACCTGATCTGGATCATCCACAACCCGAACGAATCGGGCTACCGATAAACAACGCACATCCCGGCCGCTTGACCGGGATTTTTCTTTCCGTGCTACATTTCGCCTCCATGTCCGCTCTTCGCGCTTATTTCTTTGCCTACTTTTGGTTCCCGGTTTCCGGCGGACGAGAGGCGAGCGCGTAAAGCAAACGAACACCCTCCCAAAACCGCCGGTGGCCTCAAGCCCCCGGCGGTTTTTTTATGCCCTGACGACATTCACTCCAACAAGGAAGCACCCATGAGCACGAACACTGCCCCCGCCAGCGACAGCTGGTATGCGAGCGTCGAAAAAACCAGCAAGACCGACGACGAACGCATCAAGGACATCAACGTGCTGCCCCCTCCCGAACATCTGATCCGCTTCTTCCCGATCCGCGGCACGCCGGTCGAAACGCTGATCGAAGGCACGCGCCGCAGCATCCACAACATCATGGCCGGCAAGGACGACCGGCTGCTGGTGATCATGGGTCCCTGCTCGATCCATGACCCGGCCGCCGCGCTCGAATACGCCCGCCGCCTCAAGGTCGAACGCGAGAAATACGCCGGCACGCTCGAGATCGTGATGCGCGTGTACTTCGAGAAGCCGCGCACGACGGTCGGCTGGAAGGGCCTCATCAACGACCCGTACCTCGACGAGAGCTTTCGCATCGACGAAGGCCTGCGCATCGCGCGCCAGCTGCTGATCGACATCAACCGCCTGGGCCTGCCGGCGGGCAGCGAGTTCCTCGACGTGATCTCGCCGCAGTACATCGGCGACCTGATTTCCTGGGGCGCCATCGGCGCGCGCACCACCGAAAGCCAGGTGCACCGCGAACTGGCCTCGGGCCTGTCGGCTCCGATCGGCTTCAAGAACGGCACCGACGGCAACATCCGCATCGCCACCGACGCCATCCAGGCGGCGGCGCGCGGCCATCACTTCCTGTCGGTGCACAAGAATGGCCAGGTCGCCATCGTGCAGACCAACGGCAATCGCGACTGCCACGTGATCCTGCGTGGCGGCAAGGCGCCGAACTACGACGCCGCCAGCGTCGAGGCCGCCTGCAAGGACCTGGAAGCCGCCAAGCTGCCGCCCACGCTGATGGTCGACTGCAGCCACGCCAACAGCTCCAAGCAGCACCAGAAGCAGATCGACGTGGCGCAGGACATCGCTGCGCAGATCGCCGGCGGCTCCAACCGCGTGTTCGGCGTGATGGTCGAAAGCCACCTGCAGCCGGGCGCCCAGAAGTTCACGCCGGGCAAGGACCAGCTGTCGGGCCTCGAGTACGGCAAGAGCATCACCGACGCCTGCATCGGCTGGGACGATTCGGTGCAGGTGCTCGACACGCTCTCGCAAGCGGTCAAGCAGCGCCGGGGTTAAAGCATTTCGGCCAGGTCGGGCCAGTGGTGCCGCATCGACGCAGCCTCGCTGCTGTCGGTCGGGACCATCGAGAAGTCGGCGAAATCGAAGCCCGGCCCGACCATGCAGGCGACCAGCGTGTAGTCGCCCGAGCTGTGGCCCTGAATCGGCCGGGCGGCCTGCCATTGGCCGGCGGGCACCACGTGCTGGGGGCGCGTGCCGTGTACATCGACCGGGCCCAGCTTCACGTGGGCCGGCGCCGTGCGCATCGCGGCGTCGCAGGTCCACAGTGCCAGCGGCACGCCTTCAAGATGAACCCAGACCTCGTCGGACAGCACTCGGTGCCAGCGCGAATGCTGGTTTGCTTCGAGCAGGAAGTAGATGCTGGTCAGCGCGCTGCGGGGCGCGCGGCCGTCGACGGGCTCCACGCTGGCGGGCGATCGGAACACCTCGGCATACCAGCCGCCCTCGGGGTGGTGCTGGAGCTTCAGGGCGTCGATCAGCTCACGCGCGCGCATGGCGCTCATGATGCGTGGGTGGCGCGTAGCGCCGCAAGCAGTTTGTCGTGCACGCCGCCGAAGCCGCCGTTGCTCATGCAGACGATGTGATCGCCCGGCCGGGCGGCGGCCACGACCTGCCTCACGAGCGGCTCGATGGCCCCGGCCACCTGCGCGCGCGCGCCCATCGGCGCAAGCGCCGCCGCCGCGTCCCAGTCGAGCCCCGCCGTGTGGCAGAACGACAGGTCGGCCGACTCCAGGCTCCACGGCAACTGCGCTGCCATGACGCCCAGCTTCATCGTGTTGCTGCGCGGTTCGAAGGCCGCGAGGATGCGCTCACTTTGCTTGCCGGCCGCGTCGAGCTTCTGGCGCAGGCCGTCGAGCGTGGTGCGGATGGCCGTCGGATGATGCGCGAAATCGTCGTAGACCGTGATCGCCCCGCCGTTGTGCTCGACTGTGCCGCGCAGTTCCATGCGCCGGCGCACATTGCGGAAGCTGCCCAGCGCCCGGGCCGCTTCGGCCGGCGCCACACCCACGTGCTCGGCCGCGGCGATGGCGGCCAGCGCATTCATCTGGTTGTGCAGGCCCGAGAGCTCCCATTCGACCCGGCCGACGACTTCGCCCCGCTGCAGCACGTCGAAGGCGTCGTGCGAGCCGCGCGCCTGCCATTCGCCCCCGGCACCGAAGCGCGCGAGTTCGCTCCAGCAGCCCTGGGCCAGCACGCGCTGCAGGCTTTCTTCGGCAGCGTTTACCACCACCCGGCCGGTGCCCGGCACCGTGCGCACGAGGTGATGAAACTGGCGTTCGATGGCGGCAAGATCGTCGAAGATGTCGGCATGATCGAACTCGAGGTTGTTCAGCACGGCGGTGCGCGGCCGGTAGTGCACGAACTTGCTGCGCTTGTCGAAGAAGGCCGTGTCGTACTCGTCGGCCTCGATCACGAAGGCCGGGCCGTCGCCCAACCGGGCCGAGACGCCGAAGTCCAGCGGCACGCCGCCCACCAGGAAGCCGGGTGCCTTGCCGCCTTTTTCCAGCACCCAGGCCAGCATCGACGTGGTCGTCGTCTTGCCATGCGTGCCGGCCACGGCCAGCACATGGCGGCCCAGCAGCACGTGTTCGGCCAGCCATTGCGGGCCGCTGGTGTAGGGCTTGCCGGCGTCGAGGATGGCCTCCATCAGCGGGAACTTGGGGCTGCCGTCAGGCAGCCGTGCCCGGGACACCACGTTGCCGACCACGAACATGTCCGGTGCCAGGGAGAGCTGGTCGGCGCCGAAACCCTCGATCAGGTCGATGCCGAGGGCGCGCAGCTGGTCGCTCATCGGCGGGTACACGCCGGCGTCGCAGCCCGTGACCCGGTGGCCTGCCTCGCGCGCCAGGGCGGCCACGCCGCCCATGAATGTGCCGCAGATACCCAGAATATGAATGTGCATCGGTCGATTCTAGGGAAGCGGCACGCCGCGCCCGTGCCGGGGCCGCGTGTTTCTCCCGCTCTTCGTACTGATGTTCATGTGAGGGGTGCCTACTGCGGGCAAAATGCCCCGATGGACACGTCCAAGCGTGAAATTGCCGCTGCTGCTGCCCGCCTCGTCGTCGAGGAGGGGCTGGAATACGGCCCGGCCAAGCGCCGGGCCCTGCGCGACCTGGGCCTTTCGGCGCGCACCGCGCTGCCGAACAACGACGAGGTCGAGGCCGAGGTGCGCGAGTACATTGAGCTTTTCTGCGCCGACACCCAGCCTCAGGAACTGCATGTGTTGCGGCTGCTCGCGCTCGAGTGGATGGAGCGCATGGCCGCGTTCCGCCCCCATGTGGGCGGTGCCGTGTGGCACGGAACGGCGACACGGTTGTCGGACATTTATATTCAGTTGTTCTGCGATGACTCCAAATCGGCCGAAATCGCCTTAATTGATCACCATGTGGACTATGAGCCGCGCATGGTGACCGGCTTCCACGGCGAGCAGGTCGAGGCCTTGAGCGTGCATGCTCCGAGCCGCGTGCTCGGCGAGGAGATCGGTGTGCACCTGCTGGTCTACGACCTCGACGACCTGCGCGGTGCCCTGAAGCCCGACGCCCAGGGGCGCGCGCCGCGGGGCGACCTGGCTGCGCTGCGCCGACTGATCGAACAAGAAAAGGACAAGTGAATGATTTCTTCGCCCACCCGACGCGGCATGCTTTATGCCGGCGTGGCGGCAGCGGCTGCGGCCGCCGGGTTTGGCGGCGCCTGGTGGAAGGAGCGCAGCAGCGGCACGGGCGGTGAGATGCTCGACGCGGCCTTCTGGGCCCAGAGTTTCGAGCGGCCGGAGGGCGGTGACCTCGTGCTGTCGAGCTTGCGCGGCAAGCCGCTGCTGCTCAACTTCTGGGCGACGTGGTGCCCGCCATGCGTCGAGGAAATGCCCCTGATCGACGCCTTTTTCCGCGAACAGGGTGCTAATGGCTGGCAAGTGGTCGGATTGGCCATCGACCAGCCGAGTGCCGTGCGCAAGTTTCTGCAGCGTACGCCGGTGACCTATCCGACGGGCCTGGCCGGCTTGCAGGGCACGGAGCTGGTCAAGAATCTAGGCAACACGGGCGGCGGTTTGCCCTTCACGCTGGTCCTGAATGCGAACGGCTCCGTGGCCGCCCGTAAAATGGGCAAGCTCGATGCTGCCGACCTGAACACTTGGCGGCGTGAACTGGTTCACGGTTAGAATCACTTCCTTACGCTGGCGTTAGACGCCGAAAGCCGAAAATCACCGATTTTCGAACAAGTTATATCCTGAAGACCGGCTCAGCCGGCACTGGAGTCCCATGGATCTGCGCAAACTCAAGACACTGATCGATTTGGTGTCCGAATCGAATATTTCCGAACTGGAAATCACGGAAACCGAAGGCAAGGTTCGCATCGTCAAGGGCGGTGGTGCCGCCCCCGTGCAGTATGTGCAAACCCTGGCAGCGCCTCAGGCGGCCGCTGCACCGGCAGTCACCGCTGGTGCTCCGGCGGCATCCGCCGTGGCCGGCGCACCGGCAGCCGAAGCCGCTCCGGCAGGCCATGCCGTGAAGTCGCCGATGGTCGGCACCTTCTACCGTTCGTCCAGCCCGGGCGCCCCGGCGTTCGTCGAGGTCGGCAGTAAGGTCACCGAGGGCGACACCGTCTGCATCATCGAAGCGATGAAGATCCTCAACGAAATCGAAGCCGACAAATCCGGCACGATCACCCAGATCCTCGGCGAAAACGGCCAGGCGGTCGAATACGGACAGCCGCTGTTCATCATCGAGTGACCATGTTCAAGAAGATTCTGGTTGCGAACCGGGGGGAGATTGCACTCCGGATTCAGCGTGCCTGCAGTGAACTCGGCATCAAGGCCGTGATGGTCTATTCCGAGGCTGACCGCGAAGCGAAGTACGTCAAGCTCGCCGAAGAAGCGGTGTGCATCGGTCCGGCCCCGTCGGCGCAGAGCTACCTCAACATGCCGGCGATCATTTCGGCGGCCGAAGTGACCGACGCCGAAGCCATCCACCCCGGCTATGGCTTCCTGAGCGAGAACGCGAACTTCGCCGAGCGCGTGGAGCAAAGCGGTTTCCAGTTCATCGGCCCGACGCCCGACAACATCCGCACGATGGGCGACAAGGTGTCGGCCAAGCAGGCCATGATCAAGGCCGGCGTGCCGTGCGTGCCCGGCTCCGAGGGCGAACTCTCGGACGACGCCGCCACCAACAAGCGCATCGCGCGTGCCATCGGCTACCCGGTCATCATCAAGGCGGCGGGCGGCGGTGGTGGCCGCGGCATGCGCGTGGTGCACACCGAGGCGGCGCTGGTCAATGCGATCCAGATGACCAAGGCGGAAGCCGGCGCGGCCTTCAGCAACCCGGCCGTGTACATGGAGAAGTTTCTCCAGAACCCGCGCCACATCGAGATCCAGATCCTCGCGGACAAGCACAAGAACGCGGTCTACCTGGGCGAGCGCGACTGCTCCATGCAGCGCCGCCACCAGAAGGTGATCGAGGAATCGCCCGCCCCGGGCATTCCGCGCAAGCTGATCGAGAAGATCGGCGAACGCTGCGCTGCCGCCTGCAAGAAGATCAACTATCGCGGCGCCGGCACCTTCGAGTTTCTCTACGAAAACGGCGAGTTCTATTTCATCGAGATGAACACGCGCGTGCAGGTGGAGCACCCGGTGACGGAGTTCACCACGGGCATCGACATCGTCAAGACGCAGATCATGGTCGCGGCCGGCGAGAAGCTGCCGTTCACGCAGCGCCAGATCCAGATGCACGGCCATGCCATCGAGGTGCGCATCAATGCCGAGGACGCGTGGAAGTTCACGCCGTCGCCAGGCCGCATCACGATGTGGCATCCGCCGGGCGGCCCGGGCGTTCGCGTCGATTCGCACGCGTACACCAACTACTTCGTGCCGCCGAACTACGACTCGATGATCGGCAAGATCATCGTCTACGGCGACACGCGCGAGCAGGCCATGGCCCGCATGCGCACGGCGCTCAACGAGACCGTGATCGAAGGCATCCAGACCAACATTCCGCTGCACCGCGAACTGATGGTCGATTCCAAGTTCATGACGGGCGGCACCAACATCCACTACCTCGAAGAGTGGCTGGCTGCGCACAAGCGCTGACCCGGGACGTCGCGATGTTCGAACTCCGCCTGATGGCGCCGGAAGACCGGGTCGAAACGCTCGGTGAAGCGCTCGATGCACTCGATGCATTGAGCGTGTCGGTGGAAGACGCCGACGCGCAGACCGATGCAGAGCAGGCACTGTTCGGCGAACCGGGCATGCCGCCGCCGAAAGAAGGCTGGCAGCGTTCGCGCGTGATCGCGCTGTTCCCCAACGAGGCGCTCGCGAAAGAGGCCGCGTCGGTGCTGGTGCTGCAGGACTTCTTCGAAGGCTGCGAGGTGCTCGGCATCGCGCCCGTGCCCGAGCAGGACTGGGTACGCCTCACGCAATCGCAATTCGCGCCGGTCGAGATCACGCCCGAGTTCTGGATCGTGCCGACGTGGCACGAGCCGCCCGGGCAGGCCAGGCAGGTGATCCGGCTAGACCCCGGCTTGGCCTTCGGCACCGGCACGCATCCCACCACGCGCATGTGCCTGCGATGGATCGCCACGCAAGGCACGCTCGGCAGCCAGCGCGTGCTCGACTACGGCTGCGGCTCCGGCATTCTCGCGATCGGTGCGGCGAAGTTCGGTGCAGCCGAGATCGACGCCGTCGACATCGATGAAGCCGCGGTCTCCTCGACCCGGCTCAATGCCGAGGCCAACGGCGTCCGGCTGAACGCCGGCCTGCCCGAAGCGGCCAAGGGCCACTACGACACCGTGCTCGCCAACATCCTGGCCACGCCGCTCAAGGTGCTCGCGCCGCTGCTGCGCAGCCATGTGAGGGCGGGTGGATCGCTGGTGCTGGCCGGCATTCTCGAGCGCCAGGCCGACGAGTTGAAGGAAGCCTACGCGCCTTACGCCGCGCTCGAAGTCAGCGACACCGAGGACGGCTGGATCCTCATGACCGCGCGCTGCTGAGCCACCGCATCGCGCCCCTCTCGCGGCGAGGGCGCAACCCTACAATCGCCCGGTCATGAGTCTCGTCACGCGCTGCCCTGCCTGCACCACCACCTTCAAGGTGGTGCGCGACCAGCTTCGCATTTCGGACGGCTGGGTGCGCTGTGGCCGGTGCAGCCACGTGTTCGACGCCACGCTCGATCTGCACGAGGCGCCAGATGGCGCCCCGGCAAATGCGTCGCCGCCGGTACCGGGTGGCGGCTACATGCCGGGACTGGTCGAATCTTCCCCGGAGTCCGAAGCGACGCCCCCTCCGGAACGCCGGCAGCCGGCGGAAGATGCGGATTTCGTCGGCGACGAGCCCGAGCCACAACCTCTGCACACGCTGCCACCGGGAGTTCCGGCATCCGCACCGTCACCCGCGGCTGTGTCGCCGCCGGCGTTCTCGCTGTCATTGCCCGAACACGGCATTGACGAGCCGTGGTCCGACCTCGACGCCAGCGAACCCGCGTGGAAGCCGCCGCCGAGCACGCTGCCACCGTTTCCGAACATCGACCTGAACCTCGCTTCGCCGCCCCCAGCGCCGTCGCCTCCAGCGCCGCCGCTGCCCGTTGCCTCGCGCATCAGGACGCGCGCGCTGATCGAGCATGCGAGCATCGACGACGATGGGGAGGGAGAGCGCCAGCAGCAAGAGAAGGACCATGACCAGGTGCAGATGCAGAAAGCGCTGCGCCGGGCCCGCATCAAGTCGGCCAAGATCGCGAGCGCCAAGGCCCGCGAGGAGCGTGCAGCCGCGAAGGCGCCGGCCGTGGTGGTGCAATCCGAGAGCGAAAGCGAGCCTGCCCCTGCGTTCTCCTCGGACTTGGAGCTGCCGGTGGGCCATCCCCTCGCGGACGAGGACGAGCTTGCCGAGAAGGCGCCCAGCTTCTGGCAGCGCAAGGGTGTGCGCATCGTGCTGATCTTGCTGGCGGTGCTCGCCGTGCTGCTGCTCGTCGTTCAGGTCATTCGCCATGAGCGCGACGGCATCGCGGCGCGCCAGCCGAACCTGCGGCCTGCCCTCGCGGCGCTGTGCCAGCACACCGGCTGCGAACTCGCTGCCCTGCGCCAGATTGGCGACATCGTCATCGAAGGCGCGGCCTTCGCGCGTGAGAAGAGCGGAGGCAACGACTACCGCCTGAGCTTCACCCTGCGCAATGGCGCGACCGTGCCGCTCGCCATGCCGGCCGTCGAGCTCTCGCTGCTCGACACGCAGGAGCGCGCCGTGGTGCGTCGCGTGCTGATGCCGGCGGACTATGGCGCGCCGGCGGTACTGCCGGCCCGCGCCGACCGCGCGGCCTCGCTGCCCCTGGCCTTGTCCGCCTCGGAGGCCGCGGCGCTGCCGCCCATCGCGGGCTATCGCGTCGAAGCTTTCTATCCCTGAGCGGCGGCGCCTGCCTGCACGCGTCCTTTTTCCTCCCCAATTCTTTTACCAACGGTGCACCCATGGCAGCAGTGATTTGCGGTTCCCTCGCATTCGACACCATCATGACTTTCGAGGGCCGGTTCGCCGACCAGATCCTTCCGGACCAGTTGCACATTCTCAATGTGTCGTTCCTGGTGCCGACCCTGCGTCGTGACTTCGGCGGCTGCGCGGGCAACATCGCCTACAGCCTCAATGCATTGGGGGGCACCGCGCTGCCCATGGCCACGCTCGGCAGCGACGGCGCGTCGTACCTCGAGCGCATGCGCTCGCTGGGCATCGATACCGGGTTCGTGCGCCAGCTCGACGACACCTTCACCGCGCAGGCGATGATCATGAGCGACGTCGACAACAACCAGATCACCGCCTTCCACCCCGGAGCGATGCAGCAGGCGCACATCACGAAAGTGGCGGCGCGTGACGACATCAAGCTCGGCATCATCGCGCCCGATGGCCGCGACGCGATGCTGCAGCACGCGGAGCAGTTCGCCGCCGCGGATGTCCCGTTCGTGTTCGATCCGGGCCAGGGCCTGCCGATGTTCGACGGCGAGGCGCTGCGCCATTTCGTCGACCTTGCGAGCTGGGTTGTGGTGAACGACTACGAAGGCAAGATGCTTTCGCAGCGCACCGGCTGGAGCCTGGCCGAGATCTCGAAGCGCGTGCGCGGCCTGGTCGTTACGCTGGCGGCCGAGGGCTGCGAGGTATGGATCGATGGCGAGCGCGAGCATGTGCCTGGCGTGGTCGCGACCGAAGTGGTCGAGCCCACGGGTTGCGGCGACGCCTGGCGCGGCGCGCTGCTGTTCGGTCTGGAAAAGGGTTGGCCGCTGGCGCGATGCGCCGCACTTGGCAACAAGGTCGGTGCGCTCAAGATCGCGCAGCGCGGCCCGCAGAACTACGAGATCGACCGAAAGGCCCTGGGCCTCTGATCTTCCTTCTTCCCGAAGCACCAATAAAAAAGCCCGGCACCGCAAGGTACCGGGCTTTGCGCCTTCAAGGCCGCTGAGAAACTCAGGGCTTGCTGGCCGTGGGGAACGGCCAAGCTGCCTGAGGATTCAGCGTCGTTTGCGCTGCAGGGGCAGGCGCTACGGCTGCGGCCTTGGCGGGCGCAGCGGCCTTGGGAGCCTTCTTCGCAGCAGGCTTCTTGGCAGCAGGCTTTTTCGCGGCTTTCTTGGCCGCGGCCTTTTTCGCAGGCGCCTTCTTGGCAGCAGCCTTCTTCGCAGGGGCCTTCTTCGCGGCTGCCTTCTTGGCAGGAGCCTTCTTCGCCGCCGCCTTCTTGGCAGGAGCCTTCTTTGCTACGGCCTTCTTTGCCGGAGCCTTCTTGGCAGCGGCCTTCTTGGCCGGTGCTGCCTTCTTCGCGGCTACCTTCTTGGCAGGCGCCTTCTTCGCTGCGACCTTCTTGGCCGGAGCCTTCTTCGCAGCTACCTTCTTGGCGGGAGCCTTCTTGGCTGCGACCTTCTTTGCCGGAGCCTTCTTTGCAGCGGCTTTCTTAGCCGGCGCTTTCTTTGCAGTTGCCATTTCTATTTCTCCTTGATCAAGTTGAAAAAATCAACCTATTGAAGCACTCCACGCACGTTGGGTAGCGTGAAGCGATTCATGGCGTTGGAATCTGAGCCCAGCACCATGAACACCTGAGCCCTCGTCCATGCCGCGCTCTTCGGCGCGATCGGTGGCAAGGGCAATTCTTGAATTCATTAATTATTGTCGGAAAGATTCAATCCCAGGAGAGCGCACCACCCGACTGGTACTCGATCACGCGGGTTTCGAAAAAGTTGCGCTCTTTCTTCAGGTCAATCATTTCGCTCATCCAGGGGAAGGGATTTTCTTCGTTCGGGAAGAGCGTTTCGAGGCCGATCTGCTGCGCACGCCGATTGGCGATGTACCGCAGGTAGCCCTTGAACATGGAGGCGTTCATGCCGAGCACGCCGCGAGGCATGGTGTCTTCGGCGTATTTGTATTCGAGCTCGACGGCGCGCATGAAGAGCGCCTTGATCTCGGCCTTGAACTCCGCCGTCCACAGGCCGGGGTTCTCGAGCTTGAGCTGGTTGATCAGGTCGATGCCGAAATTGCAGTGCATCGACTCGTCGCGCAGGATGTACTGGTACTGCTCGGCGGCGCCGGTCATCTTGTTCTGGCGGCCGAGCGCAAGGATCTGCGTGAAGCCGACGTAGAAGAACAGGCCCTCCATCAGGCAGGCGAACACGATGAGCGACTTGAGCAGCGTCTGGTCGGTCTCGTGCGTGCCGGTCTTGAAGAGCGGGTCGCTGATGGCTTCGATGAACGGGATCAGGAACTGGTCCTTCTCGCGGATCGACGGCACTTCGTTGTAGGCGTTGAAGATCTCGCTCTCGTCCAGGCCGAGCGACTCGACGATGTACTGGTACGCGTGCGTGTGGATCGCTTCCTCGAAGGCCTGGCGCAGCAGGAACTGGCGGCATTCGGGCGCCGTGATGTGGCGGTAGGTGCCCAGCACGATGTTGTTGGCGGCCAGCGAGTCGGCGGTCACGAAGAAGCCGAGGTTGCGCTTGACGATGCGGCGCTCGTCTTCGGTCAGGCCGTTCGGGTCTTTCCAGAGCGCGATGTCGCGCGTCATGTTCACTTCCTGCGGCATCCAGTGGTTGGCGCAGGTGGCGAGGTACTTTTCCCAGGCCCATTTGTACTTGAACGGCACCAGCTGGTTGACGTCGGTCTGACCGTTGATGATGCGCTTGTCGGAAGCCTTGACGCGCTGGGCGACGGGTGCCGCGGCACGCATCGCGTGTTGCTGCGCAAGCTGTGCAGTTTGCGCGAGCGACGAAGTCGGAGCATCCACCACACGGCCTGCGGGCGAACCGCTGGTCGATGCGTTGTGGTGCTGCAATCCTTGCTGCATATCCTTTGGTAAGGAGGGCTTGACTTCTTCGTCCCAGGTCAACATAGAAAAATCCAATGCTCAATTATCGGAGCAACGCGTGAGAGTTGCAAAGTGCTCGTTCACACCGTGCTCCATTTATGTGGTTGTTATGTTGCTCGCATGCGTCGCGCGGTGTCGGTCAATGCCTCGATTGACCGAACGCCGCGCGATTTTTTTTCTTCGCACGTGCCTCGCTGATTCAGCGCAGCGTCACTGGCACGCTTCGCAGGTCGGATCGTCGACACCGCAGAACGCGATGTCGGTGGCGGGCATCGCGCTCATCTGCGCCTTCGCTGCGGCAGCGGCGGCTTCGAGTGCGCTCATGCCCGAGGGTGCGTCGTTGCCCGACGACACTGCGTTGAGACGGCCCGATTGCACCGTCGATTTTTCGGCGTGCGTCGCGCTCTGCGTGCGCAGGTAGTACGTGGTCTTCAGGCCGCGCACCCATGCGAGCTTGTAGGTGTCGTCGAGCTTCTTGCCCGATGCGCCGGCCATGTAGATGTTCAGCGACTGCGCCTGGTCGATCCACTTCTGGCGGCGCGCGGCGGCCTCCACCAGCCATGTCGTTTCGACTTCGAACGCGGTGGCGTAGAGCGCCTTCACGTCCTGCGGCACGCGGTCGATGGGGCGCAGCGAGCCGTCAAAGTGCTTCAGGTCCATGACCATCACGTCGTCCCACAGGCCCAGGCGCTTCAGGTCGCGCACCAGGTAGTGGTTGATCACGGTGAACTCGCCCGACAGGTTCGACTTGACCGACAGGTTGCCGAAGCAGGGCTCGATCGAAGCGTCCACGCCGATGATGTTCGAGATGGTCGCGGTCGGGGCGATGGCCACGCAGTTCGAATTGCGCATGCCGTCGGCCTTGATCTTCTGGCGCAGCGTGTCCCAGTCGAGGGTGGCCGAGCGGTCGACCTCGACGTAGCCGCCGCGGGCCTTCTCGAGCAGGTCGAGCGAGTCGATCGGCAGGATGCCCTTGTCCCACAGCGAGCCCTTGTAGCTCGAGTACTTGCCGCGTTCGCGGGCCAGCTCGGTCGAGGCCCAGTAGGCGTGGTAGCAGATGGCTTCCATCGACTCGTCGGCGAACTGCACGGCTTCCTGCGAGGCGTAGGGAATGCGCAGTTCGTACAGCGCGTCCTGGAAGCCCATCAGGCCCAGGCCGACCGGACGGTGGCGCAGGTTGGAGTCGCGCGCCTTCTTCACGGCGTAGTAGTTGATGTCGATCACGTTGTCGAGCATGCGCATCGCGGTCGAGATCGTGCGCTTGAGCTTTTCCTGGTCGACCTTGCCGTCCTTCAGGTGCTGCAGCAGGTTCACCGAACCCAGGTTGCAGACGGCGGTTTCGGTGTCGCTGGTGTTCAGCGTGATCTCGGTGCAGAGGTTCGACGAGTGCACCACGCCGGCGTGCTGCTGCGGCGAGCGCACGTTGCAAGCGTCCTTGAACGTGATCCAGGGGTGGCCGGTCTCGAACAGCATCGTGAGCATCTTGCGCCACAGGTCGGTCGCCTGGATGGTGCGCGCGGGCTTGATGTCGCCGCGGGCAGCCTTCTCTTCGTAGGCCACGTAGGCCTTTTCGAAGTCTGCGCCGAACAGGTCGTGCAGGTCGGGCACGTTGGAGGGCGAGAACAGCGTCCAGGTGCCCTTTTCCATCACGCGGCGCATGAACAGGTCGGGAATCCAGTTGGCAGTGTTCATGTCGTGCGTGCGGCGGCGGTCGTCGCCGGTGTTCTTGCGCAGCTCCAGGAACTCCTCGATGTCGAGGTGCCAGGTTTCCAGGTACGTGCAGACCGCGCCCTTGCGCTTGCCGCCCTGGTTCACGGCCACGGCCGTGTCGTTCACCACCTTCAGGAACGGCACCACGCCCTGCGATTCGCCGTTCGTGCCCTTGATGTGGCTGCCCAGCGCGCGCACGCGGGTCCAGTCGTTGCCCAGGCCGCCCGCGAACTTCGAGAGCAGGGCGTTTTCCTTGATCGACTCGTAGATGCCGTCCAGGTCGTCGGGCACGGTGGTCAGGTAGCAGCTCGACAGCTGCGAGCGCAGCGTGCCGGCGTTGAACAGGGTGGGCGTGCTCGACATGAAGTCGAACGACGACAGCACTTCATAGAACTCGATGGCGCGGGCTTCGCGGTCGATTTCGTTCAGCGACAGGCCCATGGCCACGCGCATGAAGAAAGCCTGCGGCAGCTCGATGCGCGTCTTGCGCACGTGCAGGAAGTAGCGGTCGTACAGGGTCTGCAGGCCGAGGTAGTCGAACTGGTTGTCGCGCTCGGCCTTCAGGGCGGCGCCCAGGCGGGGCAGGTCGTACTGCAGCAGCTTCTCGTCGAGCAGCTCGTTCTCGACGCCCTTCTTGATGAACTGCGGGAAGTAGTCGGCGTAGGCGGTGGCGCGCTCGACCGGCATCACTTCGCGGCCGATGATTTCCTTGAAGATCGTGTGCAGCAGCAGGCGCGCTGTGGCGAAGGTGTAGTCGGGGTCCTTCTCGATCAGCGTGCGGGCTGCGAGGATGGACGCCTTGTAGACCTCGTCGAGCGGCACGCCGTCGTACAGGTTGCGCATCGTCTCGGCGACGATCGGCGCGGCCGTGATGCTGTCGCCCAGGCCTTCACAGGCGGACTCGATCAGGCCCTTGAGTTCGTTCAGGTCGAGCGCGACCAGTTCGCCGTTGTCCAGCACGTGCAGCGCGGGCGCGGCCGGCACGTCCTGTTCGCCCTGCTTCGAACGCTCTTGCGAGCGGCGCTCGCGGTACAGCACGTAGGCGCGGGCGATTTCATGGTGGCCGCCGCGCATCAGGCCGAGCTCGACCTGGTCCTGCACGTCCTCGATGTGGAAGGTGCCGCCGCCCGGACGCGAACGCACCAGCGCGCGGATCACACCCTGCGTGAGCACATCGACCGTTTCGCGCACGCTGGCGGAAGCCGCGCCCTGGGTGCCGTGCACGGCCAGGAAGGCCTTCATCATCGCGATCGCGATCTTGTTCGGCTCGAAGGGAACAACGGCGCCGTTGCGCCGGATGATCTGGTAGTGGGCGAGGTTCTGGCCGCTGGGGGAGCCAGCAGTGTCTCGCTGCTGTTGCAGTGACGTCGAGGGAACGGCACGCGGGGTCGATTGGGGGTTCAGGGCTGTTTGCATTCGCTTCCTCTCGGTTGGCAATTCTTGTTGGATGGCGGCGCCTGGTCGGGGCACCGCGCCGGTGTGGATGACCGGACGGAGGACACTATATCTAGGGTGCCGGGGGTCTACAAGCCACTACAGGTAGTGTTTTGCGGCAATTTTTGGTAGTAGGGGTAACTATCTAGGCATCGGCACGGCCGTCGATGCCGCGTGGACACTGGACTATGGTCGCGCAACCCGCATGGAGCTTGGCTTGCAAGACGATTTGGGCCTGCAGGGCGCATGGTTGCTGCATCGCGCGTTCGCAACTTTCGTATTGCTGCGCTGCACGAGTGGCGCATCGCGGGGCGCCGGGCGATTGAAAAAATTAGCGCTGCGTCACCTGCGGCGGAAACATCTGTGGATTCCAGCCGAGCTGTTCACGCAGCCGACGCCACTCGAAGCCCGCGCCTGGGTCCTGCTTGCGGCCCGGCGCGATGTGCTCGTGGCCGGCGATGTGCGCGATCGGATAGTGCTGCGCGACCGCTGCGCACAGGCTCGCGAGCGTCTCGTATTGCGGCTCGTCGAACGGCTGGCCCTCGAGTCCTTCGAGCTCGATGCCGACGGAGTCATCGTTGCAGTTGCCGCGGCCGCGCCACGACGATGCACCGGCGTGCCAGGCACGGTCGTCGCAGCTCACGAACTGCCAGAGTTCGCCGTTGCGGCGCACGTAGAAATGAGAGGACACCTCGAGCCCGCGGATCGACTGGAAATAGGGGTGCGCGTCCCAGTCGAGCTGGTTGGTGAAGAGCCGCTGCACCGCATCGCCGCCGTATTCGCCGGGCGGCAGGCTGATCGAGTGCAGCACGATGAGGTCGGTCTGCGCGCCAGCGGGCCGGGGCCCGAAGTTGGGCGAGCGCAGCGCCTTCGCGAAGCGGTACCAGCCGGCTTGCCAGAGTCCGTCGTCGCCGTTGTCAGGAGCGCCGGGCGTGGGTGCTTCAGTCGTCGGCATGGTTGCTCGCGCCATCGTCGCCGTTGGGCGTGGTGATGCCCAGCCGCGCGATGCGGTAGCGGATCTGGCGCAGGCTCATGCCGAGCCGTGCGGCGGCCGCGGTGCGATTGAAGCCGCTCTCGTGCAGCGCGCGCACGAGGATTTCGCGCTCCTGCTGGTCGAGGTAGGCCTGCAGGTCGGAGGGCAGCGGCGGCGGTGCGGCCTTGGGTGGTGCGACCGGCGCCATCGGCAGCGGAGCCGGCGCGGCAGCAGATGCATCGGCAGCGGGCGACAGCGGCGCCGGCGCGGATGCCGCGGCTTCGACGGAGGCGGTGAAGCCGCCCATCAGGTCGAGGTGCAGTTCGTCGCCGTCGTTCAGCGCCACCGCGCGGTGCAGCAGGTTCTCGAGCTCGCGCACGTTGCCGTTGAGCGGGTGCTGCGCGAGGCGGCGCAGCAGGTCGTCCGAAAGGTGCGGCACCGGCAGCCCGCCGTCCTGCGCGATGCGCGACAACAGCGCGGCGCACAGCGCGGGCAGGTCCTCGCGGCGCTCGCGCAATGCGGGCACCGCGATCTCGATCACGTTGAGGCGGTAGAAAAGGTCTTGCCGGAAACGGCCTGCCTGCACTTCGGCGTGCAGGTCTTTATGGGTGGCGCTCACGATGCGCACGTCGACGGCGTCTTCCTGCGTCGAGCCGATCGAGCGCACGCTGCGCTCCTGGATCGCGCGCAGCAGCTTCGACTGCATGGCCAGCGGCAGGTCGCCGATCTCGTCGAGAAACAGCGTGCCGCCGCGCGCGGCCTGGAAGTAGCCGTCGCGGTCCTGCGACGAGCCGGTGTACGAGCCCTTCTTGGCACCGAAGAACTCGGCTTCGAGCAGGTTCTCGGGAATCGCGCCGCAGTTCACCGCGACGAACGGCCCCTCGCTGCGCTGGCTGCAGGCATGCACCGCGCGCGCCACCAGCTCCTTGCCGGTGCCGGACTCGCCGCGTACCAGCACCGGTGCCATGCCGCGCGCCACCTTGGCGATGCGCGACTTGACGAGGCGCATGGGCTCCGACTCGCCCACGAGACGGTCGAGTGCGGCGATGCCGGTGCTGGAGGTGGCCACCACGGCGTCGCTGATGACGTTGTTGTTGACGGCGGGCGCAGCCTGCGCCAACTTGGCCATCGGCTGCGGCGCGTGCCGCGCCTGCACCGCGGAGGCCACCACGGCGCGGAACTGCTTCAGATCGACCGGCTTCGTGAGGTAGTCGAAGGCGCCGGCCTTCAATGCTTCCACCGCGTTCTCGGCGGAGCCATAGGCCGTCATCACCACGCAGCGCTCGCTGCGCTGGTCTTTCTGGATGCGGTGGATGATTTCCATGCCCTGCCCGTCGGGCAGCCGCATGTCGGTGATCACCGCGTCGAAACGGCCGGCCTCCAGGTGCTCCCACGCTTCCGACACGCTGCCGGCGGCCTCGACGCGATAGCCCTCGCGCAGCAGCGTCAGTTCGTACAGCGTGCGCAGGTCGGGCTCGTCGTCGATGACCAGGATCTGCGCCGGCCGCTGTGTGGAAGGGGTGGAGTTGCTCACGGGCGTTATTGTGTCAGCCGGTTTTCGCTGGCGGCAAAGCTGACGAAGAATTCGTTGCCCTCGGGTCCGCCCGGCACCAGCGCGCGCCGCTCGTAGCCGATGGTGGCGCCGTGCCGCCGGCACAGTTCGCGGCACAGGAACAGGCCCAGCCCGCTGGAGCGGCTCTCGGACGAGAAAAAGGGTTCGAACAGGTGCCGCTGCACCGCCGGTTCCAGCGGCGCGCCGTCGCTCCACACCATCAGGCTCGGGCGGTTGCTGCCGCCGCGCTGCTGCGCGGTCAGCACCTGGATCGAGCCTTCGCTCTTGCCGGCGTAGCGTGAGGCGTTGTCCAGCAGGTTCACGATCAGCCGGCGCAGGTGCTCGGCGTCGAAGCGCACCTCGCTGCCGGGCGCGTCGAGCGACACCAGTACGCCCTTGCGCTGGGTCTGGCGCACCCATTCCTCGGCCAGCACCTGCACCGCGGGGTCGAGCACGACCTGCTCGCCGAGCGACAGCACGCGCTGCTGGCGCGCGCGCGAGACGTCGAGCACGTCGTCCACGATGCGCGCGAGCCGCTGCGCGTTGTGCTGCACCATGCTCGTGAGCTTGCGGTGCGCGGGATCGGTCAGGTCTTCGTTGAGCAGCGCGCTGGCCTGCGTGATGGCGGCCAGCGGATTGCGGATTTCATGCGCCACGGCGGCCGACATGCGGCCCATCGCGGCCAGCTTCTCGGTGCGGATGCGGGCCTCGAGCTCGCGCAGGTCCTGCAGGAACATCACGCACAGGCTGTCGAGGCGCTGGTCGCTGGTGGGCGTGAGCCGCGTGCGCACGCGCACTTCGCGCGCCGCACCGCGCGCCTGCGCGACGGGAATTTCTTCCGTCTGCGGCGCCCGGCGCGCGAAGGTCTGGCGCGCCAGCGCGGCCAGTGCATGCCAGGCGGGCTGGGCATGCAGCGGGAACGGCAGCGTCAGCTTCGCCAGGCCCTGGCCGAGGATCGCGTCGGCCGCCGGGTTGGCCGCATGCACCAGGCCTTCGGCGTCGATCACCAGCACGCCTTCGCTCAGGGTCTCGATCACCAGGTCGTTGACCTGCGCCTGCATCTGCGCGCTGCTGCGGCTGCGCTGCGCCACGGCTTCCTCGCGCGCCAGCCGGCGGGCCATTTCGTGCGCGAGCAGCGCCACCACGAACAGTCCGGTGCCGGTGAGCGCCGCCTGCACGAAGCGTGCCGACGAATCGACCGGCTGCTGCAGCCAGTGCCAGCCCGCGTCGGCCAGCAGCAGCAGCGTGACGGTGGCGGTGGTGCCCAGGCTCACGATCATGGTGCCGAGCACCGCGCTCATGAGCACCGGCAGCGCGAACAGCGGCGTGTAGTTGACGCTGCCGCCCTGCAGCACCTGCAAGGCGGTGAAGGCGGCCAGGTCGATGCCGATGGTCAGCAGCCAGAGCGCGGCGAAGCCGCGGATCGGCGGCTGGACGCGCCTGTAGCGCATGCCCAGCCAGGTCGCGACGAGGTACAGGGCCGAGATGGCGATGGCCACCGGCTGCATCGTCTGCCCGATGGCAAAGGCCACGCCCTGCAGCAGCACCAGCACCAGCGCGACGAAGCAGCGCGCGCCCATGAAGCCGCGCCAGAGCCGGATCAGCGCCGTGCTCTCGTCCGGGTGCTGGTCGAGCACGTCCCAGTCGGTGACCGGCTCGCCGCGCGCCCAGAGCGGGGAACTCATCGCGCGGCGGCCGCTTCGCGGTGCGCAGCGCTGCAATAGACCGCGCCGCCTGGGCCGGAGATGGCGTCGGTCGCGGGCAGGTGCAGCCCGCAATGAGCGCAGCGCACCATGGCCTGCGGCGGCCCGGGCGGAGTGGGGACGCGTTGCTGTGCCTTGGCCGCGCGCTCGCGCATGGCGTCGCGCATTTCTTCGCGCCGGTTCTTGCGCCAGAGCCAGATCGCGACCCAGAGCACCGCGAGAACGAGGAGGTATTTCATACGGGAGGCCGGGCCAGCACCACTTCGAACACGAAGCGGGAGCCCACGTAGGCCAGCAGCAAAAGGGCGGAGCCGGCATACAGCACGCGCCGCGCCGTACGGCCGCGCCAGCCGAAGCGGGCCCGGCCGGTCAACAGGATCGCGAAGGTGAGCCAGGCGAGCACCGAGAAGGTGGTCTTGTGGTCCCACTTCCAGACGCGGCCCGCGGCGCCGTACAACTGTTCGCTGAACAGCAGGCCGGCCAGCAGCGTGGCCGACAGCAGCACGAAGCCGGCTGTGACGAAACGGAAGGTGAGCCGCTCGAGCGTGAGCAGCGGCACGCCGCCCTGCGGTTCGGCGGTGGCGAGCCGGATCTGCTTTTCGGCGCGGGTGATCAGCCAGGCGTGCACGACCGCAGCGCCGAACAGGCCGTACGAGGCGATGCCGAGCGCCAGGTGCAATGGCAGCCACGGCGAGGCCGTGACATGCAGCGGCGTGCCCGGGAACAGGATGGCCAGCAGCACCGCGGCCGCGCCCAGCCAGGCCAGCGCGCGCCGTACTTTCAATTGGGGATACATGCGGCTTTCGACCGCGTAGACGGTGAGCACCAGCCACGCGGTGACCGACAGGGCGGGCGCAAAGCCGAAGCGCGGCTCGCCGCCGATGAGGCCGTGGACCAGCACGGCGGCATGCAGAAGCCATGCAATGCCGAGTGCCCACTGGGTCGATTGGCGGCTCAGTCTTGCGCCGGCAGCGGCGACAAAACCGTAGGCAGCCCCGGCGGCGATGCCCAGCGCCACGCCGAGTGGGGAGGGGATCGCTAAAATCATCGGCTGGAGTTTATCTCCCCCAGGCTTGCGCACTTCGTGCCGCAGCGCCAACCCCCTCACCGGGGGCGGCACCGGAGGCCCGGCCAAGCCGGTTCCCCGGCGTCTCGCGAAGGGGCGCAAGCCGCCGATTCAGGTACACGACTTTCCAATGACCCGCTGCGGCGGGCAGCAAGGCATCCCGCTCATGGCCACCGCCCTCACAGAAAAGTTCTCCCGCCTCGTCAAGACGATGAGCGGCCAGGCCCGCATCACCGAAAGCAACGTGCAGGACATGTTGCGCGAAGTGCGCATGGCGCTGCTGGAAGCCGACGTGGCGCTGCCCGTGGTGCGCGACTTCGTGGCCCGGGTGAAAGACAAGGCGCTCGGCCAGGAAGTGCTGGGCTCGCTCAAGCCGGGCCAGGCGCTGGTCGGCATCGTCAACCGCGAACTGGCCGCCACCATGGGCGAGGGCGTGTCCGACATCAACCTCGCGGCTCAGCCGCCGGCCGTGATCCTCATGGCCGGCCTGCAGGGCGCCGGCAAGACCACCACCACCGCCAAGCTGGCCAAGCACCTGATCGAGAAGCGCAAGAAGAAGGTGCTGACGGTGTCAGGCGACGTGTACCGCCCCGCCGCCATCGAGCAGCTCAAGACCGTCACCAAGCAGGCCGGCGCCGAATGGTTCCCGAGCACGCCCGACCAGAAGCCGCTCGACATCGCGCGCGCAGCGCTCGACCACGCCAAGCGCCACTATTTCGACGTGCTGCTGGTCGACACCGCCGGCCGCCTTGCGATCGACGAAGCGCTGATGACCGAGATCAAGCAGCTGCACGCGGCGGTCGACCCGGTCGAGACCCTGTTCGTGGTCGATGCCATGCAGGGCCAGGACGCGATCAACACCGCCAGGGCCTTCAAGGAAGCGCTGCCGCTCACCGGCATCATCCTGACCAAGACCGACGGCGATTCGCGCGGCGGTGCGGCGCTGTCGGTGCGGCAGGTCACGGGCGTGCCGATCAAGTTCGCCGGCACCAGCGAGAAGATCGACGGCCTCGAGGTATTCGATGCCGAGCGCCATGCGGGCCGCATCCTCGGCATGGGCGACATCGTCGCGCTGGTCGAGCAGGTCACGGCCGGCGTCGACGTGGCGGCGGCGCAGAAGCTCGCGGCCAAGGTCAAGAGCGGCGCGGGCTTCGACCTGAACGACTTCCTGGGCCAGCTGCAGCAAATGAAGCAGATGGGCGGGCTCTCCAGCCTGATGGACAAGCTGCCCACGCAAATGGCCGCCAAGGCGACCGAGGCCGACATGACGCGCGCCGAGCGCGACATCCGCCGCAAGGAAGGGATCATCCAGAGCATGACCCCGCTGGAGCGCCGCAAGCCCGAGCTGCTGAAGGCCACGCGCAAGCGCCGCATCGCGGCCGGCGCCGGCGTGCAGGTTCAGGAGGTGAACCGCCTGCTCAACGAGTTCGAGCAGATGCAGGGGATGATGAAGAAGATGAAGGGCGGCGGCCTGATGAAGATGATGAAGAAGATGGGCGGCATGAAGGGCATGGGCGGGATGGGCGGCCCTGGTGGCCCGAAGCTGCCGTTCTGAGCGAACGCCACACGCACATATATATAAGAAGGCCCGCCGGTTCGCACCGGCGGGCCTTCTGTCTTCAGGGCTGCACTTCGTAGACCTGCTGCGCCTCGGCGGCTGCGTGCACGCCAGCGCGACCTGCATGCCCGCCATGAAAAAAGCCGACCCTGAGGCCGGCTTCGGGGCGCTGTGTCTTCAGCGCATCAGGCGGTTGCCAGTGCAGCAGGCCGCGCGAGGCGAACCGCATGCATCCACGCACGGCGCAGCACGGCCGGCGAGCGCGATTCCTCTGGAATCAGCAGGAAGCCGCGGTCGCGCAGCGTGGTGCCCAGTGCGATCTGGCTGGTCAGCACCGTCAGCGGAATCGCCAGCAGCAGCGGCAGGCCGACGGGCATGAGCCAGATCAGCGCGCTCGGGTCGATCATCGCGACGCCGACGGCCAGCATGGCGATCACCAGCGTCATGGGGGCCAGCTGCGACGCGGCGACCTTCCACGGCACGGCGGCGGCTTCGCGCGGGGGCGACTTCCAGTCGAGCTTGATGCCGGTGAGGGCGACCAGCACGAACAGCGAGTGGGCCAGCATGCGGACCGGGGCCTGCACGATGGCGAGGCCGCTTTCCATCATGGAGCTCTTCACGAGGCCCCACACACCGCCGTACTGGCGTTGCTCGCCGCGCATCAGCACGGCAGCGATGCCCAGCACGCGCGGCAGGAACAGCAGGCACAGGGTCCAGACCCACAGGCCGGCCAGTTCGGCGGGCAGCACGCTCCAGCTCGACACGAGGCTCGAGCCGCTGAGCCACAGGGCGGTGCCCAGCGTCAGGAAGGCCAGCCACAGCGGGGCGGAGACGTAGGCCATGGTGCCGGTCACGAACATCGCGCGGTGCACCGGGTGGATGCCGGGCTCGGCCATCAGGCGGGCGTTCTGCAGGTTGCCCTGGCACCAGCGGCGGTCGCGCTGCAGTTCGGCCAGCAGGTCCGGCGGTTGCTGCTCGTAGCTGCCAACGAGGTCGGACACCAGCCACACGTTGTAGCCGGCACGGCGCATCAGCGCGGCTTCGACGAAGTCGTGCGACATGATGCCGCCCGACATGCCGCCGGTGCCCTTGATCGGGGCCAGCGCGCAATGCTTCATGAAGGGTTCGACGCGGATGATCGCGTTGTGGCCCCAGTAGTGCGATTCGCCCAGTTGCCAGAACTGCATGCCCAGCGTGAACAGGCGGCCCGTCACGCGGGAAGCGAATTGCTGTGCGCGGGCATGCAGCGTGACGTGGCCGATGGCCTGCGTCGCGGTCTGGATGATGCCGGCGGTGGGATTGGCTTCCATCAGCTTGACCATCGAGGTCAGGCAGTCGCCGCTCATCACCGAGTCGGCGTCGAGCACGACCATGTAGCGGTAGTCCTTGCCCCAGCGGCGGCAGAAGTCGGCCACGTTGCCGGCCTTGCGGTGCGTGCGGCGGGTGCGCAGGCGGTAATACACCTCGACCTGCGGCTGGTTGGGGCTCTCGGCCAGGGCGGCACGCAGGTCTTCCCAGGCGGCGCGCTCGGCGGCGGCGGTCTCGGGGTTGTAGCTGTCGGACAGCACGAACACGTCGAACTGCTTTGCGTGGCCGGTGGAGGCGACCGATTCGCAGGTGGCGCGCAGGCCGGCGAATACCGTGGCAACGTCTTCGTTGCAGATCGGCATGATGATCGCGGTGCGGGCCTCGGGGTTCATCGGGTGGTTGGCCACCTGTTTCGCCGACAGGGCGTGCTTGTCACCGCGTACCGAGACGTAGAAGCCCATGAGTGCGGTCACGAAGCCGGTCACGACCCAGCCCGAGAGCAGGCCGTACAGGCCGATCTGGCCGTATTCGAGCCAGACGTTGTCGTAGTCGGGTTGCACGCCGGCGAACAGCGTCGAGGCGATCACGGTGCTCAGCACGGTGAGCAGCATGAACGCGTTGCGGCGCTGGGCCGCGGCACGCTGCCACGGTTGGCGGGCTTCGGCCGGGCCGGCGCTTTGGCGCTTGCCGCCGGCACCGAGCCTGACCAGCAGGGCGGTGCCGATGCTGTTCCAGAAACCGCGCCAGGGGCGGGGCGTCATCGAACCGCGGTTGACCGGCGGGGCGGTGACCGAATTGGGATGGCGTTCCTCGCGAACCGCGCTGCGGTGCGAAAAATCGGTGTCGGCCAGCACGTTCAGTTGGGAGAAGTCGTTCGGCTTCATGTGATTTACCAACGTTGCTTGTCGAGGGAAGGGGTGTCGCCAATGGCAGGAAAGCGCTTGATCACGCAATCCGGCTCGGCGCCGCCAGCGCTTGCGAGCGCGGCGAGCGAATGGCCCGCGGCACGGGGCCGCGAGGAGGAAAACTGCTTTTGACGCAGGCCGTCGCGCTGCTGGCGCAGTGCGAAAGATGGGCTGGTTAGTGCTGTCATGCCAGTACAGGGGCAAACCCTGTGCCAGGCTGGAAAAACGCTTTCAGATCAATGACTTGGACCGATCCGGAGGTGTTTTTCGCGGGAGGAGGCTGCCGGAAGGCCTCCAAACCCCTGTTTTTGTCGCCGAATCCCGACAAGCCTCCTGGGCGGGTAGGGATTGGCTATATAAATCAATGACTTAGGGGCGTCGCTACTCGGCGACAGGGTCCCCGCCAGGAGCGACAGCGTCGGCCTTGAAGTGGCCTGGCGTGAGTTCGTGCTTCTGCAGAAGCCGGTAGAACTCCGTGCGGTTGCGATCGGCCAGGCGGGCCGCATCGGCCACGTTGCCGTCGGTCAGTTTCAGCAGGCCGACGAGGTAGTCGCGCTCGAAACGCTGCTTGGCCTCGGCGTAGGTCTGGACCTCGACCGTCGGCACGCGCAGCGCGCGCTGCACCAGCGCCAGAGGAATCAGCGGCGAGCTCGACAGTGCGCAGACCTGCTCGACCACGTTGAACAGCTGGCGCACGTTGCCCGGCCAGGCGGCCGTGGTCAGCGCCTTCAGCGCCTCGGGTGCGAAGCCCGACAGCCGCTTGCCGTACTTGGTCGACAGGCGCTGCAGAAAGTGGTTGGCCAGCAGCGGAATGTCCTCGCGCCGCGCCGACAGCGGTGGCAGCGTGAGCGTCACCACGTTCAGGCGGTAATACAGGTCTTCGCGGAACTGGCCGGCCTCCATTGCGGCGTCGAGGTCGCGATGGGTGGCCGAGACGATGCGCACGTCGACCTGGATCGACTGGCTCGCGCCCAGCGGGCGCACCGCGCGCTCCTGCAGCACGCGCAGCAGCTTGACCTGCAGCGCGGGCGGCATGTCCCCGATTTCGTCGAGCAGCAGCGTGCCGCCGTCGGCCTGCTGGAACAGGCCCTTGTGGTTGGCATGGGCGTCGGTGAAGGCGCCCTTCATGTGGCCGAACAGCTCCGACTCGAGCAGCGCTTCGGGAATGGCACCGCAGTTGACCGCCACGAAGGGCTTGTCGGCACGCGCGCTGGCCTTGTGGATCGCGCGCGCGAGCATTTCCTTGCCGGCGCCCGAGTCGCCGCGCAGCAGTACCGAGGCGTCCGACTTGGCGACCATGCGCGCCTCGGCCAGCAGTTCGGCCATGCGGTTGCTGCGGCTCACGATCTCGGAGCGCCAGCTGTCGTCGCCGGCCTTGCTCGGCGTGGTGGCGGGCGCGCCGAGCGCCAGCGCCTGCGCGATCTTGTCGAGCAGCTCACGGCCGTCGTAGGGCTTGGTGAGGTAGGTGAACACGCCACGCGCCGTGGCCTCGACCGCGTCGGGGATGGTGCCGTGCGCGGTGAGCAGGATCACCGGCAGCGAGGGATGGCGCTTGCGGATCTCGTCGAAGAGCTGGAGGCCGTCGCGCCCGGGCAGGCGCACGTCGCTCAGCACGAGCTGCGGGTGTTCGATCTCGAGCTGCGTGAGCGCAGTCTCGGCCGAGGTGACGGCCGTGACCTGGTAGCCCGCCGAGCTGAGCCGCATCGAGAGCAGCCGCAGCATGTCCGGGTCGTCGTCGACCACGAGGAGGCGGGCGCCGGTAGTGCTCATGGGGTCGGTTTGCTTCCGTTGGGCGCCGCCGGTGCTGCGGGCGCCGTGTTGGGCCGCGCGAAGCTGCGCTCGATGGCGCGCAGCGCTTCGATGCGGTCGTTCAGCTGGTCGATGCGGCGCTGGCTGTCGCGCAGCTGCTGCACCTGCTTGTCGCGATCGTCCTCGACGCGGCGCTGCTCCACGTAGCGCGCGGCCAGGGCGCGTGCCAGCGGGTGCAGGGCCTGGGCCTCGGGTGCGGGGTTGGCGATCACGCGCTGCAGCAGGCCCAGGGCACGCGCCAGGTCGGCCGGCACGCGGGTCTGCGAGAGCAGCAGCGCCAGCTGCATCTGCGTGGTGGGCGAATCGCCCGGGTCGCCGATGCGCGAGATTTCCGTGCTCAGGTCGGCGCCGTTCAGCGGGCGCACCTTGTCGGCATACGACAGCATGGCCGCCTGCGGTCCCTGCGTCATCAAAGTAAAGAGCGACGAGGCGGGCTGCGTGGCCGGCGCCTTCGGCTCGGCCTCCACCGGCATCACGCGCGGCACGACCGGGGGCGGCGGCAGCGCCTCGGCCTCCGCGGGCGGCTTGGGCTGCGTGGCGCAGGCGGCCAGCAGCAGGACGAAAGGCACGGTCATCGCCCCGGCGAAGGAGGAACGGCGGACGAACGAAAAAGACATGGGTCGAAGAAAGGACGCGAGGCGGTGAGGCAGTGTTGGAGAGGAGAAGACGCCAGGGTGGTCAGGCCGTGCGCGGCAGTTCGATGCGAAAGCGAGCACCGGGTCCGCCCGGCTGCAGGGTGATGCGGCCCCCGTGGGCTGCAATGTACTCCTGCACGATGGAAAGTCCGATGCCCGTGCCTTTCACCGTGTGCTCGGGCTGGCGCTCGCCGCGGAAGAAAGGTTCGAAGATCCGGTCGCGGTCGCCCTCGGCGATGCCCGGCCCGGCGTCGTTGACGTCGATGTGCACTGCCTCGGGCGTCCCCGATACCGCCAGGGTGATGACACCGCCCGTTACCGAAAAGCGAATGGCGTTGCTCAGCAGGTTGGCGATCGCGGTGCCGAGCTTGGTGCGGTCGACCGTGATCGCGATGGGGTCGCCCTCGGCCCGCACGCGCAGGCCATGCGACTGCCATTGCAGGCGCTGGGCCTCGATCTGCTCTTCAATCAACGGCAGCAGCTCGGTGCGCTCGCGGCGCAGTTCGCGCGCCTCGAAGGCGGCGGCGTTGAAGCGCAGCAGCGCCTCGATCTGGCCCTGCAGCGACACGGTGTTCTGCTGCAGGATCTGCGCAACCTCGAGCTGCGCCGGGTTCAGCGGACCGGTCACTCCGTCTTCGAGCAGCGAGACACCCTCGCGCAGCGCGGCCAGCGGCGTCTTCAGCTCGTGCGACACGTGGCGCAGGAAGCGCGCCTTGTCGGCATCGAGCTCGGTCAGGCGCAGCCGCAGCCACTCGAGCTGCTGCGACACGCGCCGCACGTCGGCCGGGCCGCGGATGTCGATGGGTTCGTCGAGCCGGTTCTGGCCGAGGCCGACGATGGCGTGCTCCAGCCGCTTGAACGGCCGCGCCAGCCAGATGCCGAAGGCCAGCGCCAGCGACACGGCCAGCACGCTGGCGGCCACCACTTCGCGCATCAGCCGGCGGCGCGCGTTCTCGATGCGCCTGGCCAGTGCGTCGTTCTGCGTTTCGATCAGGAACTGCGCCTGCTGCGCAAGATTGGTGTTGAGCGCGTCGAGTTCGCGGAATTGCATCGCCATCGTGCTCTCGCGGGCCAGGGCGCTGTCGGCGTTGCCGCTCATCAGGCCCTCGATCACGCCGAGCTGGGTGCGCCACATCTCGATGCCGGCGGGCGCCAGGCCGTTCTTCTCCAGGCGCTCGAGCACCTGGTGCGCCTCGCGCGCAGCGTCGTCGAAGCGGCGGCGCAGCACTGCGTCGTTGAGCACCAGCGACTGGCGCCCGGCGCGCTCCATGGCCGCGCTGCGCTCGGCCAGCGACTGGGCCGCGCCCGACAGGCGCAGCGCGCGCGCGGCCGCGTCGCGGCTCTGCGTCATCAGCGCGTCGTACTGCAGCACCGAACGCAGCGCCACGCCGACCAGCAGCGCGGTGATCAGCAGGAAGGCAAACAGCAGGAGCTGCTGGAACGAGCCCCGGGTAGACGGTCGCTTCGCCATCAGTGGGCGAGCACCGGCATCGGCGATTCGCTCGTCACGACCTCGCCGCGCAGCGTGTAGGCCAGCGAGCGCGTGATGCGCAGGTCGGCCATCTGGCCGACGAGGCGCGCGTCGCCTTCGAAGTTGACGACGCGGTTGCAGGCGGTGCGGCCCATGAGTTCGTTCGCGTCCTTGCGCGAGGCGCCTTCCACCAGCACGCGCTGCGTGGTGCCGACCAGCGCCTGGCCGAAGCGCTTCACGTTGACGTCGATCACGGCCTGCAGCGTGTGCAGGCGAGCGAGCTTCACTTCATACGGCGTGTCGTCCTGCAGTGCGGCGGCGGGCGTGCCGGGGCGCGGGCTGAAGATGAAGCTGAAGCTGGCGTCGAACTGGCAGTCGTCGATCAGCTTCATCATCTTGTTGAAGTCGTCGTCCGTCTCGCCGGGGAAGCCGACGATGAAGTCGCTGCTCAGGGCGAGCTCGGGGCGAATGGCGCGCAGCTTGCGCACCGTGCTCTTGTATTCCATGGCGGTGTAGCCGCGCTTCATCGCCATCAGGATGCGGTCGCTGCCGTGCTGCACCGGCAGGTGCAGGTGGCTCACGAGCTGCGGCACCTTGGCATAGGCCTCGATCAGCCGGGGCGTGAACTCGTTCGGGTGGCTCGTGGTGTAGCGGATGCGCTCGATGCCGGGGATCTCGGCGACGTATTCGATCAGCAGCGCGAAGTCGGCGATCTCGGCGGTGTCGCCCATCCTGCCGCGGTAGGCGTTCACGTTCTGGCCCAGCAGCGTGATCTCGCGCACACCCTGCTCGGCCAGGCCGGCGATCTCGACCAGCACGTCGTCGAGCGGGCGGTTCACCTCCTCGCCGCGGGTGTAGGGCACCACGCAGTAGCTGCAGTACTTGGAGCAGCCTTCCATGATCGACACGAAGGCCGTCGCGCCCTCGACGCGCGCGGGTGGCAGGTGGTCGAACTTCTCGATCTCGGGGAAGCTGATGTCCACCTGCGGGCGGTTCAGGCGCTCGCGGTCGTTGAGCATCTCGGGCAGGCGGTGCAGCGTCTGCGGGCCGAACACGATGTCGACGTAGGGAGCGCGCGCGATGATGGCCTCGCCCTCCTGGCTCGCCACGCAGCCGCCCACGCCGATCTTCACGCCCCTGGCCTTCAGGTGCTTCACGCGGCCGAGGTCGGAGAACACCTTTTCCTGTGCCTTCTCGCGCACCGAGCAGGTGTTGAACAGGATGAGGTCGGCCTCGTCCACGTTCTGCGTGGGCTCGTAGCCCTGCGCGGCGTTGAGCACGTCGGCCATCTTGTCCGAGTCGTACTCGTTCATCTGGCAGCCGAAGGTCTTGATGAATACTTTTTTCATGGGGAGCTCTCTCTCATGCCCTCCGCAACAACGGGGAGGGCTCGGCGGCGGTCAGCGCATGGGCCGCGCCGCCGTCTTTGCCTACTGCGTGTTGACGGTGTCGTTCGAGGTGAACGGCCAGATGTTCAGGAACGGCTTGTTCAGCGATTCGCGTGGGGCCGAGGCTTCGTCGGCCGTGAGGATCCAGACCTCGCGCAGCAGGCCGGCGGCATCGCGCGTGTAGTTGACCAGGTACTTCTGGCCGGTGATGGCGCCGGGCATGACCAGCATGTTCTGCGGGCTCCGGATGCGCGCGCCGGCCCCCAGCCGATCGGCATGGCCGTCGAGGTCGACGTCGGGCGCGTTGAGGACCGTGAACTTGCCGCGCAGGGTGCCGATGGGGAAATTGCGGCCCCCAACGAGCGATTCGTTCTGGGTCTGCGGCCGGGGCACTTCGTCCTGCGCGCTGGCGGTGAGCGGAAAAAGGCCTGCCGCAGCAATGGCTGCTGTGCAAAGCGCTATGAAGGTGAGAGCATTCGTGGGTGTCTTGCAGCGGTTCATGGGGTTTATCCAGAGGCTGTGGAGCGGCGATTTTAGCGAGGGGGTGCGGTTCCCCGGCGCCGGCCACAGCAGGTAGTGCGGGGCTTTCGGTTGACTGGCTTTACATTTCTTTACGGGGGCCACGAACACCGGGAGTCGGCCGCTGATCCAATAGCCGCTGTCAGCCCAAAGTGCACAAAGAACCCATGAAGAAAAATGTCGCTGTCGCCCTTGCGGGCGTATTGATCGTAGCCGTCGCGGGCGGGTGGTGGAGCATGTCCGGGGACAAGTCTGCCGGCAAGGACGCGAAGGCTCCGGCTGCGAACAGCAACAGCGGCGGCGCCCCCGCACTCGTGACCCTGGCCACCGCGCAGAAGCAGGATGTGCCGGTGACTGTGCAGGTCAACGGCAGCGTGGTGTCTCTCAACAGCGTCGACCTGCGTCCGCAGGTGACGAACACGGTGAGCGCGGTGCATGTGAAGGAAGGCCAGTTCGTCAAGGCCGGCCAGCTGCTCTTCACGCTCGACGACCGCAACGACCAGGCCAACCTCGCCCGCGCCCGCGCGCAGCAGCAGAAGGACGAGGCCACCATGGCCGACCTGGAGCGCCAGTACAAGCGCAGCCAGGACCTCGTGGCGCAGAACTTCATCGCCAAGAGCGCGGCCGACGCCACGCTCTCGCAGCTCCAGGCTCAGCGGGCCTCCGTGGCCGCCGACCGCGCGGCCGTGCAGTCGGCGCAGGTGGCGCTGGGCTACGCAACGCTGCGCGCGCCCATCGCCGGGCGCATCGGCGCCGTCAACATCTACCCGGGCACGCTGGTGCAGCCGACGCTGTCGCTCGTCACCATCACGCAGCTCGACCCGATTGCCGTGAGCTTCCCGGTACCCGAAGGCAACCTGCAGGATCTGCTGGAAGCCGCGCGCACGCACGCCAAGGTCGAGGCCGTCGTCACCGGCGGCAAGGCGCCGCTGAGCGGCACGCTCGACTTCGTCGACAACACCGTCGACCCGCAGATCGGCACGGTGCGCGCCAAGGCCGTGTTCGCGAATGCCGACCAGAGCCTGTGGCCCGGCCAGTTCGTGGGCACGCGCATCACGGTGCGCACGCTCAACGGCGCCACGGTGGTGCCGGCCGCGGCGCTGATGATGCTGTCCGACGGCACTTCGCTCTATGTGGTCGACGGGGGCAAGACCGCCACGCGCCGCAAGGTGAAGACGCTGCACACCTTCGGCACCAATGTGGCGGTGAGCGGCGTGGAGCCGGGCGAGCAGGTGGTGATCGAGGGCAGCCAGAACGTGCGCCCGGGCGGCAAGGTCCGCGTCGATGCCAAGGCGCCGGGTGCGCCTGGCGCAACGGGCAACGGCACCACCGGCGTCACGCCCGGCAGCGCCGCTTCTTCCGACGGCGCCGACATCAAGCCGCCGCAGCGGGAACGCGCATGAACATCTCGGAGCTCTGCATCCGCCGTCCGGCGATGACGGTGCTGCTGTCCGCGGCGGCCGTGGTCGTCGGCATCTTCGCGTACTTCAGCATCCCCGTCGCCGCGCTGCCCAGTTACAACACGCCGGTCATCAACGTCAATGCGCAGTTGCCGGGCGCGAGTCCGGACACCATGGCGAGTTCGGTGGCACTGCCGCTCGAAAAGCAGTTCTCCACCATCCCGGGCCTGCAGACCATCAGTTCGGTGAACACGCAGGGCGTGTCCTCGATCACGCTCGAATTCGTGAGCAGCCGCGACATCGACGCCGCCGCGGTCGACGTGCAGGCCGCGCTGCTGCGCGCCCAGCGCCAGCTGCCGCAGGAGCTCACGCAGCTGCCCTCGTACCGCAAGGTCAACCCGGCCGACGCGCCGGTGCTGTTCATCGCGCTGATCTCGCCGTCGATGAACCCGTCGGAGCTCAACGACTACGCCGAGAACCTGATCTCGCCCACGCTGTCGACCATCGATGGCGTGGCGCAGGTGGGCGTGTACGGCCGCAAGGCTTTCGCGGTGCGCATCAAGGCCAATGCCGACCTGCTCAACGCGCGCAACATCACGCTCGACGAATTGGCCAAGGCCGTGAACTCGGCCAACGCCAACACGCCGGTCGGCGTGCTCGACGGCCCGCGCCAGACGCTCACCATCCAGGCCAACCGCCAGCTCCTGAAGGCGGCCGACTTCGCCAAGCTGATCGTCGGCCAGCACAACGGCGCGCCGGTGCGGCTCGACGAAGTGGCCACCATCGAGGACAGTTTCGAGTCGGTGAAGACCGCGAGCAGCTTCAACGGGCAGGACTCGATCTCGCTGGCCGTGCAGCGCCAACCCAACGCCAACACCGTGCAGGTGGTCGATGCGGTGCGCGCGCTCATCCCGCGCTTCAAGGCGGAGCTGCCGCAGTCGGTCGAGATCCAGATGGTGAACGACCGCTCCATCTCCATCCGCGAGGCCGTGCACGACGTGCAGCTCACGCTGCTGGGCACCATCGCGCTGGTGGTGCTGGTGATCTTCCTGTTCCTGCACCGGCTGGTGGCCACGCTGATCCCGGCCGTGACCATTCCGATTTCGCTGATCGGCGCGGTGGCGCTGCTCTATGCCTTCGGCTACAGCCTGGACAACATCTCGCTGCTCGGCATCACGCTGGCCGTGGGGCTGGTGGTGGACGACGCCATCGTGGTGCTGGAGAACATCATGCGCTACGTCGAGAAGGGCATGGACCCGTTCGCGGCGGCGCTGCGCGGCGCGCGCGAGGTGGGCTTCACCATCGTGTCGATCTCGATCTCGCTGGTGGCCGTGTTCATCCCGATCTTCTTCATGCCCGGCGTGATCGGCCTGCTGTTCCACGAGTTCGCGGTGGTGGTGGCGCTGGCGGTGCTGGTGTCGGCCGTGGTGTCGCTCACGCTGGTGCCGATGCTCGCGAGCCGGCTGCTCAAGCAGGTGCCGCGCCGTGCGGGCGCGCTCGATCACGAAGAAGAGCATCCCGAGCCGGGCACGGCCATCGGCCGAGCCTTCGAGCGCGGCTACCGCGCGGTGCACGCAACCTACATGCGCTCGCTCGGCTGGACGCTGATGCACCGCAAGGTGATGCTGGCGATCGCGGGGCTGACCTTCGTTGTCACCGGCTGGCTGTTCGCGACCATCCCGAAGGGCTTCTTCCCCGAAGAGGACATCGGCCAGATCCAGATCACGACCGAGGCTGCTGAGGACATTTCATTCAGCGCCATGAAGGCGCTGCAGGACCGCGTGGCCGCCACCCTCAAGGACGACGCGAGCGTCAACTACGTGAGCTCCTTCGTCGGCGTGGGCGGTCCCACGGCCACGCAGAACTCCGGGCGGCTGTTCGCGGTGCTCAAGCCGCGCAGCGAGCGCCCGCCAATGGCGAAGGTGCTCGAATCGCTGCGCCAGCGCTTCCGCGAGATCCCCGGCATTGCCGTCTACATGCAGCCGGTGCAGAACCTGCGCCTGGGCGGACGCCAGAGCAAGGCGCGCTTCCAGTACACGCTGCAGAGCGTGAACGCGGGCGAGATGGTGCCGTGGGCCACGCGGCTCATGGAGCGCATGCGCGCCGACCCGGCTTTCCGCGACGTGACCAGCGACTCGCAGAACCGCGGCCTGCAGGCCACGCTCGACATCGACCGCGACAAGGCCGGCGTGCTCGGCGTGGCGGTGGGCGACCTGCGCACCGCGCTCTACAACGCCTACGGCGACCGCCAGATCGGCAGCATCTACGGCACGAGCAACACCTACCAGGTGATCCTTTCGGCGGCCGACAACGATCGCCAGTTCGAGGAAGACGTCTCGCGCCTGTCAGTGCGCAGCACCACGGGCAGGCTGGTGCCGTTGTCGGCCTTCTCGACCGTCAAGCGCACCGTGGGGCCGACCGCGGTCAACCACCAGGGCCAGCTGCAGGCGGTGACGGTGTCGTTCAACCTCGCGCCCGACGTGCCGCTGGGCGACGCGACCGCGAAGATCGACCGCTTCAAGGACGAGCTGAAGATGCCGCCCTCGATCATCACCACCTACGGCGGCGACGCGGCGGTGTTCCAGAGTTCGCAGTCCAGCCAGGCGGTGCTGCTGGTGCTGGCGGTGCTCGTGATCTACGTGCTGCTCGGCGTGCTGTACGAGAGCTACATCCACCCGATCACGATCCTCGCCGGGCTGCCTTCGGCGGCGGTGGGCGCGCTGATCTCGCTGAAGCTCTTCGGCTTCGACCTGACGCTGATCGCGACCATCGGCATCCTGCTGCTGATCGGCATCGTGAAGAAGAACGCGATCATGATGATCGACTTCGCGCTCGATGCGCAGCGCACCGAGGGCCTGCAGCCGGTGGACGCGATCCGCGAGGCCTGCCGCCTGCGCTTCCGGCCGATCATGATGACCACGCTGGCCGCGCTGATGGGCGCGCTGCCGCTCGCGCTGGGCCTGGGCGCCGGCGCCGAGCTGCGCCAGCCGCTGGGCGTGGCGGTGGTGGGCGGGCTGATCTTCTCGCAGGTGATCACGCTGTACATCACGCCGGCGATCTACCTCGCGCTGGACCGCTACAGCGGGACGGGGCCGATGGTGAGTCTGCCGGACGAGGCGAAGGCGGAAGCGGGCCATGGGGCTGCTTCGCACGCTTGAGGGATTCGGGGGCGTGTGCGAAGGGCGCACCTCGGACAACACACAGCGCATCGTGAAGAGCGATGCTTAGCTCGTCGTCTCGTCGAGCGCGTCACCTGCCGTCAGATGGGCGGTGTCGCTCCAGCCCACGAGGCTGAAGCCTTCCGGCGTCCAAAGCATGCGGTTGATCGCGGCATTGCCGAGTTGCCAGGTGCGCGGCGCCTGCAGCTCCTGGCGGGTGGCGGCGCGGTAGAGCACGTCCATCACGCCGCCGTGCGCGACCAGAACCACCAGTTCGCCCGGATGGCGCGCCGCCAGTTCGGCGGCCACGCCCGTCACACGGTCGCGGAACATCAGCAGGCTCTCGCCGCCCTCGGGCTCGAATTCGGGATCGCGCTCGCGCCAGAGCCTGGCCTGCACGGGCAGCGTGGCTTCGATCTCGGCAAAGCTCAGGCCCTCGAAGTTCCCGAAGGCCCGTTCGCGCAGGCGCGGCTCGGGCTGCACGGGCAGGCCGTGGGGCCTGGCGATTTCCTCGGCGGTCTGCCAGGCGCGCGAGAGGTCGCTGGCATAGACGACGCCGATGGGCTCGTCGGCCAGCGCACTGCCGGCGCGCTGTGCCTGCCAGATGCCCGTGGCGTTGAGCCCGATGTCGAGCTGGCCCTGGATGCGGGTGTCGACGTTCCAGGCGGTTTCGCCGTGGCGAACGGCGATCAGGCGGGTGGCTTCTTCCATCCGGGGAATTCTAGAAGGCGCTACTTCCGGGCCTGCGCCGTCGGCAGCTCGATGTTGACCCGGCGCTCGCCCTGCGGCGGGTTCGGGAAGCCCTGCAGCGCGGCCTGGAACATCACCGGCAGGATCGCCGTGCTCGAGGTGTAAGGGCCGTCGTTCCGGGCGCGAGTTTCGTACACCACGCGGTTGGAGCCTGCCTCGCGCAGCACGATGCTGACCTCGCGCTCGTACCAGGGGTTGGCCGGCGGCGCGAACATCGGGCCGCCATACCAACCGCCGCCGTACCAGCGCCGGCCGTAGTTGCCATAGCCGCCGTAACCGTAGCCCCAGGGACCGTTGTAGAGCCACGGGTCGGCCCAGGGCGAGAGGCCTGCCGTCACGCGCGCGCCGATCTGCGCGGTGTACTGCGGCCTGGCATCGTCGCGGCGCAGGCCGACCTTGTCGAGCGCGGCGCCGGCCATGGCTTCGAGCGATTCCTGCCGCGCGCCGTCGGCCTGCTGCGAGGGCAGGCGGTCGAAGCGGTAGGTGGCGCCGGGGGCCACGGTGCCGATGGAGGAAAAGCTCTTCACGTCGCTGTCGACCACCCAGGAGGTGGCGCAGCCCGTCAGGCTTGCGGCAAGAAGAAGAGCCGAGAACGCAGATTTCATGAGGGTCTCCGGGCGCTGAAGCCCAAAATTCCCCTGGGTTGCCCGTTCAGCCCTGGACGATGCGCAGGGCGGCAGGTGCCTGGGAGAGCAAATCGAAGGAAGGCGGGTCGAAGGCCTTGTCGCCATCGTCGTCCGCCACGCCCGTTGCCTTCAGACCCTTGAAGTCATGCTGCGTTCCGTCGAGCAGGTGCGAAGGCACCACGTTCTGCAGCGCGGTGAACATGTTCTCCACGCGGCCGGGATACTTCTTGTCCCATTCGCGCAGCATTTCGCCTACCTGCTTGCGCTGCAGGTTTTCCTGGCTGCCGCACAGCGTGCACGGAATGATCGGGAACTCGCGGTGCTGGGCCCAGCGCACCGTGTCCTTCTCGGCCACGTAGGCCAGCGGGCGGATCACGACGTGCTTGCCGTCGTCGCTCACCAGCTTGGGCGGCATGCTCTTGAGCTTGCCGGCGAAGAACATGTTGAGGAAGAAGGTCTGCAGCATGTCGTCGCGGTGGTGGCCCAGCGCGACCTTGGTGGCGCCCAGCTCGTCGGCCACGCGGTACAGGATGCCGCGGCGCAGCCGGCTGCACAGGCCGCAGGTGGTCTTGCCCTCTGGAATGACGCGCTTGACGATGCTGTAGGTGTCCTGGTTCTCGATGTGGAAGTCCACGCCCAGGTCGCTCAAATACCTGGGCAGCACCTCTTCGGGAAAGCCGGGCTGCTTCTGGTCGAGATTGACCGCGACGATGTCGAAGTGAATCGGCGCGCGCGCCTTCAGCTTGAGCAGGATGTCGAGCAGCGCGTAGCTGTCCTTGCCGCCCGAGACGCACACCATGACCTTGTCGCCCTCTTCGATCATGTTGTAGTCGACGATGGCTTGCCCGACCTGGCGGCACAGGCGCTTTTCGAGCTTGTGCGTTTCGCGCTCGATCTTCAGGGAATTGGCAGTGGCGTCGGCGGCGGCGGGCGCCTCGTCGATCCAGACGGCGTTCATGGGCAGCAATGTCTTGGGGGGAAAGGGGGGATTTTGCCCCGGATCACCATTCCCCGGCTTCCATGCGGATCGCCACCTCGCAGTCGTCGAAGATTTCGAGCTTGGCGATCTTCACGCGCACGCCCAGCACGCCGGGCAGTTGCAGCAGGCGCTGCACCAGCTTGCCGATCAGGCTTTCGAGCAGGTTGACGTGCTCGGCGGTGCACTCCTCGATGATGATGCGGCGCACCTTGCGGTAGTCGAGCACGTGGAAGATGTCGTCGTCCTGCGGCAGCAGCGGCTGCGGGCCGAGGCTGAGCTCGGCATCGACCAGGATCGGCTGCGGCGCCGTCTTTTCCTGCTCGAGGATGCCCAGGTTGGCGTCGAAGCGCAGGCCCTGGAGGGTGAGTGTCTGGCGGCCTTGCACGGGCATGGGAATGGACATGGTGGTGCTCACATGAGCGAGAAATCGCGCTCGAATTTCATCAGGTGCTGGCCGCCGTCCACCAGCAGCGTGGTGCCGGTGATCGAGCGGTTCTCCAGCGCGAACCTCACCGTGGCGACCACGTCGTCCGGGGTGGAGGAGCGGCCCAGCGGCGACAGCTTGTGCAGCTGCGCGAACCTGTCGTCGTCCAGCATGTGGCTCGCCAGCGTAAGGCCGGGCGCCACGCCGACCACGCGCACGCGCGGTGCAAGGGCCAGCGCCAGCATCGGCGTGGCGGCTTCGAGCGCGGCCTTGGAAAGTGTGTAGCTCAGGAAGTCGGGGTTCGGGTTCCAGAGCTTCTGGTCGAGCAGATGGACCACCACGCCTTGCGCGTCGCGGGCCGCCAAGTGCTCGTGCAGGGCATGCGCCAGCAGGATTGCCGCGCCGGTGTTGCTGCGCGCATGGCGCTCCATGAGTGCGTAGCTGAAGGTGGCGGCCTCGTCGTGCTCGAACAGCGCGGCGCTGTGCACCACGGCATCGACGCCGCGAAAGCGCGCGACCACGCGCGGCAGCAGGGCGCGCGTGGCCTGTTCGTCCTCGAGGTCGGCCGCGAAGAGCGCCGAATCGCCCGAGAGCGCGGCGCAGTCGGCCACCGTCTGCTCGGCCTCGGTGCGCGAACTGCGGTAGTGCACCGCCACCTGCCAGCCGCCCGCGGCGAGCGCCAGCGCGATCTCGCGGCCCAGCCTGCGGCCCGCGCCGGTGACGAGGACGGTGCGGCGGGAAGCGGAGGAGGGAGGCGCGGCGGGGCTCATGCGAGGAGGGGAGAATGGCGCTGTGACGACAAAGACGACCCCCAGCAGTTTACCCACCGCCCTCGACCACCTCATCGCGCGCTCCGTCGAGCGCGCGGGCGGATGGATCGGGTTCGACCGCTTCATGGCGCTCGCGCTGTACGCGCCGGGCCTGGGCTATTACGCCAACACTTCGGCCAAGTTCGGCCACATGCCCTCGTCGGGCAGCGACTTCGTGACGGGGCCCGAGTTGACGCCGATGTTCGGGCAGACCCTGGCGGCGCAGGTGGCGCAGGCACTGGAGAAGACGGGCACCGACACGGTGTGGGAATTCGGCGCAGGCTCGGGGGCGCTCGCGGTTCAGCTGCTGCATGCGCTCGACGAGATGGGGCGCAGTGATGTGCGCTATCGCATCGTCGACCTGTCGGGCACGCTGCGCGAGCGGCAGCAGCAGGCGCTGGTGCGCTATGCGGACCGCGTTGAATGGCTCAACGAGCTGCCCGATTCGATGGAAGGCGTGGTGGTCGGCAACGAGGTGCTCGATGCGATGCCCGTGCAACTGCTGGCGCGTGTGGGTGGGCAGTGGTTCGAGCGCGGCGTGGTGCGCAACGCGCAAGGCGACGGCTGGGCCTGGGCCGATCGCGTCACCGAACTGCGGCCGCCGGTCGAGGTGCCCGGCGAGCACGACTACCTGACCGAGATCCATCCGCAGGCGCGGGCCTTCATCGCCACGCTGGCCGACCGGCTCGGCAAGGGCGCGGCCTTTCTCATCGACTACGGTTTTCCCGAGGCCGAGTACTACCACCCGCAGCGCCACATGGGCACCGTGATGTGCCACCGCGCGCACCAGGCCGATGGCGACCCGCTGGCCGACGTGGGCTACAAGGACATCACCGCGCACGTCGACTTCACCGGCATTGCGTTGGCGGGGCAGGACGCGGGGCTCGAAGTGCTGGGCTATACGAGCCAGGCGCGGTTTCTGCTGAACTGCGGGTTGCTGGCTCGGATGGAAGCGGGGTCCGTCGCGGAGCGGGCGATGGCGGCGCGGCTGATCCATGAGCACGAGATGGGGGAGTTGTTCAAGGTGATTGGCTTTGCCGTCGGCGAGGCTTGGGATGCGATGGGGTTTGCAGAAGGGGATCGCAGTCATACGCTTTGAGCGGTTGGCTTGGGTTGCTTTCCGGGGCCGGGACTCGCCCCGGCGGGCGACCTACTTTTCTTTGCTTACTTTCTTTTGGCGAAGCAAAAGAAAGTGAGTCGCCTGCCGGGGCGAGACCCGGCCCCGGAAAGACATCAGCCCCTCAAAACAAAGTCATAAGCTAGCAACAAAGAGTTCGTTGGCGATCCAAACCCCGCCCCCTACATTCCCGGCATGACTGCCGCCCCCACCAGCGAGGTAAATGCCCCTTCGCAGCACTTCGAAGTGCGCCCTTTCGATGCCCCGGTCGGCGCCGAGGTGGTAGGCCTCGACATCTCGAAGCCCATCAACACCGAAGACTTCATCCGCCTTCACAAGGCCCACCTCGACCACCACGTCCTGGTCTTCCGCGACCAGCAGATCACCCCGCAGGAGCACATCGATTTCAGCCGCCGCTTCGGCCCGCTCGAAATCCACGTGCTGCACCAGTTCCAGCTGAAGAACCACCCCGAGATCCTCATCGTCTCCAACATCAAGGAGAACGGCGAGCCCATCGGCCTCGGCGATGCGGGCGTCTACTGGCATTCCGACATTTCGTACAAACCCAACCCCAGCCTGGGCTCCCTGCTGCACGCGCAGGAGCTGCCGAGCGAAGGCGGCGACACGCTGTTCGCCAACCAGCATCTTGCATGGGAATCGCTGAGCCCCGAGCTGCAGCAGCGCATCCTGCCGCTGAAGGCCGAGCACAGCTACCTCGCCAAGTACGAAGAGTTGCGCGCGAAGAATCCGTGGCGGCCCAAGCTCTCGCAGGCGCAGATCGACCAGGTTGCGCCCGCCGTGCAGCCGGTGGTGCGCACGCACCCTGAGACGGGCCGCAAGGCACTGTTCGTCAGCGAGCATTTCACGACGCGCATCGTCGGCCTGCCCGCGCAGGAAAGCGATGCCCTGCTCGCCGAGCTGTTCGCGCACAGCGTGAAGCCCGAGTTCGTGTACCGCCACAAATGGGCGCCGCACGACCTGGTGTTCTGGGACAACCGCTCGCTGATGCATCTCGCGGCGGGTACGCCCGACCACCTGCGCCGCCGCCTCAACCGCACCACGATCGTCGGCGATACCCCTTTCTGATCTTCTCGTTCCCGGACCGACTTCAATGAACCGCTTCACCCGCAAAGCCGCCGCGCTCGTCGCCGGCCTGGGCCTCCTGGCCGGCAGCCTCGCCGCACACGCCGAGGGCCGGATCCGCATCGCCGAGCAGTTCGGCATCGTCTACCTGCTGCTGAACGTGGCGCAGGAGCAGAAGCTCATCGAGAAGCACGCGAAAGCCGCGGGTGTCGATGCCAAGGTCGAATGGGTCAAGCTCTCCGGCGGCTCGGCGGTGAACGACGCGCTGCTCTCGGGCAACATCGAGATCGCGGGCGCCGGCGTGGGGCCGCTGCTCACGCTCTGGGACCGCACCAAGGGCCGGCAGAACGTGAAGGGCGTGGCCTCGCTGGGCAACTTCCCGTACTACCTGGTGAGCAACAACCCGAACGTGAAGACCATCGCCGACTTCACCGACAAGGACCGCATCGCACTTCCTGCCGTGGGTGTCTCGGTGCAGTCGCGCGTGCTGCAGTTCGCCTCGGCCAGGCTCTGGGGCGACAAGGAGTTCGACAGGCTCGACAGGATCAGCGTGGCGGTGCCGCACCCCGATGCTGCAGCGGCCATCATCAAGGGCGGCACGGAGATCACGGGGCACTTCGGCAATCCGCCGTTCCAGGAGCAGGAGCTCGCGGGCAATCCGAATGCGCACATCGTGCTCAACTCGTACCAGGTGCTGGGCGGTCCGTCGTCTGCAACGGTGCTGTACGCAACGGAGAAATTCCGCAGCGAGAACCCGAAGACGTACAAGGCCTTCGTCGATGCGCTCGACGAGGCGGCGAAGTTCGTCACCGCCAACCCTGAGAAGGCGGCCGACATCTACCTGAAGGTGAGCAACGCCAAGCTCGACCGCGATCTGCTGTTGAAGATCATCAGGAACCCCGAGGTGCAGTTCAAGACCACGCCGCAGAACACCTATCCGCTGGCGGAGTTCATGCACCGAGTGGGCGCGATCAGGAACAAGCCGGCTTCGGTGAAGGACTACTTCTTCGACGATGCGCAGAACGTGTCGGGCAACTGATGAGCGGCACGGCGGCGGTCCTTGATTCGCGGGGTGACTCCCTCTCCCGCGAGCGGGAGAGGGGGCAAGACACTGCCGCGGCACCGGCACTGCTGCGGGTCGACAACGTCAGCCTCGAATACCGCACCCCCCAGCGCCTCGTCCGCGCCACGCACCGCGTGAGCTTCGACGTGCATGCCGCCGACCGCTTCGTGCTGCTCGGTCCCTCGGGCTGCGGCAAGTCCACGCTGCTGAAGGCCGTGGCCGGCTTCATTCCCCCGGTCGAAGGTGAGATCCGCATCGACGGCCGGCGCGTGGCGCAGCCTGGTCCCGACCGCATCGTCGTGTTCCAGGAGTTCGACCAGTTGCCGCCGTGGAAGACCGTCAAGCAGAACGTGATGTTCCCGCTGCTCGCTTCGCGCACGCTGGGCCGGAAGGAGGCCGCGGAACGCGCGCTGCACTATCTAGGCAAGGTCGGCCTGGCGAAGTTCGCCGAGGTGCATCCGCACCAGCTTTCCGGCGGCATGAAGCAGCGCGTGGCCATTGCCCGCGCGCTCGCGATGCAGCCGCGCGTGCTGCTGATGGACGAACCCTTCGCCGCGCTCGATGCGCTCACGCGTCGCAGGATGCAGCAGGAACTGCTCGAGCTGTGGGACGAGGTGCGCTTCACGCTGCTGTTCGTCACCCACTCCATCGAGGAGGCGCTGGTGGTGGGCAACCGCATCGCGCTGCTGTCGCCGCACCCGGGGCGCATGCGCGCCGAGGTCAACAGCCATGGCTTCACACTGGCGAGTGTGGGCGGTGCCGAATTCCAGGGCACGGCGCAGCGGATCCACGACATGCTGTTCGAGGAAGAGGCCATCGCATGAGTGCCATCGTCCCGCCGGTCCGGCCCGAGTACGAGCGCACGCTGGAGCCCTTCACCGAAGTACCGGTGGAGCGTTCGCTGCCGATGGGCGAGCGCATCTGGTCGCAGGCATGGCTGCGCAAGGGCCTGATCCTCGCCGTCGTCGCCGTGCTCTGGGAGCTCGCGGCCCGCTGGCAGGACAACGACCTGCTGCTGCCCACCTTCACCGCCACGGCAACGGCGCTGTTCGGAGGCCTCGCGAGCGGTGAGCTGATCGAGAAGGTGCGCATCTCGCTGGCCGTTCTGTTGCAGGGCTACCTCGCCGGCGTGCTGCTGGCCTTCGCGCTCACCACGCTCGCGGTGTCGACGCGCGTCGGCCGCGACCTGCTGGACACGCTCACGTCCATGTTCAACCCGCTGCCCGCCATTGCGCTGCTGCCGCTGGCGCTGCTGTGGTTCGGGCTGGGCCGCGGCAGCCTCGTGTTCGTGCTGATCCATTCGGTGCTGTGGCCGTTGGCGCTCAACACCTATGCCGGCTTCCAGGGCGTGCCCGAGACGCTGCGCATGGCGGGGCGCAACTACGGCCTGAAGGGCCTGCCCTACGTGCTACAGATCCTGGTGCCGGCGGCGCTGCCGTCGATCCTGTCGGGGCTGAAGATCGGCTGGGCCTTTGCATGGCGCACGCTGATCGCGGCGGAGTTGGTGTTCGGTGCCTCGTCGGGCAAGGGCGGGCTGGGCTGGTACATCTTCCAGAACCGCAACGAGCTCTACACCGACCGCGTGTTCGCGGGCCTCGCCCTGGTGGTGCTGATCGGCCTGCTGGTCGAGAGCCTGGGCTTCAAGACGCTGGAGCGCCTGACCGTTCGCCGCTGGGGCCAGCAGCGCTAGGGAGCGCGGACGAGGCCCTCAGCCGCCGGTCTTCTTCGCGGCCTGCCGCAGCGCGCGCAGCTCGCTGTTGAGAAACTCGTTGGCGTCGCGCACCACGCCATCGGTCAGCTTCACCTTGTAGGCCTGCCCCGTCATCTCCGAGCGCGAGGCGCAGCGCTCGATGAAGTCTTCGGCCGTCACCAGTTCCTTTTTGAAGTGGTCGTACTTCGCCTGCATGTGCTTGGCAGCATCCGCGGCGTTGTATTCGCTGCCGTTGCGCATGAAGACCATGGCCGACATCTTCGAGACGCGCTGGATCAGCGTGTCGATCAGCTTTTCCTCCGTGGCGGAAGGGGTGGCGTGAGCCAGCAGGGCCGAAGCGCCGAGCAGGAGGGCGAGCCACGCGCTCCGCAGGAATCTGGATGAAGTCATTTGTCGTGTTCCCTGGCAATTTCCGGGCCATGCTAGGGCTGGCGCCACTGCCGTGTCAAACCCGGCCCGGCTCGGGTCTAATCGCAGTTTTGGCACGTGTACTCCTCTCTCCCATGAGCTCCTCGACCCCCGATCTCCCGTCGATTGCCCAGGCGCTGGCCGATGCCGCGGCCGCGCAGTCGATGCGCTACTTCCGTACGCCGCTGGACATCATCACCAAGGCCGACGAAAGCCCCGTCACGCTGGCCGACCGCGCGGCCGAGACGGCCATGCGCGACATCCTTGGCGCTCGCGTGCCGGCCGACGGCATCTACGGCGAGGAGCATGGCCCCGAGCGGCTCGACGCGGGGCGCATCTGGGTGCTCGACCCCATCGACGGCACGCGCAGCTTCATCACCGGCTCGCCGCTGTGGGGCACGCTGATCGGCGTGCTGGAGGGTGGGCGCGTGGTACTGGGCATGATCGACATGCCGGTGCTCGAGGAACGCTGGATCGGCCACAACCCCAAGGACGGGGGCAAGGGCGCCACGCGCGACGGCCAGCCCGTGCGCGCGAGCGGCTGCACCGACGTGGCCAAGGCCCGCATCGTCACCACCTCGCCCGACATCTTCGCGCCGGCCGACTGGGCCGCCTTCGACAGACTCAGCCGCCAGTGCGCGATGCGCCGCTTCGGTGGCGACTGCTACGGCTACGCCCAGCTGGCGGGCGGCACCATCGACCTCGTGGTCGAAACCGGCCTGCAGCCCTACGACTACCTCGGCCCGGCCGGGCTGATCGAGGCGGCGGGCGGCGTCATCACCGACTGGCAGGGCCAGCCGTTGGGGCTGAAGTCCGACGGGCGGGTGATCGCGGCGGCAACGCCCGAACTCCACCGGCAAGCCATGGCCATTCTCTCGGCCTAGACTGTTGTCCATATGTTCCGCTGGCTGATCGTCGTCGTCCTGGCACTGGTGCTCATGAGCGGGCTGGCCGCCTGGCTGCGCCGCTTCGGCTTCGGACGCCTGCCCGGCGATTTCGAGTTCCGCGCCTTCGGCCGCGAATGGCAACTGCCGATTGCGAGCACGGTGGTGCTCAGCATGATCGCGGCGCTGGTCGCGCGCCTTCTGTAGACAAGAGACAAACAGCAATGAGAGCCTGCGTAGACATCGGCGGCACCAAGGTGGCCGTGAGCCTTTCCGCCTCGAGCGACGCGCCGCTGATCGGCCGCCGCAGCGAGCCCACGGCCAAGACCGGCGACAACGATGCGGTGGCGGTGCAGATCATGCGGATGATCGACGAGGTCTGTGCGCAGCAGGGCATCGATGCGGCGAGCATCGATCGCGTGGGCGTGTCGTCGGCCGGGCCTTTCGAGCTGCGCGACGGCCAGGTCGAACTGGCCACGCCCAACATCTGCGGCGGCATCGCCGGCCCGGCGCGCGGCCTGCCCAACACCTGGATGACCGCGCTGATCGAGGCCCCGCTGGCAAGGCGCTTCGCCCGCGTGCGGGTCGAGAACGACGCCGTGGCCGCGCTGGAGGCGGAGCGCCATTGGGGTGCGCTCCAGGGCGTGGACGATTGCGCCTACGTCACCTGGAGCACCGGCGTCGGCGTCGGCCTGTGCGTGGACGGCCGCGCGTTGCGCGGCAAGAACGGCAACGCCGGCCATGCCGGCCACAGCTTCGTGGTGGACGACGCCAGCGGCGCGCTGTGCGGCTGCGGCAACGTCGGCGACGTCGAAGGGCTGATTGCCGGCAACTCCATCGCGCGGCGCTTCGGCCAGCCTGCGGCCGATCTTTTCAGTTCGGCTGCGGGTGGCGAGCGGCATTCGCTCGAGATCGTCGATGCGCTGTGCCGCGTGATGGGCCGCATGCTCTACAACCTGATCGCCACGCTCGACCTGCAGCGCATCAGCCTGGGCGGCAGCGTGTTCTGGCACCACCGCGACTTTCTGCTGCCGAGGCTGCAGGCGCAGGTCGACGGCAAGCTGCCGCCGCTCACGCACGGCGTGCGCCTCGTGCCTGCCGGCCTGGGCGACAAGGTCGGCGACTACGCGGCGCTGGCGCTGCTCGACTGAACGGCCACGCGCGCCGGCGAAACCAATGACTCAGCTGCCCCGCCGCCGCTCCTATGCCTACCTGCTGTGGCTGGTGGGCGGCTTCATCGGGGCGCATCGCTTCTATTTGGGGAGCTACCTGGGCGGCGCGGCGCAGCTGGCGCTGCTGCTGTACGGAATGGCGGGCCTGCCGGGATCGCGTTTCGGCCTGGTGCTCGTCCTGCCGTGGCTGCTGTTCGACCTCTACTGGATTCACCGGCAGCTGGCGCGGCAGGGTGCGGCCGGGGCCAGGAAGGAAGACGCCGCGGCCCGGCGCAACGTCCGCCGCGCCGCGGCGAGCGACGCCAAGGACTTCGACCTCGCCGCCCTCGCCGAAGCCAGCCGGCTGCAGGAGCGCTTCGTGGCCGCAGCCGAGGCCGATGACTGGGCCGGGGCCGTCGCCATCGGCGAGCAGGTCGTCGCCAGCGCGCGCCGCGTGTTCAAGGGCCCGCACCAGAACCTCGCGATGAGCCTGTGCATGCTGGGGCAGGCCTGCCACCAGCTCGGCGCCCTCGACAAGGCCCGGGCCTGCCTTGAGGAAAGCCTGTCCATCGGCCGCAAGATCGGCATGCCGGCGGAGGACATCGACATCGCCCGCAAGGCACTCGACCTGGCCCTGGCCGACATTGAGGAGCGCAAGGCCCGCGGCGCGGCATCCGACGAGCAGGGCGCATTGCTGAAGCTGCTCGAAGACCGCGAGGCGCGCTACCGCGACGCGCTGGCCCAGGGCGACCTGCCGAGTGCCGAGAAGCTCTGTGCCGAAACCGTCGCCGCCAGCCGCCGGCTGTACGGCGGCCCGCACAAGGCCGTGGTGCTCCACCTGTCCAGCCATGCGGAGCTGTGCCGCCGGCTGCACTGGAACGACGAGGCGCAGGCCGCGGCCGACGAGGCGCTGGCCATGGCCGGGCAGCTCGGCCTCGACGACAGCTGGCGGCGCGGGCCGACCAACACCCTTGCGCTGCTGCACGCCGCGGCCGGGCGCTCCGACGAGGCCGAGACGCTCTACAAGAAGACCATCGCCATGGCGGTTGCCGAGGCCCGGGGCGGCTCCAGCGACGGCGTGGTGCGCGCCTTCAACAACCTCGCGTTCCTTTACGCCGACTCTGGCCAGGACGAGAAGGCGGAGCTCTGCTACGCGCGCGCCCTCGTGCACCTCGACAAGCTCCCGCCGGGCGAAGGCGATGCCGAACTGCATTCCGACATGCTCAACAACTTCGCCGGCCTCTACATGGCGCGGCGCGACTTCGTCCGGGCCCGGGAACTGTTCGAGCGTTCGCTCGACATCCAGCAGCGCGACTGCCGCGGCATCTCCCCGGCAGCCGCCACCGCCCACAACGATCTGGGGCTGATCGCGCAGGAAGAGGGCGACCTGCGCCAGGCGCTGGTGCACTTCAAGCGCACGCTGCTGCTCAACCAGATCTGCTCGCCCGACCACTTCAGGAACATCGACAACGCGCAGCGCAACATCGACAGCGTGAGCATGGCGCTCGCGGCCGTCGCACGCGCCGCACGCATGGAGCCCAGCACTTGAGCATCGGCGCCGCCTTCTACGCCCTCGACCGCTACCGGCTGCGCGCGCTGGTGATCGATCCGTCCACCGTGTCGGACTTCCTGCACTCGCCTGCCGAGCAGGGCGGTCCGCACTATAGCCAGACGGTGGAACAGGCCTGGGACGTGGTACGCACGCTGATGCCCGAGGCGGTGGATGGCGAAGAGCTCGAAGGCACCGACGGCCTGGGCTGCATCTATCTCACGGCGGCCCACGTGGAGCGCGCGGCGGCGCGGCTCGCGCAGTGCGACGTGGCGGAACTGATGGGCCGTTTCATGGGCGAGCCGGCAAAGTTCGCCGAGCTCTACTGGGCCAGGGTCTGGCAGGACGGCACACAGGATCTCGCGGGCTTCATGGAAGGCGTGAAGCGATTCTTTGCAGCCGCGGCCGCGAGGCGCGACGCGGTCGTCTTCTACATCGTCTGAATCGCAGCTAGCCCGGCGGCCGCACGGCCGCCACGATCTCGCCCAGCCGCCTCAGCCCCGCATCCACCGCCTTCGAATACGGCCAGCCGCAGTTGAGGCGCAGGTAGTTGTCGAAGCGACCCGAGTTCGAGAACTGCGCGCCCGGCGCCACCAGCACGTGCTCGCGCAGCGCGGCTTCGAACACGTCCACCGACGAGCGCTGCGCCGGCAGCTCGACCCACAGCTGCAGCCCGCCGCGCGGCAGGTTCAGCCGCGTGCCGGCCGGAAAATACCTGGCGATGGCGTCCGCCGTCTGGTCGCGCTGCACGTGCAGCCGCTCGCGCAGCCGGCGCAGGTGGCGGTCGTAGGCACCGCTGGCGATGAACTCGCCCGCCGCGATCTGCGCCAGTGCCTCGTTGTTGCGGGTCTGCGCGTACTTGAGCATTTCCACCTGCGCATGCCAGCGTCCGGCGGTGATCCAGCCCAGCCGCAGCCCCGGCGCCAGTACCTTGTGCAGCGAGGCGCAATAGATCACGTTGCCCGTGCGGTCCCACGACTTCATGGCGCGCAGCGGCGTGTCGCTTTCCACAAGGTCGCTGTAGGTGTCGTCCTCGACCAGCGCAATGCCATGGCTCTCGCACAGGTGCACCAGCCGCTGCTTGTGGGCGTCGGGCATCACGCTGCCGATGGGGTTCTGCAGGTGCGGCACCACCACCACGGCCTTGATGTCGTCGTAGGTGTGGATGGCGAGGTCGAGCGCCTCGAGGGAGATGCCGGTCTGAGGGCTGGTCGGGATCTCCAGCGCGCGCAGCCCCAGGCTTTCGAGCACCTGCAGCAGTCCGTAGAAGGTGGGCGACTCCACGGCCACCGTGTCGCCCGGCTTGGCGATCGCGCGCAGTGCGAGATTCAGCGCCTCGATGCAGCCGTTGGTGACGAGCACTTCGTCGGGCGGCACCGTCATGCCGACGCGCAGGTTGCGCTGCGCCAGCGCCTCGCGGAACTGCTCGTGGCCTTTCTGCGACGAGGCGGTGGTCAGCAGCTCGGGCCGCTGGCGCAGCGCGCGCGTCATCGAGTTGCGCAGCGCCTCGGCCGGATAGAGCTCGGGGGCTGCGCGGGCGATGGCGAAGTTGAGCTTCACGCCGGTGTGCCGGCCGCGCGCCATGAAGTTGGCCATGCGCGCCCGCATGCTGACGAACTGCGCCGGGTCGGGCGGCACGCCAGCCACCGGCTCTTCCATCGGCGCGATGGCCAGCCGCTGCGGCCGCCGCACGAAATACCCCGAGCGGTCGCGTGCCTCGACCCAGCCGTCGCTCTCCATCGCGCGGCAGACCTGCAGCGCGGTCGACAGGCTGATGTCGTGCAGCCGCATCAGGCTGCGCAGCGACGGCATCTTGTCGCCCTGTTTGAGCGAACCGATGTGGATCGCGTCCACGTAGTGCGCGGAGAGCTGGCGGTAGAGCGGTAGCGAGTCCATGGCGTCGATGTTCCCCGCACCGGGCATCCGAAAACAGATGCAGTTGCTCGGGAAAACGACCATAACAGATGCGTTCACAGCCGGGCTGTTCCGGTCGCAATAGCCGTGGCGTGTGCCTGTTTTTTGAGTGGTCGGATTTCTACGATCGATACCCGAATCACCGCTTTTCAAGGCACGCCATGATCACCACGCTCACCTCCGCACCTGCCTCCGTCATCCTGGAGCCGGGCCAGTCCCTGCGTACCGCTGTCGATGCCGGCACGTGGCTGCAGGTGGCCGAGGGCCGGGTGCGCGTGGTGTCCCCGCCCGGGTGGTTCGGCGAGACGGTGCTCATGGCGCAGGCGGTGCTGAACGAGGGCGATATGCATCACCTGGCGCATGGCGGCTGGATCGAGGTGTCTGCGCTGGCGACGGCGCATCTGCGGATTCATGCGCCGGCGGCGGGGCTGGTTTCAGGACCCGAACAGGGCCGGCCGGTGATGCGTTTCGTGCGCTTGCTCACTGGCTGGTGAGCGTCTCATTCCGTGGCGCGTGCGAAGGACACCGGGTGCTCCCCCCCCGCGAATGTCCCCCGGTCGGTGTGAGCACGCCCCCGAACTGAACTGAACAGACAGTTTCAGCGCTCGCTCGCAGCCTCCCGCAGCGCATCCAGAAAGCTCCGGCGCCACCAATGGATGTCCTGCTCGCGAATGCGAGACAGCAGCTTCTGGTGCCGCTCGCGCCGCTCCTCCAACGGCATCTGCAGCGCCTGCTGCACCGTCTCGGCCGTGCCATGGGTGTCGTACGGATTCACCAGCAGCGCTTCCTTCAGCTGCTCGGCCGCGCCGGCAAAGCGCGACAGCACCAGCACGCCCGGGTCGGCCGGGTCCTGCGCCGCGATGTATTCCTTGGCCACGAGGTTCATGCCGTCGCGCAGCGGCGTCACCAGCCCGACGGCCGCCGCGCGGCACAACCCCGGCACGCGCTTGCGCGCCACCATGCGGTGGATGTAGCGCACCGGCATCCAGTCGAGCTCGCCGTAGTCGCCGTTGATGGCGCCGCACAGCGATTCGAGCTCGCGCCGGATGTCTCCGTACGCATCGACCGTCTCGCGCGTGGGCGAGGCGATCTGGATCAGCGTCGCGCTGCGCCGGTTTTCGGGGTAGTTGGCCAGCAGCTCGCGGAATGCGCGCACGCGCTGCGGAATGCCCTTGGAGTAGTCGAGCCGATCGATGCCCAGCAACAGCCGGCGGCTCGAGTACTCGCGCTTCATGGTCTCGTACATGTCGCGCGACTCCTTCGCGTGCGTGAGCGCCGCGAACTCGTCGACGTCGATGCCGATCGGGAAGGCGTTGCTACGCACCGTCTGCCCGTAGGCGCGGTACATGTCGTCGCCCAGGTACTCGCCGTGGGCCTCGTTGCGCACGTAGTGCTCGAAGTGCTGCACGTCCTGCTGCGCCTGGAAGCCGATCAGGTCGTAGGAGAACAGCGAGCGCATCAGCCACGCGTGCTGCGGAATGGCCGCGGTGATGATCTGCGGGGGCAGCGGAATGTGCAGGAAGAATCCGATGCGCTGCCTGCAGCCCATGGCGCGCAGATCGGCCGCCAGCGGGATCAGGTGGTAGTCGTGCACCCAGATGATGTCGTCGTCCTTCAGCAGCGGCAGCAGCTTGCGCGCGAACAGCTGGTTCACGCGCCGATAGCCGCCGATGAAGCCGGCCTCGAAGTGCGCCAGGTCCAGGCGGTTGTGGAACACCGGCCACAGCACGTCGTTGCTGTAGCCGAGGTAGTAGCTGTCGTGGTCCTCGCGGCTCAGGTCGATGGTGGCGAGCGTGACATTGCCGGCCTGCTGCCTGTGCAGTTCGCCTTCGCCGGTCGGGCCACCCTCGACGATCTGTCCGCTCCAGCCGAACCACAGGCCCCCGCTTTGCTGCAGGCTCTCGCCGAGCGCCACGGCGAGGCCGCCGGCCGCCGGCTTGCGCGGGTCCGCCACGCGGTTGGAAACGACGACGAGTCGGCTCATATGCAGGAATCCCAGGGCGCCGACAGGCGCACGGCCGCATTGATGATGCCGACCATCGAATAGGTCTGCGGAAAGTTGCCCCACATCTCGCCGGTGACCGGGTGCGTGTCTTCCGACAGCAGGCCCAGCGGGTTGCGTGCCGCGAGCATGGTCTCGAAGATCTGGCGCGCCTCGGCCTTGCGGCCGATCTTGGCGAGCGCGTCGATGCGCCAGAAGGTGCAGATGTTGAAGGCGGTCTCGGGCTTGCCGAAGTCGTCGGCGGCCTCGTAGCGGCGCATGTAGGGGCCGTCGCACAGCGACTTTTCCATGGCGTCGACGGTGGAGATGAAGCGCGGGTCGCGCGCGTCGATCAGGCCCACCTCCACCATCAGCAGGATGCTCGCGTCGAGCTCGTGGCCGCCGAAGCTTTCGGCGAAGGCCTGGCGCTCCTCGCACCACGACTTGGCGAGGATCTCTTCCTTCATGCGCGAGGCATGGCCGTGCCAGTAGGCCGCGCGCTCGGGCAGGTTCAGCGCGCGTGCGATCTTGGAGAGCCGGTCGCAGGCGGCCCAGCTCATCAGCGCCGAGCTGGTGTGCACGCGGGCGCGCGTGCGCAGCTCCCACATGCCGGCGTCGGGCGTGCCGTACACGCGCACCGCCTGCTCGCCCACCGCCTCCAGGTGCGGAAACTCCGCCACGCCCGCGCGGCTGAGCAGCCGATGGTCGTGGAAGGCCTGTGCCGCACCGAGCACGATGTTGCCGTACACGTCGTGCTGGAAGTGCTCCTGCGCCTGGTTGCCCACGCGCACCGGACCCATGCCGCGGTAGCCCGGCAAGCCCTCGACGAAGGACTCGGGCAGCTCGCGCTCCAGCCCGATGCCGTACAGCGGCTGGATGTGCTCGCCGTGCGAGCCGATCACCACGTTGCCGAGCCAGCGCAGGTAGTCTTCCATGGTGCCCACTTCGCTCAGCGAATTGAGCGCGCGCACCACGAAGAAGGCGTCGCGCAGCCAGCAGTAGCGGTAGTCCCAATTGCGCTGGCTGCCCGGCGCCTCGGGGATGCTTGTGGTCATGGCGGCCACGATGGCGCCGGTGTCCTCGTACAGCGAGAGCTTGAGCGTGATGGCCGCGCGGATCACCGCCTCCTGGTACTCGAAGGGAATGGCCAGGCGCTTGCTCCAGGTGCGCCAGTAGGAGATGGTTTCCTGCTCGAACTTGCGCGCGGTGTCGGCGATGCCGTCGAGCAGCGTCTCGTCCACGCCGAACATGAAGTTGTATTCGCGCGAGATCACGAAAGGCTGGCGCGCGAGGATGTGCGAGATCGAGGCGTCGGTGTTCAGCCGCAGCGTCACGTCGGGACCGACGTAGCGGATGTGGTTGCTGCCGCGCGTCACCTCCTCCGGCGCCACGGCGCCCCATTGGAAGCGCGGGTCGAGCGACACGCGCACGCGCGGCGCTCCGGCGATCGGCCGCACGCGGCGCACCATCATCAGCGGGCGGAAGTAGCGCGAGCGGCTGTAGAAGCGCGGCGCGAAGTCGGTGATCTCGATGCCCTGGCCCGCGCTGTCGAACAGCTGCGTGCGCAGCACCGCGGTATTGGGTTCGTACCACTGCTTGCTGGAGGCGAAGTCCTCGATCTCGATGGCCCAGGCGCCGGAGTCTTCGCCGGGATGCAGCAGGGCATTGAAGACCGGATCGCCGTCGAAGCGCGGCAGGCAGCACCACACGGCCCGGCCGCGCGCGTCGATGAGCGCGCTGTAGGCGCAGTTGCCGATCACGCCCACGTTCAGCGAAGGTTCGGCCGGCGGCGCGAAGCCGCGCGTTCCGGGCGCGGCGGCCGCCTTTGCATCGACGGGGGCCTTGTCGTCGGGACCGGCGGCACCGGCCAGCGCCTCGCCCGCGCGGTCTTCGGGAGCCTCCATCAGTTGTTGCTCGCTCATCGGGGGCTCCTCGGGGGTTCGGTGTTCTTGTTTTCGGGGGCTGTCAGCAGGTCGCGTGCCTGCACCAGCCATTCATAGACGTCGCGCGGCGATTCGAGGCGGTGCAGCGCCAGGCTCGGCCCGGAGCCGACCTTGACGGCGATGCCGCCGCGCGGCTGCACCACGGCAAAGCCGGTTTCGTCGGTGGTGTCGTCGCCGAGGAAAACCGGCATGCGGCCCGCGAAGGGCGCTTCGCTCATGAAGGCCTCGATGGCGATGCCCTTGTGCACGCCGGCAGGCTTCACCTCGAAGACGAACTTGCCGTGCATCAGCTCGAGCTGCGGTTCGTGCGCGATGGCGCGCGACATCGCGTCGCGGCACACCGCCTCGAGCTGCGGCGCGAGCCGGTAGTGCAGCGCGATGGCGGCGTGCTTGCGCTCCACCAGCAGGCCTTCGTGCACACGCGCGAGTTCGTTGGCGATGTCGAGGATGGACACGAGGTCGGGCGCACGCTGCTCCTGCATATGGCCCTCGGCGTCGCGGCGCTGCACGCCGTGCTCGCCGGCCGCGGGCAGGCGCAGCGGGGCCAGGAAGCGGTCGATGGAATCGATCTGGCGGCCCGACACCACGGCGAGCGCGCCGCCGAGCAGGTCACGCAGATCGCCCAGCAGGGGCACGAGGGCAGGGGGAATCTCGATGGCTTCAGGCGTGGGCGCGAGTCCGACCAGCGTACCGTCGAAGTCGAGAAAGAGGGCTGCGTCCCGGCCTAACGGAGGAGGCAACTGCAAGTTGCTGGAGGACTTTGGCATTGGGAAAAACCATAACACGCGCCATCATGCGCGCGTGTCGGCAAATGCCGAATCTCCCTTTGGCGTCAGCGGGCGGCCGTTTCAGGTTCGTGCCGGCAGCGATGCCGCGACGGCTTCCACCCGCGCCCGGTGAATCGCCTCGCCGATCTTCGGGCCGGTGGCACCCGACTGCTGCGCAGCCTTCGCCACCGCATCGGTGGCCACTGCCGCCGCCGTTGCCAGCAGCGCGAGCAGGCGCTCTCGCTGCGGGTAGGTCGCGTTGCCGAAGCCGGGCCGGCCGCGCGCATCGCACTCGCAGGCCAGCAGCGCCTCGGCGAAGCGTGCGGGCTTGCGGAAAGCATCGCAGCGCTCCAGCAGGCGCACCAGCCCCGTTGCATCGAGTGCGCCGCTGCCGTCGACGTGGCCATGCTCGCGCGCCACCACCTCGGCCAGCTCCCGGATGTCCACCGGCACGCGCCAGCGGTCGCACACCTGCTGCAGCTGCGGTTGTCCAACGCTGCGCATGAGGCAGGCGAAGCGCACCGCCAGCGAGACCTGCAGGCGCGCACCGGCATCGATGGCCGCCATGGCTTGCGTGCCGGTTTCGATCCCGGGCAGCAGCACGGCCAGCGCGCCGCAGTCGCGCAGCACCTCGAACATGCGCGAGGGACGCGCTTCCATCAGGCCGCGCGACAGCTCCTGCCACACGCGTTCGGGCACCAGCGCATCGGCCTCGCCGGCCGCGACCATCTCGCGCATCAGCGCCATCGTTTCCGGGGCGACGGAGAAGTCGTCGAAGCGGGCCGCGAAACGCGCCACGCGCAGGATGCGCACCGGGTCTTCGCGGAAGGCGTCCGTCACGTGGCGCAGCACCTTGTCGCGCAGGTCGCGCTGGCCGTGAAAAGGGTCGGCGAGCGCGGCGGGCGTGGGGTCGAAGCGGCCGTCGGCGCCCACCAGCTCGGCCGGCAGCGCGATGGCGTTGACGGTCAGGTCGCGGCGCGCGAGGTCTTGTTCCAGCGTGACGTCGGGCGCGGCATGCACGGTGAAGCCGCGGTAGCCCGGGGCGCTCTTGCGCTCGGTGCGGGCCAGCGCGTATTCCTCGCGCGTCTCGGGGTGCAGGAACACCGGAAAGTCGCGCCCCACCGGCAGGTAGCCCCGGGCCACCATTTCTTCGGGCGTGGCGCCGACCACCAGCCAGTCGTGGTCGGACACCGGGCGCTCCAGCAGGCGGTCGCGCAGTGCACCGCCAACGAGAAAAATCTTCATGGGTGCAGTGTAGGGATACTCCCGGGTTCAAAAAATAGAACGGTCGTTCGATAATTTTCGAGGCAAACCGGGTAATCGTTCGTCGACCGGACGAAATGAAGCGGCAGACACAAGCCAGCTCCCGAATCCGCGGAGGGATCTTTCAACCAAAGGAGCAATTCGCATGAAGAAGACGATGTTTGCGCTGGCGACTCTGGGGGCCTTGGCGTCCGGAAGTGCGATGGCGCAACAGGCCGGCAACTGGGTCCTCGGCACGGGCTGGTTCCATCTGTCACCGCAGGATTCCAGCAAGCCGCTGACCGTGACTTCGCCCATTCCGGCCGTGCTGCCCGGCTCCGGCGCGAGCGCCAGCGACTCCGACACCCTCGGCCTCAGCGCCATGTATTTCCTCGACAGCCACTGGGCGGTGGAAGGCGTGTTCGGCGTGCCGCCGAAGTTCAAGCTCGACGGCACCGGCACCCTGGGCCGCGTCGGCCAGCTTGGCGAGGCCCGCCAGTGGAGCCCGACCATCCTGGGCAAGTACTACTTCAACGAGGGCAACGACGCCTTTCGTCCCTATGTCGGCCTGGGCGCCACCTACGTCTGGTACAGCGGCGTCAAGCTGACCTCGAACCTGCAGGGCGCGCTGGCCAGCCAGTTCCACCAGTCGCCGTTTGCGGTCAACACCACGGCCAAGCTCGACAGCTCGTTCGCACCCGTGGTCAACGTCGGCGTGGCCTATCAGTTCGACAAGCACTGGGGCCTCTCGTTCTCGGTGTCGTACATCCCGCTGAAGACCAAGGCCAGGCTGACCACGACCTCGGTCACCGGCCTGCCGGTGGCCACCAGCGAGGCCAGCCTGAAGCTGAACCCCATCGTGACCTACCTCGCGGCCACCTACCGGTTCTGACCTGCCACCTGCCTCCAGGACCCTAGCGCCGGGTGCGGTAGGGCTCTTCGAATGGCAGGAAGTCCTTCTCCGCCAGTGCATCGTCGATCCAGGCCTTGACGCCCGGCAGCGCCTGCACGCGCTCGATGTAGGCCGTGATGTGCGGCGGCACCGGCAAGCCAAAGGTCTTGATGCGCGTGCCGACCGGTGCGAAGTAGGCGTCGGCGATGCCGAACTGGGCGCCGAACAGCATCGGGCCGCCGTGCGCCTCCAGCAGGCCGCTCCACATCTGCACGATGCGCGCGAGGTCGCTGGCGACTTCAGGCACCTCCTTCATCAGCCGCGCACCCACTTCGGGCAGCGAAGCCTCGATGTTCATGCCGCAATGGTTGCGCAGGCCGCTGAAGCCCGAATGCATTTCGGCGCAGACGCTGCGCGCGCGCGCACGGTCGGCCACCGACCGGGGCCAGAGCTGCTTCTCGGGGAAGGCTTCGGCGAGGTATTCGGCGATGGCCAGCGTGTCCCAGACGACGAGTTCGCCGTCCACCAGCACCGGCACCTTGGCCACCGGGTTGAGCGCGCCGATGGTGTGCTTGAACTGCGAGTCGGCATCGAACGAATCGAAGCGCAGCACGACTTCCTCGAATTCGATGCCGGCCTGCTTCATCAGCACCCAGGGCCGCATGGACCACGACGAGTAATTCTTGTTGCCGACATAGAGCTTGCGCATGGGGAGGCCTCCGTTCGTTGCGGTGATTCGGGGAAATGCCTTCGATGCTAGCCGGGCGCCGCGCCGCGATTGATGCCGAACGCGGCGCGAATTGATGCGGGGCCGTGTTCGGCCTCAGGGCAGGTCCTTGTTCGGTTCCGGCTCGGCCGCGTCGCGCGGCCCCACGCGGCCCAGGCGCTCCTTCAGCGACTGCGGCCGGCCGCTGATGATGGCGGCATAGTTGGTGGTGTTGGCCAGCACCTTCTTCACGTAGTCGCGCGTCTCGGTGAACGGCACGTTCTCGGCCCAGATGGCGGCGTCGAGTACCGGCCCGTTGCGCCAGTTGCGCGGTCGGCCGGGGCCGGCGTTGTAGGCGGCGGCGGCCAGCGCCATCGATCCGTCGAAGTCGTCGAGCGCGAGCTTCAGGTAGTTGGTGCCGATGGTGATGTTGGTCTCGCGGTCGTTGATCTGGCCGGGCGAGAAGTCCGACATGCCGATCTTGCGGGCCGTCCAGCGCGCGGTGGCGGGCATGACCTGCATCAGGCCCGAGGCGCCGACGCCGGAGCGTGCATCCATGATGAAGCGGCTTTCCTGGCGGATCAGGCCGTAGACGTAGGCCGGGTCGAGGCCGATGTCCTGGGCCTTGCGCAGCACCGTGTCGTGGAAGGGCATCGGGAAGCGCTGCTCCACGTCGACCACGCCCTTGGTGCGCTCACTGGTGTTGATGCAGCGGTCCCACACCTCGCGCTGGCAGGCGAAGTCGGCCGCGGCCAGCAGCGCGCGGTCGTCCATGCCGCCCTTGTCGTGCAGGTTGGTGGCGTAGTTCCACTCGCGCGTGCCTTCGGGGCGCAGGCCCATCGCGATGGCGTAGAGGCCGCGGGCGAGCGCCGGGTTGTTGCGCGCGGCGGCCTTTTCCTCGGGCGTGAGCGGGGCGGGGCGCGTGGGCACCACGGTGCGCTGGCCCAGCTCTTCGAGCGCCAGCATTTCGTAGAAGCCGCGCGAGCCGGCGATGCTCTGGTAGAGCTCGCGGGCCTGGGCGCGGCGTTCGTCGCCGCCGACGCTGGCCAGGGCGCGGGCTTTCCAGTAGACCCAGGTCGGGTCGAGCTGGGCGGTTTCGCTCATGGCGTCGATGGCGGGCGCCACCTCCTTCCACTGGCCCGTACGCAGGGCGGCGCGCACGCGCCAGCCGAGCATGTCGTCGGACAGGTCGCCGTTCTTCGTGACGTTGGCGAAATAGCTGCCGGCCTGCGGCCACAGCTTGATGGCGGCGGCGCGGCCGATGGTTCCCCAGAGCCAGTTGCGCTCTTCGGCGGAGAGCATCGGGCCCCACTTGCTGTCGAGCTGCGAGGCGGCCAGTTCGGGATCGGCAATGGCGACCTTGATGAGCGCCAGCACCACCAGCTCCTTGCGCGACTTGGCTGCCACGAAGGCGCGGCCGGTCAGGAACTTGGCCGAGCTGGCGTTGAGCTCGTCGAACAGCGGCAGCGCATCGGGCGCGGCGATGGTGACGGCGGCGCGCGCGGCCTGCGGGCGGTTGGCCTCGATGGCCAGGCGGGCCTTCTTCCAGACGTCGTTGGTCGACATCAGGCGGGCGGCGACCATGCGGTCTGCGGCGGTGAGGCAGCCGTCGTCCAGGTCTTTCTGGGCGAGCCAGCTGCGACGCACCTCGTCGGCCTGCGCCTGCGTGGCGGTGCCACTGCGCAGCGTGTCGACCAGGACCGCGTAGCAACGCACCTGTGCATCGTCGCCCATGCGGAAGCCGTCGAGCGAGGCGGAGAAGTTGTCCCAGTCGCGGCGCTGGCCGGTGAGCAGCAGCCAGTCGTTGCGCAGGCGGTCTTCCTGGTAGGTGCCGGGGTAGCGTGCGAAGAAGTCCTGCACTTCGTTGGGGGCGGCTTCCTGCAGGCGTGCCTTGAGTTCCCAGTAGGCGGCCCAGGGTTCCAGCGCATGGCCTCGGGCTTGCGGCAGCAGGGCGGTCAGGCGGGCTTTGTCGCCGCGCTGGAAGGCCTGCTTCATCTGGATCAGCACGTCGTCGTTGGTGTTGCCGTTCTGTGCCGCGGCGGGCTGCTGCGAGAGCAACGCGGCGAGGGCCAGGACAGCGGAAAAAACGAGTGCGGGGGTCGTGTTGCGCGGGTAGGCGCGCTTGGGTGCCAAAATGCTTGGGAACTGCATCGGGGGATTATGGACAAGTCAAAGGATGCCGGCACTTCGGCGACGGCGAGTTTTCTGAAGGATCAGCTGCGCAAGGCATTGATCGCACAACGCCTGGCCATGCCGGACCGGCTGACACGCGCAGACCTGCTGCAGCGCGTGATGCGCATCTGGCTGGTGGGCCGGCCCGACACCGTGATCGGCGCCTACTGGCCGATCAAGGGCGAGTTCGATCCGCTGCCCGCGCTACATCGATGGAAGGAAGACGGCGAGCTGATGGAGGAGGCGCAGCGTCGCCGCATCGGACTGCCGGTGATCGACAAGGTCCACAAGACGTTGACCTTCCATGCCTGGTACCCGGGCTGCCAGATGGAAGAAGACGCCTACGGCATTCCCAAGCCCAAGGACACCGAGCTGATCGTGCCGACCCTGCTGTTCGTGCCCTGCGTGGGCTACAGCGCGGGCGGCTACCGGCTGGGCTATGGCGGCGGTTTCTACGACCGCACGCTGGCCGCGCTGGAGCCGCGGCCGTTCACGGTGGGGCTGGGGTTCACCCACGGCTTCCTTGAAGACTTCGAGCCAGAGGCGCACGACCTGCCGCTCGACGCGATCCTCAACGACAACGGCGTCGTCTGGCCAACGAGCTGAGCGGCTCGGTCAGTCGATGTTGTCGACGGTGTCCGGATCGGGCACCTCGCCGATGGTCTCGCGCGTGGTCACGGCCTGCAGCTGCAGCCAGTCGCAGAAGGCCCTGATCTCCGGGCGAAGCGCATTGCGCGGCCCAGCGATCAGCCAGTAGGACATCGGCGAGTCCATGCGGTGCTGCGGCAGCACCTCCACCAGGTCGCCGTTGGCCAGGCTCTCGGCAATCAGCGAACTGCGCGCCAGCGTCACGCCCTGGCCGGTGAGCGCGGCCTGCACCATCTGGTAGGCGTAGTTGAAATAGAGCCAGCGCTTGGGCTGCGCACGCTCCAGCCCGTTCACCTCGAACCAGCGGCGCCAGGTCAGCCACTCCAGGTGCGTGCGGTGCGCGTCGCCGGCCTCGATCAGCGTGAACCGGGTGATGTCCGCGGGCGTCTTGATGGGCGGGTTGCTCTTCAGCAGCCAGGGGCTGGCCACGGGCGTCAGCGTTTCGCCGAACAGGCGCACGGCGCCGGCGGGCATGCTTTCACGCGGGCCGTAGCGCAGGGCGATGTCCACATCTGCCACTTCGAGGTCGACCGCGACGTCGCTGGCGTCGATGCGGATGTCGATCTCGGGGTTGTCGCGCTGGAAGGCCTCCAGCCGCGGGATCAGCCACATCGAGGCGAACGAGGCAAAGGTGGTCAGCGACACGCTCTGGCGTCCCGCACTCTGGCGGATCTGGCGCACGGCCATGTCGATGCGCGGCAGCGACTGCTGCACCGCCAGCAGCAGCAGGGCGCCGGCGCTCGTGAGCTCCACCGCGCGCGTATGGCGCAGGAACAGGGCCACGCCCACCTCTTCCTCGAGCGATTGGATCTGGCGGCTCACGGCCGACTGGGTCAGCGCCATTTCTTCCGCTGCGGCGCGGAAGTTCAGGTGCCGGGCCACCGCCTCGAAGGCGCGCAGGTGCCCGGCGGAGATCGGGCGGGAGCGCAAATGGGTCTGCGAATGTTGCATGGGTATGACTTTGGAGGGCGAGTCGGCGTCCAGGTCGATTGATGCTGAACACGCATCAGTAGGCTAACTCGTTTTCATTGGACCGCCAACGCCGTAGAAACGATCATTCATTCCCGAACTGCGCTATTGCCTCTTTCTGTCAAGCGCTTCGGCAAAGCCCAAGGAGTTACACCATGTCCACCGCTGTCTGCACCACCGAATCGTTCTCGCCCGTGTCCGTTCCTGCCCGCGCCGCCGCCGTTCCGCCGGCCGTGCGCCGTGGCGCCTGGCAGATCGCGCCCGGCGAGGCGATGAGCCTGAAGGCACGGTCGGCCAGCATCCTGCGGGTCAAGCAGGGCCGGGTGTGGATCACGCCCGACGCCACGCTGCGCAATCCCAGCGAAGACCTGGTGCTCGCACCCGGCGAATCGCTGACGGTGGCCGCGGGCCAGCGCATCGTGATGGAGGCGTGGGACGGCTACGGCGCGACCTACAGCTGGGACAACGCCTGATCGACCGCCCGCCTCCAGGAGCTGAAAAAGCGGCCTTCCGGCCGCTTTTCTCTTTTTGGGGAGCCAGCCGCTCCATTCAGCAGTTGATGTCGAAGCTGGGCCGCAGGTCCAGGAAGTGCCGAAGGGCCGCCTCGCCGTCCAGCACGTGCACGCCGGCCATCAGGTCGAGGCCCTCGCATTCGGCCAGCCCCATGCCGAAGCCGCTGTAGCGGCGGGCCTCCAGGGGGGCCTCGTAGAGCACCCTGACGTCGACATGGCGCGGATCCTTCTCGATCTGCCGCATCAGCATGTCGACGGCCTCGCGCGGGCCTTCCAGGTGCTGGCAGAAACGCAGGCCGTCGAACACCAGCAGCCCCGTGATGCCGCGCTCCGCGTTGCGCGCGCGTGCCTGGGAAGTGATCGACCCCACGGTAGCCGGGGACTGGTCCTGGGCCAGCGTGCTGCAGTAAAGGACCTCGTGGAGCGGGAGTTTCTGCGGTTGTTCGTCTGTCATGCGTCTGGTGAGGGGAGGACATGCGCAGTGTAGGAAAGCCGGGGACGCCGCGAAATGTCAAAAGACACAGGCGAACGGCCTATAGTGAAGCGTGAAATTCGAGGACTACCCCGTTGCCGCGTCGCCTCCCCAGGGCATGAATCCGTGCGACCAATGCGCATTGCGCCGCCTCGATGCGTTCCTGCCGGTCTCGGGCGAAGAACTCGCGACCATCCAGGCGTTTCGCGTCGGCTCCCGGCGGGTGGAAGCCGGCAGCTCGATCATCGACGAGCACCGGCGCAGCCCGCAGCTCTTCACCCTCTATTCGGGCTGGGCCTTTCGCTACAAGACCTTGAGCGACGGCCGGCGGCAGATACTGAGCTTCCTGCTGCCCGGCGACTTCCTCGGTCTGCAGGACGAGTTCGCCGACGGCCACACGCACGGCGTGGAGGCGGTGACCGACGTCACGCTGTGCGCGTTCTCGCGCGAGCGGCTCTGGGAGCTGTTCCATGCCCAGCCCAAGCTCGGCTACGACATCACCTGGCTGGTGGCGGGCGAAGAAAAGATGGTCGACGACAGCCTCGTCACCTCGGGGCGGCGCAACGCCGCCGAGCGCGTGGCCATGCTGCTGATGCACCTGTACCGCCGCGCGGAACGCGTGGGCATGGTGCGCGACGGCTGGGTCGAGTTTCCGTTCAACCAGCAGCACATCGCCGACGCGCTCGGGCTCTCGCTGGTGCACACCAACAAGACGCTGCGGCGGCTGCAGCGCCTGGGGTTCTACAAGATCGACGCCGGCTGGCTGCGCATCATGGAGCCGCATGCGCTGGAAAAGCTGGGCGACTACTTCGAGCGCCCGATGCGTCCCACGCCCCTGATCTGAGGAGGCAGGCCCTTCAGCGCGTGGCCGCCAGCTGGCGCAGGTCTTCCTGGTAGGCCTGCAGCCGGCGCACCGCCTGCGCGCGCTGGCTGGCGGTGGTGCTGTTGTGCAGCGCCGCCGTGTTGCGGCAGCCTTCCTGCAGCACCGCCAGTGCGTCCTGCTGGCGCCTGCGGCGCTCGGCATCCGTCAGCCGCGGGTCGAACACCGACTGCGCCGCCTGCTGCTTGAGCAGGTCGCGCTGCTCGTCGGTGAGCCGGCCATAGAAATCCTCGGCCCGGTCGAGGGCCCGGTCGTAGCGCTTTTCCTGCACCTGCGCCGGGGTGCGCTCGAGCCAGCCCTTGCGGTATTCGGCGTTGATCTTCGCGTACTTGCGTTCCAGCTGCTGCAGCTGGGACTCGCTCAGGCTGAGCGCCAGTTCGGTACCAGCGGGCTCGGCGCGCTCGGTCACGGCCAGCAGGCGCTCGCGGATGCGGTCGGTCATGGCGCAGACCTGTGCCGGCGTCACCTCGCCCGGCGCCAGCGCCTGCGCCTCCTGCAGCAGCGAGGCGATGCGCGGCAGCTCGTTCTGCCGGTGCCAGGCCAGCAACTGCTCGAGTTCGTCGCGCACCTTCGGTGTCTGCGCACCGTTGAAGTCCAGGTAGGCGTCGAGCCGCCAGTAGCTCACCGTGGGCAGGTTGTTGTAGGCCAGCTTGATCGCGCTGCAGGCGCCCAGGGCGGCGGCGGCAAGCAGCACGCCGATAATCCGCGCCACTGCAGCGCAACGAAATCGGGAAGAAAAACGCATGAATCAAACTCCGCAACAAGACAACCAGGGGCCGGTCGACATCGTCATCATGGCCGCCGGCAAGGGCACGCGCATGAAAAGCAGGCTGCCCAAAGTGTTGCATCGGTTGGGTGGCCGCGCCCTGCTGGCGCATGTGGCGGGCACCGCCGCGCGCATCGGTGCGCGCAGCGTGGTGGTTGTCACCGGGCACGGCGCGGCCGAAGTCGAGGCTTCGCTGGACAGCGGCATCCCTGGTGCCACGCTGCGCTTCGCGCGCCAGGAGCCGCAGCTCGGCACCGGCCACGCGGTGCAGCAGGCCGCGCCGCTGCTGCCGGACGACGGCACGGTGGTCGTGCTGTCGGGCGACGTGCCGCTGATCGGCGAGGACACGCTGCGTGCGCTCATCGCGGCCAGCGGGGGACAGCGGCTCGCGCTGTTGACCATCGAATTCGACGACCCGAGCGGCTACGGCCGCGTCATCCGCGCGGCGGGCGGTGGCGAGGTCATTGCCATCGTCGAGCACAAGGACGCAAGCGAAGCGCAGCGTGCCGTGCGCGAGATCTACAGCGGCGTGATGGCAGTGCCCGCGCGCCTGCTCAAGGGCTGGCTCGCGCGGCTGGACAACAGGAACGCGCAGGGCGAGTACTACCTGACCGACGTGGTGAAGTTCGCCGCCGACGACGGCGTGCCCGTGGTCGCGCACGTCACCGCCGACGCCCTTCAGGTGGCCGGCATCAACAGCCCCGCCCAGCTCGCGGCGCTCGAACGTGCCTGGCAGCTGCGCCAGGCCAACGCGCTGATGGAGCAGGGCGTGCGCCTGGCCGACCCGGCGCGCTTCGACCTGCGCGGCACGCTCGAATGCGCGGGCGACGTGGAGATCGACGTCAACTGCATCTTCGAAGGCATGGTGTCGCTGGGCGAGGGCGTGCGCATCGGTGCCAATTGCGTGATTGCCAATGCGCGCATCGAGGCCGGTGCAGTGATCCACCCGTTCACCCACGTCGACGGCGAGAAGGCTGGCGTGACGGTGGGTGCGGGCGCACTCGTCGGCCCCTTCGCGCGGCTGCGTCCCGGCGCGCAACTGGGCGCAGAGGTCCACATCGGCAACTTCGTCGAGGTCAAGAACTCGACGCTGGCCCCCGGCGCCAAGGCCAACCACCTGGCGTACCTGGGCGACGCCACCGTGGGCGAGCGCGTCAACTACGGCGCGGGCAGCATCACCGCCAACTATGACGGCGCCAACAAGCACCGCACCGTGATCGGCGACGACGTGCACGTGGGCAGCAACTGCGTGCTGGTGGCGCCGGTCACCATCGGCGCGGGCGGCACCATCGGCGGTGGGTCGACCATCAACAAGTCGACCGAGCCGGGCGCGCTGACCGTGGCGCGCGGCAAGCAGGTCAGTTTCCCGAACTGGAAGCGCCCGCAAAAAAAACCGAAGGCCTGATCGCCTTCTTCCTCATGCCCGGGGTGCCAGCGGCACCTGGGGCTCGAACTTGGCGCGCTTGAGGCTGAAGAAGGCCTTGACGTTGCGCACGTTCGCATCGGCCGTGAACAGGCGCTGCGTGAGCGCGCCGTAGTCCGGCATGTCGCGCGCGGCCACCACCAGCACGAAGTCCGGCCCCGGCGACACGCGCCAGCACTGCTGCACCGCGTCGTCTGCGATCACGCGGGCCTCGAAGGCGTCGAGCGACGCGGCGTCCTGCCGGTCGAGCGAAATCTCGATCACCGCCTGCAGGCCGTGGCCCAGCGCCGCGGCGAGCCGGTCGGGCGACAGCAGCGCGACCTGGCGTTCGATGAGCCCTTGCTCGTGCAACCGCTGCACCCGGCGCAGGCAGGTGGGCGGCGAGATGCCGGCATCGGCGGCCAGGCGCTGGTTGGTCTGCGAGGCGTCGCGCTGAAGGGCGTCGAGCAGGCGCAGGTCTATTGAATCTAGCGATATTGATTCCATATTCGGTGAAATTATGGAATAAAAATCCATACATGTAATAGCATGAAATAAAAAGTCAAAACTATCGGTATTAAGAAGACATATTTCTTTCTGGCGTGCCTACCATTCAGGCTCCTCTCCATTCAAAAGGCAGCTCACCATGTGCGGCATCGTCGGGGCAGCGTCCCATCGCAACATCGTTCCGGTCCTGGTCCAGGGCCTTCAGCGGCTCGAATACCGCGGCTATGACTCGTGCGGCGTGGCGGTGCACGCTGGTGGCCTGACGCGCGCGCGCACCACCTCGCGCGTGGCCGACCTCGTGGCGCAGGTGCGCGACGACAAGGTCGAAGGCCTCACCGGCATCGCCCACACGCGCTGGGCCACGCACGGTGCGCCGGCGGTGCACAACGCCCACCCGCATTTCAGCCATGGCCCCGGTGCCGATGCGCCGGCCGCGCGCCCAGGCCGCATCGCGCTCGTGCACAACGGCATCATCGAAAATCACGAAGCCCTGCGCGCCACGCTCGAAGCCAGGGGCTACGTGTTCGAGAGCCAGACCGACACCGAGGTCATCGCTCACCTCGTCGACAGCCTCTACGACGGCGACCTGTTCGAAGCCGTGAAGGCCGCCGTGCTGCAGCTGCACGGCGCTTATGCCATCGCCGTGATCTGCCGCGACGAACCGCAGCGCGTGGTCGGCGCACGCGCGGGTTCGCCGCTGATCCTCGGTGCGGGCAAGGACGGCGCAGAGAACTTCCTCGCCAGCGACGCGATGGCCTTGGCCGGCGTGACCGACCAGATCATCTACCTCGAAGAAGGCGATGTGGTCGACGTGCAGCCCGGCAAGTACTGGATCGTCGACAGGAACCACAAGCCCGTGACGCGCGTCGTGCGCACCGTGCAGGCCCACAGCGGCGCGGCCGAGCTCGGCCCCTACCGCCACTACATGCAGAAGGAAATCTTCGAGCAGCCGCGTGCCATCGGCGACACGCTCGAAGGCGTGGAAGGCATCGTGCCCGAGCTGTTCGACGGCGTCGGCCAGGATGGCGCCACGGGCGCCAGCGCCCACCGCGTGTTCCAGGACATCGACAAGATCCTCATCCTCGCCTGCGGCACCAGCTACTACAGCGGCTGCGCCGCCAAGTACTGGCTCGAAGGCATCGCGAAGATTTCCACGCAGGTCGAGATCGCGAGTGAATACCGCTACCGCGACTCCGTGCCCGATCCGAAGACGCTGGTCGTCACCATCAGCCAATCGGGCGAAACCGCCGACACGCTGGCCGCGTTGAAGCATGCGCGCTCATTGGGCATGGAGCAGACGCTGACCATCTGCAACGTGGCCACCAGCGCGATGGTGCGCGAGTGCAAGCTGGCGTACATCACGCGGGCGGGCGTGGAGATCGGCGTGGCGTCGACCAAGGCCTTCACCACGCAGCTCGCGGGCCTGTTCCTGCTCACGCTGGCCATCGCGCAGGCGAAGGGCCGGCTGAGCGAAGCCGACGAGGCGCGCTACCTGAAGGAGATGCGCCACCTGCCTGTCGCGCTGCAGTCGGTGCTGGCGCTGGAGCCGCAGATCATCGGCTGGGCCGAGGACTTCGCGCGCAAGGACAACGCGCTGTTCCTGGGCCGCGGGCTGCACTACCCGATCGCGCTCGAAGGCGCGCTCAAGCTCAAGGAAGTGACGTACATCCACGCCGAGGCCTACGCCGCCGGCGAGCTCAAGCACGGCCCGCTCGCGCTGGTGACGAGCGAGATGCCCGTGGTGGCCGTCGCACCGAACGATGCGCTGCTCGAGAAGCTCAAGAGCAACCTGCAGGAAGTGCGCGCGCGCGGCGGCGTGCTCTACGTGCTGGCCGACGGCGACACGAAGATCACGAGCAACGAAGGGCTGCACGTGATCCGCATGCCGGAGCACTACGGCGCGCTCTCGCCGATCCTGCACGTTGTGCCGCTGCAGCTGCTGGCGTATCACACGGCGTGTGCGCGGGGGACGGACGTGGACAAGCCGCGCAACCTGGCGAAGAGCGTGACGGTGGAGTGAGTGCGGCCGAACGCCAGGTGCTTTGCCCGATCACAATAAAGTCGGTCGAGAACAATAGAGTCTGTCGCACTCACAACTCAAACTGAGTTCAAGGGCGCTTTTTCCCGCGGCAGGTTCTTTGCCATTAATGTCCGGGACAGTGCGTTGATGTCTGAGGCAACCCATCGGCGGGGGCAAGCGTTGGCGGTATGGGGTACCCGGATCGATCACCAGCGAGAGCACGCGACCGAATTAACTGAAGCCCATGCCCAGATACGTTTCCGGCCCCTTCCGCCGCTCGAGAGCCGCGCCACTCGCCGTGCTGTGGAGCGCGATCGCGGCGCTGTGCATCGGTTGCGCCGCCAGCCGCACCGAGCCTGATCCCTCGCCGCCGCACGACACGCTGCGGCAGATGGCCACCCGCTACGGCATCTGCAGCGTCGCCATCGCGGTGGTCAGGAATCGCCAGCTCCAGGCCGTCGATGCGGCGCCGGGATGCACGACCGACTCGCCAACGACGCCCGATAGCGTCTTCGAGGCCGCTTCGCTCAGCAAGCCCGTGTTTGCGTACGCAGTGCTGATGCTGGTGCAGCAAGGAAAGATGGACCTCGACGCGCCGGTGGCGAAGTACCTGCCGAACGGGTATTGGCACCGCTTTCGACCGCATCTCGCTGATTCGCAAGCCGATCTGGTGTCCGATGCGCGCCTGCAGGCGGTCACGGTGCGCATGGCGCTGAACCATACTTCCGGTCTGCCCAACTGGGCTGGCGGACCTCTGGGCTTCGATCGCAAGCCCGGCGAGCGGTGGCAATACTCGGGCGAAGGCTACGTGCTGCTGCAGCGCGCCGTCGAGGCGGTCACGAACGAGAAGCTCGACGACTTCATGGAGCGCCAGGTGTTCCAGCCGCTCGGCATGACCCGCAGCGGATACTCGAGCAAGCCGCGCCTGGAGAAATACATCGTCCCACGCGTGGGCAAGGATGGCGCACCGATGAAGCTGCGGCCTTTCCTCACGCCAGTGTCCGCGTTCACGCTCTACACCAGCGCGCACGACTACGGCCTCTTCCTCGCGGCGCTGCTCAACGATGAACGCTCGCTGCGACAGATCGTCGAGTCCCCAGTGCCGGTGAACCCGAAGCTGAATCTGAGCTGGGGACTGGGCTGGGGCCTCGAACAAGACAAGGCCGACACCCTCATCTGGCACTGGGGCAACAACCCCGGCTACCGAGCCTTCGTGATCGCATCGCCGCGAACTGGAGACGGCTTCATCATGTTCACCAACAGCGATGGCGGCCTGCGGCTGGCCGAGCCGCTGAGCAACAAGATCCTGCCGGGACCGCACAAGCTGTTCCGTTTCCATCTGCTGCGCGAAGGGCTCGACAACCTGCTTTGCGAGACGTTCGATGTCTGCCTCTAGCATCGGCCTGCGAGTCAACCAGCAGGCAGCTACCTTCGACATCGACATCGAAGATCTTCTACCCCGCGGTGCATGAAGGCGCGCGCCGCCCGCGGCCTGGACCTGGTCGCCATGCGCGGGCAACTGGCCGCGCGCAAGGAAGAGCTGATGGAGGAACTCGGCGCCATGGCCTGAGTTCGCGCGCAGGGGGTTCTCCGCAAGACCGAAGGCGATCTCATAGCAATGCGCTATGAGATCAATATGCTCAATCTGGTTGTTGAAGGGGCAGTCCAAACCTAGACTGGCTCCGATCGCGAGTGATCGACAACCAAAGGAGAACCCCTTGTCCGATGAAACGAAGTGCCCCTTCCCGGGCCATGCGCGCACGCACTCCATGACGGGTGCTTCGGCAAATGCAGGCTGGTGGCCCAACCAGCTGAACCTGAAGCTGCTGCACCAGCACACCGCCAAGTCCAATCCCATGGGCGAGGCGTTCGACTATGCCGAGGAGTTCAAAAGCCTCGACCTCGACGCGGTGATCAAGGACCTCCAAGCCCTGATGACCGATTCGCAGGATTGGTGGCCCGCCGACTACGGCCACTACGGCCCGCTGTTCATCCGCATGGCCTGGCACTCCGCGGGCACCTACCGCACCTCCGATGGCCGCGGCGGCGCGGGCAACGGCGCGCAGCGCTTCGCCCCCCTCAACAGCTGGCCCGACAACGGCAACCTCGACAAGGCGCGCCGGCTGCTGTGGCCGATCAAGCAGAAATACGGCCGCAAGATTTCCTGGGCCGACCTGATGATCCTCACCGGCAACGTCGCACTGGAGTCGATGGGCTTCAAGACCTTCGGTTTCGCCGGCGGCCGCCCGGACATCTGGGAGCCCGAAGAGGACATCTACTGGGGACCGGAAGGCAAGTGGCTGGCCGACGAGCGCTACAGCGGCGACCGCGAGCTCGCCAATCCGCTGGCCGCCGTGCAGATGGGCCTGATCTACGTGAACCCCGAAGGACCGAACGGCAACCCCGACCCGCTCGGCTCGGCGCGCGACATCCGCGAGACCTTCGCCCGCATGGCCATGAACGACGAGGAGACCGTGGCGCTGACCGCAGGCGGCCACACCTTCGGCAAGGCCCATGGCGCGGGCGACCCGGCCAAGGTCGGCGCGGAGCCTGAAGGCGCCGACATCGAGGAAATGGGCCTGGGCTGGAAGAACAGCTTCGAAAGCGGTATCGGCGTCCACACCACCACCAGCGGTATCGAAGGTGCCTGGACCCCCACGCCCACCAAGTGGGACAACAGCTACTTCGAGACGCTGTTCGGCTACGAATGGGAACTCACCAAGAGCCCCGCTGGCGCGCACCAGTGGAAGCCCAAGGGCAGCACCGGCGCGGACACCGTGCCCGATGCGCATGACCCGGCCAGGCGCCACGCCCCGATGATGACCACCGCCGACATGGCCATGCGCATGGACCCGGCCTACGAGAAGATCTCGCGCCGCTACATGGCCAACCCGCAGGAATTCGCCGATGCGTTCGCCCGCGCCTGGTTCAAGCTGACGCACCGCGACATGGGGCCGCGTGCCCGCTACCTCGGCGCGCTGGTGCCGAAGGAAGAGCTGATCTGGCAGGACCCGATTCCCGCCGTGGACCATCCGCTGGTCGACGACAAGGACGTCGCGGCGCTGAAGGCCAAGGTCCTCGCCTCGGGCCTCACCGTATCGCAACTCGTGGGCACGGCCTGGGCCTCGGCCTCGACCTTCCGCGGCAGCGACAAGCGCGGCGGCGCCAATGGTGCGCGCATCCGCCTCGCGCCGCAGAAAGACTGGGAGGCCAACCAGCCGGCCCAGCTGTCGAGGGTGCTGTCGGTGCTGGAAGGCATCCAGAAGGAGTTCAACGGCGCGCAGTCCGGCGGCAAGAAGGTCTCGCTCGCCGACCTGATCGTGCTGGCCGGCAATGCGGCGGTCGAGGCCGCGGCGAAGAAGGCCGGGCAGGACGTGACGGTGCCCTTCTCGCCGGGACGCATGGACGCTTCGCAGGCGCAGACCGACGCTGTCTCCTTCGCTCCGCTGGAGCCGCAGGCCGACGGTTTCCGCAACTATCTCCGCAAGGGGATCGACGGGGCGTCCGCCGCGGGGCTGCTGCTCGACAAGGCGCAGCTGCTGACCCTCACCGCGCCCGAGATGACGGTGCTGGTCGGCGGCCTTCGCGTGCTGAACGCGAACGTCGGCCAGTCCGGCAACGGTGTCTTCACCAAGCGCCCGGAGACTCTGAGCAATGACTTCTTCGTGAACCTGCTCGACATGAACACCGGGTGGAAGAAGTCCGCGACGACCGACGGCGTGCTGGAGGGACGCGACCGCAAGACGGGCGCGCTCAAGTGGACGGGCACGGTGGCCGACCTCGTGTTCGGTTCCAACTCGCAGCTGCGCGCGGTCGCGGAAGTCTATGCGGCCGGCGATTCGCAACAGGTCTTCGTGCGGGACTTCGTGGCCGCCTGGACCAAGGTGATGAACCTCGATCGCTTCGACCTGCGGTGATTGCGGGCGGCCGGTCGCGGCCGCGCCGAGCAGCAATACAGCCCGAGCCTGGTTCCGGAGAGTCCCGAACCAGGCTCGGGCGTATTCAAGGACAACAGCCTTCGACACCAGGAGCCTTGCATGAAACCCCAGCCCATCGAATACGCCGCCGCTTCCGAGGAAGTCAGGGCGGTCTTCGACGACATCAGGACCACGCGCAACGTGCCGGACGTCAACAATTTCTGGAAGTACCTCGCCAACGACCCGGCCACGCTCAGGCGCACCTGGAGCAGCCTCAAGGAAGTGATGGCGCCCGGCGCGCTCGACCCGGTCGTGAAGGAGATGGTCTATCTCGCCGTGAGCGTCACCAACAGCTGCGGCTATTGCATCGCGAGCCATCACGCCGGTGCCGAGAAGGCCGGCATGACGCCCGCGATGTTCGCCGAGCTGATGGCCGTGGTCGGCATGGCCAACGAGACCAACCGGCTGGTGAACGGCTACCGCGTGCCCGTCGATCCGGCCTTCGACAAATAGCGGGTGTCGGCGGCGCGCGTTCAGCCGATCGTCATCAGGCTCGCGTTGCCTCCGGCCGCAGCCGTGTTGATGCTGAGTGCGCGCTCCACCACGAGGCTTTCGAGCGGTATGTCCGCGTCGCCGGGCGCGAAGGCGCGTACGCCGACGATCGGGCCCGGGCGTGCCGCGATACGCTGCATCACGCCCGGCAGGCCTTGCGCGCCGCCGTGGCGCAGCGCAGCGTCGAACACCACTGTGTCGGACGCCCAGTCGTTCGCGATGGCCACGCACTGCTGCACTTCGGCCGGCAGCGAAGCGCGAAGGCCCTGTGCGGTGGCGTCGGCGGGCCAGATCGCGGTGCTGCCGACCGACAGCACGGCGGCCAGCTGCGCCAGCCGGTCCGCTTCTGCATCCGCACCCGGGTCGACCAGGCACAGCACCGCTTCGCGCGGCGCCAGCGTGTAGACGTTGCGCTCGCCGGTCGGGCCGGCCAGCGTGCGCGAACTGCCCGAGCGCGACTGCGCGGCAAAGCGCGCGCATTGCGCCGCCAGCGCGGGGCGGCCGGTGGCTTGCGCCCAGCGCGACAGCGCCGACAGTCCGGCCTGCGGCGCCGAAGCGGCATCCGCCACCGCGCGCGCCATCGCATCGTCGGGCCGCGCCGACAGCATGCGCAGCATGTACAGCGGCCCGCCGGCCTTCGGCCCGGTGCCCGACAGGCCCTCGCCGCCGAACGGCTGCACGCCCACCACCGCGCCGACGATGTTGCGGTTCACATAGACGTTGCCCGCCTTGGCGTTCTCCACGATCTGCGCGATGGTTTCGTCGATGCGCGTGTGCACGCCCAGCGTCAGCCCGTAGCCCGTGCCGTTGATCTGCCCGACCAGCGCACCCAGGTCGCGGCGGCGGTAGCGCACGAGGTGCAGCACCGGCCCGAACACCTCGCGCTGTAGCTCCGCGATGCTGTCGAGCTCGATCAGCGTGGGCACCACGTAGGTGCCGTTGCGCGTGTCGTGCGCGTATTCGCGGGCCTGACGGAAGACCTTGCGGCCCTTCGAGCGCATGGCCGCGATGTGGCGCTCGATGCCGTCGCGCGCCTCGGCGTCGATCACCGGGCCGACGTCGACGGCCAGCCGCGCGGGGTTGCCGATGGAGGCCTCGGCCATCGCGCCCTTGAGCATCTCGACGAGCCGGTCGGCAGCTTCCTCCTGCACGCACAGCACGCGCAGCGCGGAGCAGCGTTGTCCGGCGCTGTCGAAGGCCGAGGCCATCACGTCCGCGACCACCTGCTCCACGAGCGCCGACGAGTCGACGATCATCGCGTTCTGCCCGCCGGTCTCCGCGATGAGCGGCACGGGTGCGCCATGCGCGCCCAGCCGCTGCGAGAGCGTCTTCTGCAGGATGCGCGCCACCTCCGTCGAGCCGGTGAACATCACGCCCTGCACGCGCGCGTCCGCCACCAGCGCGGCGCCGACGGTTTCGCCCCGGCCGGGCAGCAGCTGCACCGCGGCGCGCGGCACGCCGGCCTCCCACAGCACGCGCACCGCCTCGGCCGCGACGAGCGGTGTCTGCTCGGCTGGCTTGGCCAGCACCGGATTGCCCGCCGCGAGCGCGGCCGCCACCTGGCCGGTGAAGATCGCCAGTGGAAAGTTCCACGGGCTGATGCAGACCATCGGGCCGAGCGCGCGGTGGGTGTCGTTCGAGAAGTCGCTGCGCGCCTGCGCCGCGTAGTAGCGCAGGAAGTCGACAGCCTCGCGCACTTCGGCGATGGCGTTGGCGAACGTTTTTCCGGCCTCGCGCGTCAGCAGGCCGAGCAGCCGGGGCATGCCTTCCTCGAGCTTGCCGGCGGCGCGTTCGAGCAGGGCGGCGCGTTCGGCGGGTGGCGTGGCGGCCCATGCCGGAGCGATGCCATGGGCCTGGGCAATGGCCGATTCGACGTCGGCCAGCGTGGCTTCCTGAACCTGTCCGACGATGTCGCGATGGTCGGCGGGATTGGCGACGTCGGCCGCCTCGCCGTGCGGCACGGCTTGCGCGAGCATCGGCGCCGCGTGCCAGTTTTCAAGGGCGCTGCCGGCCAGCGCATGGCCCAGTGCGCGAAGGCTGTCGTCGTTTGCGAGGTCGAGCCCTTGCGAGTTGGCGCGCTGCTGGCCGTACAGCGCCGCGGGCAGCGCAATGGCCGGATGCGGCAGGCCCATCGTGCCTTCCTGCGCAGCCATGCGCTCGACCGTGGCGACCGGGTCTTCCACCAGCGCGTCGAGCGGGATCGCCGGGTCCGCGATGCGGTTCACGAACGAGGTGTTGGCACCGTTCTCCAGCAGGCGGCGCACCAGGTAGGCCAGCAGCGTCTCGTGCGTGCCCACCGGCGCGTAGATGCGGCACGGCCGCCCGAGCGGGCCGACCACCTGTTCGTACAGCGGCTCGCCCATGCCGTGCAGGCACTGGAACTCGTATTGCCCCGGCTGATAGCGCGACGGCTCCGCCATCGTGTAGATCGCGGCCAGCGTGTGGGCGTTGTGGGTCGCGAACTGCGGGTAGACGGCATCGGGCGCATCGAGCAGCTTGCGCGCGCAGGCGAGGTACGACACGTCGGTGTAGGCCTTGCGCGTGTAGACCGGGTAGCCGCCGAGCCCGTCGATCTGCGCGCGCTTGATCTCGCTGTCCCAGTAGGCGCCTTTCACCAGGCGCACCATCAGCCGGTGCCGGCTGCGGCGCGCGAGATCGACCACGAAGTCGATCACGAACGGGCAGCGCTTCTGGTACGCCTGGATCACGAAGCCGATCCCGTTCCAGCCCGCGAGCGCCGGCTCGAAGCACAGCCGCTCCAGCAGGTCGAGCGAGAGTTCGAGGCGGTCGGCTTCCTCGGCGTCGATGTTCAGGCCGATGTCGTACTGCTGCGCCAGCAGCGCGAGCTCGCGCAGCACCGGATACAGCTCGGCCATCACACGCGCGTACTGCGCACGGCTGTAGCGCGGGTGCAGCGCAGAGAGCTTGATCGAGATGCCCGGCCCTTCGTACACGCCGCGGTGGTTCGAGGCCTTGCCGATCGCGTGGATCGCCTCTTCGTAGGCCATGCGGTAGCGCTTCGCGTCTTCCATGGTGAGCGCCGCTTCGCCGAGCATGTCGTACGAATAGCGAAAGCCCTTGGCCTCCAGCTCGCGCGCATTGCCGAGCGCCTGTGCGATGGTTTCGCCGGTGACGAACTGCTCGCCCATCATGCGCATCGCCATGTCCACGCCCTTGCGGATCAGCGGCTCGCCGCCCTTGCCGATCAGGCGCGTGAGCACGGCCGACAGGCTGGTTTCGCTGTGCGTGGCCACGAGCTTGCCCGTCAGCAGCAGGCCCCAGGTCGCGGCGTTGACGAACACCGAAGGGCTGCGGCCCGCATGCGATTGCCACTGGCCGTGCGCGATCTTGTCGCGGATCAGCGCGTTGCGCGTCTCGGCATCGGGAATGCGCAGCAGCGCCTCGGCCAGGCACATCAGCGCCACGCCTTCCTGCGACGACAGCGCGTATTCCTGCAGCAGGCCCTGCACGAGGCCGGCGCGGCCGCCTGCGTTCTTGCGGTCGCGCAATTGCTGCGCGACGCGGTGGGCGAGTTCCTGTGCTTCCTCTGCCTGGCCTTTGGGCAGCCGGGCCTGCGCGAGCAGCGGTGGCAGTGCCTGCGGTTCGGGGCGGCGACAGGCCGCTGTGATGAGGGCGCGCAGCGGCGAGGGGTCGGGCGGCAGTCCGTCGGCGAATGCCGTGAAGGAAGAGGGCAGAGGGTCGGGGCTCATGGGAGGTTTGTGCTGGGAATTGTTGGATGATCCGCGTCCCGATGCCGAATTTGTGTTCAAAGAACGGCGCTTCGATAGCGTAAAACGCTATGTAAAGCAGCGAGCAAGTCAGGTTCGTCGCGGGCGGTGGGCAGAGAATCCGCGTTCCGTTCCATCCCGGGAGTCGCACGAACATGCTCAGCTACAGATGGTTCTTTTCCTTGGCCCTCGCAGCCGCGTGCATCGCGCCCTGGCCGACGCATGCGGCAACGGCCGATGCCTCCACCTGTTTGAATTCGGCCGCCGCTGGATGCTTCCGCAGCTTCACACCGCCAGGAGCCGGAGGCGCGCTGCACTACTACTCCTCGCTCGATCCCGATGCACCGGCGACAGGCGCCACCGCCGGGCCGACGAAAGCGCTGATCGCCATGCACGGCCATTCGCGCGACGCCAACAAGACATTCGAGGCAGCGCTGAGCACCCTTCGCAACGCCGATGCGCTCGGCGACACGCTGGTGATCGCGCCGCTCTTCCAGGTCGCGGCCGACAAGGCGGTGGCCGGACGCTGCAACACGGTGGGCGTGCCCGTCGCGCAGCCCGGCGACCTGCTGTGGACCTGCGGCTCCTGGCTCGCAGGCGCGCGCTCGGCCTCGGGCAGCCGCGTCGGGTCCTTCGCGGTGATGGACGCGCTGGTGGCCGACATCGCGCTGCGCTGGCCCAGCCTGCGCACCATCACCGTCGCGGGTTTCTCGGCGGGCGGACAGTTCGTGCAGCGCTACATCGCCTTCACGCAGCACGACGGCACGGCGGCGGGCAATCCGGCGATGCGCTACGTGGTGGCCGATCCGAGCACCTGGCTCTACTTCGATCCGGTGCGTCCGCAGCTCTCGCCTGACGGCGCCTCCGTGACCGGCTTCTCCGTGCCTGACGCATCCGCGTGCCCGCAGATGAACCGCTGGAAATACGGCACCGACGGCCTGCCCGCCTACTTCGGGCGCACCGCCGCGCAGGCGCGCCAGCAGTACGTGCATGCCGACATCAGCTATCTCGAAGGCGCGCTGGACAGCAACGACGCGAAGGGCACGGCATACCGCGTGCTCGACAAGTCCTGCGCGGCGCTTGCGCAAGGCTCGTTTCGCATGCAGCGCGGCCTGGCCTATGCGCAGTACGACCGCAAGCTGCTCGCGCCGGACAAGCGCCGGGAGGTCGTGGTAGTGCCGGGCTGCGCGCACGACGTGGCCTGCGTGTTTCCCTCCGAGGCGGCACGCGCCGCGCTGGTCGGCCCTTCTCGCTGATCGGCGCATCCTGCCGGCGGGCTTGACGTGATTTCCTTTATGGTGGACATTTCATCCAATATGAAGGAAATCAAGGAGTCGGCCGAAACGGAAGCCCCGTCCGGCCTCAATGACCGCATCGCCCAGCGCGTGCGCGACCTGCGCGCGGCCCGAGGCCTCTCGCTCGATGCGCTGGCCACGCACTGCGGCGTGAGCCGCTCGATGATCTCGCTGATCGAGCGCGGCGAAAGCAGCCCCACCGCCGTGCTGCTCGAGAAGCTCGCAACCGGTCTCGGCGTGTCGCTGGCTTCGCTGTTCGAGGCGCCCGCGCCCGCCGCTGATCCGGTGGCGCGCCTGGCCGGTCAACTGCAGTGGCGCGACCCGCACTCCGGCTATGTGCGGCGCAACGTGTCGCCCGACGGTTTCGCATCGCCCATCCAGATCGTCGAAGTGATGTTCCCGTCCAAGGCTCGCGTGGCCTACGAAACAGCGGCGCGCGAACCCCTGATTCACCAGCAGGTGTGGGTGCTCGACGGCGTCATCGAACTCACGCTGGGCGACGAGCGCCACCGGCTCGAAACCGGCGACTGCCTGGCGATGGTGCTCGACCGCCCCATGAGCTACTACAACCCCTCGCGCAAGACCACCCGCTACGCCGTCGTGATCGCTACCGCGCCCTTTTCCTGGAGATGAACATGCCGACCCTCACTGCCGATGCGCCGCGCATCCGCCTGCTGTCCACCGTCACCGGCACGCAGCTGCAGGGCCTTGCCGCCGTGCTGGCCGATTGCGTCGAGGGCGGCGCGTCGGTGAGCTTCATGCAGCCGCTGGCCGAAGAACGCGCCCAGGCCTTCTGGCGCCACGTGGCCGACGGCGTGGCGCGCGGCGAACGCGCGTTGCTGGTGGCCGAGGACGCCGAAGGCATCGTGGGCACGGTGCAGCTCGTGCTGGCCCAGCCCGAGAACCAGCCGCACCGCGCCGAGGTGTCCAAGATGCTCGTGCACCGCCGCGCACGCCGCAAGGGCATCGGCGCGCTGCTGATGCAGGCGGCCGAACAGGTGGCGCGCGAGCACGGCAAGACGCTGCTGGTGCTCGACACCTCCAGCGCCGAGGCCGAGCGGCTCTATGCGCGCGTGGGGTGGACGCGGGTGGGCGCGATTCCCGGCTTTGCCCTGTTGCCGCAGGGCGGGCTGTGCGCCACCACCTTCTTCTATCGCGAGCTGATCGAACAGGGCCCTGGCAGTGATCATGGCGCGGCGGCTCCGCAGGTGCGGTAGGTCTGCGGCGCCGGTGTGACCTGCGCCGCCTTTGCCGCGGAAGCCTTGCGGTTCGACGCCGTATGGAGCAGCAGCGCCACCACCACCATCGCCATGCCCACGGCCTCGTTCACCGTAGGCAGCCTGCCCAGCGCCGCGCTCATCAGCAGCGCCGACACCGGCACGAAGTTCAGGAACGCCGTGCCCGTGACGGCCCCGAGCGTGCGCACGCCGTAGTTGAAAGCCAGCACCGAGATGGCCGAAGGCACCACGCCCACGAAGAACAGGGCCTGCCAGGACAGGCGCAGGCCTTCCAGGCTGGGCACTGCCGACCAGCCCAGCACAGCGGCCCCGATTGCCGCGGCCAGCAGCACGGGCCACGAGGCCAGCACCGTGAGCGCGGTGTACTCGATCACGTCGAGCCCGGGAAAGCGCGTGGCGCCGCGCGTGTACCAGACCCAGCCCAGCGTGCCGGCGAACGCGATGGCGTCGCCGAAGAGCGTCGTCGACCCGGCGGACGCACCCGCGCCGAACAGCAGGCCCGACACGATCGCCACGCCCGCCAGCGCCAGCGCGCTGGTCAGCAAGGTCGCTCGCGACGGACGCACGCCGTCGAGCGCCCAGCGCACCAGCTGCGCGGTCATGGGCGTGGTGGCGATGATCACCGCGCCGTGCGAAGGCACCGAGTGCGCGAGGCCGACCAGCAGCATCACGCTGAACACGCCGAAGCCGGCCGCGCCGCGCAGCGCCAGCGGCCCCGCATGCAGCCGCAGCTTGCGCCAGGGCGCCGCGCCGCGCGGCAGGATCAGCAGTACGAACAGCAGCGCCGACAGGGTGTAGCGGATCAGCGTGAACCACACCGGTTCGACATGGTGCAGCACGCCCTTGCTCACAAGGAACAGGGAGCCCCACCCGGAGGTGGCGAGCAGCAGCGCGGCGATGCCGCCCAGGCGTTGGCGTTGGAACATGGGGGAGCCTCTTCTTGCAATGATCGATGCCCCAAGAATCGGTGCTGGAGGCCGCCATTGCCATTCGCTTCTTTGGACAGGGGGCTCCAGAAAAACGAACGGACCGATCCGGCCCTGAAGCTCACAATCCATCGCCATGGAGCTCTATCAACTCAAGACCTTCGTCGCCATCGCGAAGGAAGGCAGTCTGACCCGCGCCGCCGAGCGCGTGTTCACCAGCGCGCCGGCGGTCAGCGCGCAACTCAAGGCGCTGGAAGACGAACTCGGCGTGAAGCTGTTTGAGCGCACGCCGCGCGGCATGTCACCCACCGAGGCCGGCCTCAGCCTGCTCGAAGAGGCCGAACGCACGCTGGCCTCCGCCACGCGCATGCGCTCGGCGGCCGATCAGCTGCGCGGCGCCGCGCAGGGCGTGGTGCGTTTCGGCACGGTGGTCGATCCCGTGGCGCTGCGGCTCGGCGAGGTGCTGGTGAAGCTGGCGGAACGCCATCCGCAGGTCGCGCTGCAGCTGAGGCAGGGGCTGTCGTACGAAACGCTTTCCGCCGTGCAGCGCGGCGACCTTGATTGCGCCTACGTGCTCAGCGACAGCGAGCAGATCGAAGGACTGGAACTGCGCCGCCTCGGTGCGGTCGATCTCGTCGTGGCCCTGCCGTTGCCCGTCGCCGAGGCGCACCCCGGCCTGTCGCTCGACCAGCTCACGAACATGCCGTGGGTAGGCACGCCGCCTTCATGCATCCTGCGCGTGCATCTGGAAAAACTGTTCGCCGGCGCGGGCCGCGAATACCGCCAGGGCCGCACGGCCGACGGCGAGAGCGCCATCCGCAGCATGGTAGCGAGCGGCATGGGCGCGGGGCTGATGCGGCTCGACCAGGCCGAGCAGGGCGAGCGCAACGGCGAGCTTGCGATATGGAACGGCTGGCGGTCGCATACGTGGCTGTGCTGGGTTGCACGGGGGGAGGGCAAACGTCCCGTGGCGGTGGAGGCGGTGCGCAGCGCGGTGATGGAGGCCTGGGGCTGAAACGATGCCTCTCGTTCGGGGCGCGCTCGCGCCGACGGGGTGCCCTGTGCACGCACCTCCGAAACGCACCCGACGCGGCGCAAAGCATTGCCGCGGGGTACCATCCCCGCCGCCGCAACGCTCCGCTCTCCATGAACGCTGAAATCGCTGCCCTGCCCGCCTCCAATCCTCTCGCCGATCTGCTGAGCCGCGCCCGGCAGGCCCTGGCGGATACGGCGGGCGCGCTGCCCGTGCCATCGACCGCCACCAACGAGGCGGGCTGCGTGGTGTTCCTGGCCGTCGGCGAAGACAGCAGCCGGGCCCGCGTGGCTTCGGGCCGGGGCGCCGACTTCGACGCCGCATGGCGTGCCGCCGCCGAGCAAGCGGAGCGCACCGGCCAGGCAGCGCAGCGCCTGCGCGCCGAGGTGGTCGACAAGGTCGAGCCCATGAGCTGGGGCGCGCTGAAAGCGAAGTTGGCGCAGACCAAGCGCAACTACTTCAACGAGGGCATCGCCTTCGATGCGCGCTTCGAAGTCGCGCTGCTCGCGCAGGAAATGCTCGGCAGTGCGATCCTCTACAACGGCGACGTGGAGCATGCCGAACCCAATACGGGCAACCTGCGCCTGCACTGCAAGCGGCGCTTCGGCCGCGAGATCGACTTTCCCGCGGACGACGCGGCGCCCGTCTGGTGCTTCACCACGCGGGCCGTGTACGTGGACGCCGAGGGTGCCTGGCCCCTCGCCGCCGAAGGGCAGGCGGCCGGATTCCGCGAGCTGCGCGAATGGAACGCGCCGCAGGTCCACGCGCTGATCGACGCCGCCGGCAACTACCTGGCCGAGCAGGTCAAGCCCACAGGCGAGTTCCACTACGGCTGGTTTCCCTGCTTCGACCGCCCCATTCCCACCTACAACACGCTGCGCCATGCCAGCTCCACCTACGCAATGCTGGAGGCGTGGGAGCTCACGCGCAGCGACGCGCTCAAGGCGGCCATCGACCGCTCGCTGGCCTTCCTGACCGGCACGCTGATCCGCCAGGCCAAGTTGCCGGACGGCACGCGCGCCGCCTACCTGCTGGACATCGGCAGCGAGATCAAGCTCGGCGGCAATGCCGTGTGCCTGCTCGCGCTGGTCAAGTACACCGAGCTCACGGGCGACCCGCAATACCTGCCGCTGCTGGAGCAGCTCGCGCTCGGCATCCGCCACATGCAGGACCCGCAGACCGGCAGCTTCGTGCACGTGCTCAACGCGCCCGCGCTCGACGTCAAGGACCGGTTCCGCGTCATCTACTACGACGGCGAAGCCGCCTTCGGCCTGATGCGCCTGTACGGCCTCACGCGCGACACGCGCTGGCTCGCGGTCGTCGAGAAAGCCTTCGAGCATTTCATTGCCGCCGAGCACTGGCGCGCGCACGACCACTGGCTGAGCTACTGCGTCAACGAACTCACGCGCTACAGGCCCGAGACGCGCTACTACCGGTTCGGCTTGCAGAACGTGGCGGGGTACCTCGACTTCGTGCTGGAGCGCATCACCACCTTTCCCACGCTGCTCGAACTGATGATGGCCGCGCGCGACATGGTGCTGCGGCTGGAGGCCGACCCCGCATTGCGCCCGCTGCTGGTGGAGCTCGACCGCGACAAGTTCGACCGCGCGCTGGCGTACCGCGCGCGCTATCTCGCCAACGGCCATTTCTGGCCCGAGCTGGCGATGTTCTTCCGCAATCCGGCGCGCATCGCGGGCTCGTTCTTCATCAAGCACCACAGCTTCCGCGTGCGCATCGACGACGTGGAGCACTACCTCTCGGGCTATGTGGCGTACCACCGGATGCTGAAGGCGGGCGAGGCGCTGCAGCAGGCAAAGGCGGCGACCGGCGTCGTCGCCTGGGGCGGCGACGTCAACCTCGCGCGCCGCCAGCACTACCGGCTGCACGAACTCGGCGGCGCGCACAGGATGCTCGGCGGCATCGCCGCGCTGCGCGAGGCCGACCTGCGCATCGTGAACCTCGAATGCGTGGTCGCCGCCAGCGGCGAGCAGGGCGTCGACAAGGGCGAGTCCGCTCCCTACTACTACCGCGCCCGCCCCGAAATGCTCGCGGTGCTGACCGAGGCCGGCATCGGCATGGTCGCCACCGCCAACAACCACAGCGGCGATTACGGCCCCGATGCGCTCATGGAGCAGCACGGCCTGCTGGATGCTGCGGGCATCGCCCATGCCGGCACCGGCCGCACGCCGGAGGCCGCGCTGCGGCCCGCGTTCCGGCGCGCGGGTGGCGTACGCGTGGCGCTGTTCTCGCTCGACGCCACGCAGTCCCGCTTTGCTGCCACTGCCGCACGCGCGGGCGCTGCCTGGCTGCCGCTGGGCGACCCGGCCGCCTGGACCGCCACGCTCGCACCGCGCATCGAGGCCGCGCGCCGCGAGGCCGACGTGGTGCTCGTGGCGGTGCATTGGGGCGACAACCTGGAGACCCAACCGACGCAGGCCGAGATCGCCGTCGGCCATGCCATCGTCGATGCCGGGGCGGACGCGATCCTCGGCACCTCGGCGCATGTGCTGCAGGGCATCGAGATCTACCGCGGCCGGCCGATCCTGCACGACGCCGGCGACCTGCTGTTCGATTCGGTGCGCAACGACTTCGGGGATTCGGGCGTGTTCTCGCTGACGCTGGGCCCGCGCGGCGTCGAGGAAGTGATGTTCACGCCCATCGGCGTCGGCTTCGGCTTCTCGCGGCAGCTCGCGGGCGACGAGGCGCAGGCACTGAGCGAACGCTTCGCCGCGCAATGCCGCGCGCTCGGCACCGAGATGGTCCCGGCGGCCGGAGGCCGTTGCGCGGTGCGGCTGTCGCCGCCCGAGCGGCCCGCCTTCCGGCCCGAACCGGCTTCCGCGGTTGCGCCGGTTGCGCGGCCGGCGCCCCTCGTCGGTGCTGTGCCTGCACCGCGGCCCGAGTGGCTGGCCGACGCGGTGCCTGGCGACGCGCGCATCACGCCGCTGCAGATCGGCCCGCTGCGCCTGGTGGGCGTTCGCTGCGCGCCTCGGCAGATCGTCGGGCGCCGGCTGCTGTGGGTCGAATCGTTCTGGACCGTCGATGCGCCCCTCGCGGCCGACCTGCGCGTGCAATTTCGCGCGTTGCCGATGCGCAGCACCCGCATGCCGCCATGGGGCGAGGGCATGGAGCACGACCCCTGCGACTGGATGTGGCCCACCAGCCGCTGGGAGCCCGGCCGCATCTACCGCGACCGCTACGGCCTGCGTGCGCCGCGCGCCGGCCTGCTGGAAAGCGACGTGCTGCAGCTCGAAGTGCGCGTGCGCGGCGACGCGCCCGAGCTGCCGCCAGCGCGCCGGCTCCCGCTGTGGTGCGGCCTGCGCGTGCCTGATTTTCCGACGCCCTTGCCCGAGCGCGCCGCGCCCGTGCTCGCGGCCGACCGCCCCGGCGCGGGCTTCGAGCTCGAGCCTGTGTGGACCGCCGCGCAGCTGCAGCAGATCACCGGCGGACACTGGCTGGTCGAGCCGCCGCCCGGATGGTCCGTCAACTCGGTGGTGCGCGGGCCGGTCCACATGGGGCTGCTGCCGAAGCCCTCTCTCTTCATCGCTTCCGACTACCGCACGCTCGCCGCGCACGAGAACTACAGCAAGCCGCGCACCGACAACTGGGACCGTCACCTCGAACTGCCCGGCCTGCACCCTGCGCTGGCCGGCGCCGTGGTCGCGCACCCGGTCGACGGACTCGACCCGGCCTTTCCGCTGCTGCAGGTGAACGACCCGATCGCCGCGATGCTGGCCATGGGCGCTGCCGCACGGGCGCGCTACAAGGGCTTCGTGGTGGGCGTGACCGGCACGGTCGGCAAGTCGTCCACCATCGCGATGCTGCGCGACCTGCTGCCCGAGCGTGCGCGCGTGCACACCACCATCGACAACTACAACTCGCGCGTCGGCGTGCCGGCCATGCTGGCCAACCTCGGGCCCGACGTGGACGTGTGCATTCTCGAAATGGCGCAGAGCGGGCTGTGGATGGACCGCGGCCCGATCTCGCTGGTGGCGCGGCCGCACGTGGCCCTCATCACCGAGATCGGCCTGTCGCAGACCCGGCAGGCCTCGACGCTGGAGCTCACGGCCGCCTACAAGTCGCGCATCTTCCTGGGCCTGGAGCCCGGCGGCGTGGCGATCGTGCCCGACCACATTCCCTGCCTGCGGCAGGTGGTGGATGCCGCCGCGTGCACGGCCGGTGCGATCTGGGTGGTGGGCAGCGGGCCCGACGCGAACGTGCGCCTGCTCGATACCCGGCCCGAAGCGCGCGGCGGCTGCCGCGTGCGCATCGCGATCCCGGGGCGCACGCTGGAATACCTGTTCCCGGTCGAGAGCGCGGGGCTGGTGCGCAATTCGGCGCTTGCGCTCGCGGCCCTGCTCGCCATGGGCTTCGACGGCGAGGCCGCCTGCGCGCGCATGCCCCAAGTGCGCCTGCCGGCCTCGGTGATGCAGGTGCGCGCACTGCGCACGCAGGCCGGTGTGCAGGCCACGCTGATCGACGACAGCTGGAACGCGGAGATCATGTCGATGCGCAACGCCATGGAGTTCGTGCGCAACTGGCAGCGTGCGGAGAGCGGCCCGGTGGCGCGCAAGATCGGCGTGCTGGGGCGCATCGTCAATCTCGACGGGGAAGCCGAGGCCATGCACCGCGGCCTGGCCGCACCGCTGCTGGCATCCGGCATCGAGCACCTCGTGACGCACGGCGACGAGATGCGCTGGCTGCGCGAGGAGGTGCCAGCCGAACTGCTCGGCCCGCACTTCGACGACGCCGCGCAGCTCGCGGGCTACCTCGGCGGTTTCCTGCGCGACGGCGACCTCGTGCTGGTGAAGGGCGACCGCGTCGGCTCCGACTTCGGCCGCGTGCCAGGGCTGCTGCAACGGCTATGAAGACGCCGGGCCTCTTGCTGCGGTACATGCGCGGTGTCCTGGTGCTGCTCGCGCTGGTGCAGGCGGCCTGCGCGCAGCGCACCGGCCCCGACGTACCCCGGCCCTTCGTCGCGAGCAACGACGAGGTGCTGCACTGGAACCAGCCCGCCGATCGCGCGAGCTGCCCCGACCGGCCCGGCTACCTGTGGGTGCGGCCTGCCGAGGGGCCGGCCTGCATCCGCTACTTTGCGAGCGACGACATCGACGGTGCGCGCATGGCCATCGTGCAGTTCTCGGGCGACCGCGACGGCGTGATGGACCAGGCGCCCGAGCGCATCCCCGGCAACACCGAACCCCTGCGTACGCTCGACGCGCAGCGCAGCCGCGACCGCGCCGGCGTGCCGTGGATCTTCATGGCGCGGCCCGGCACGTACGGCTCATCGGGCGATCACCGCAAACGCCGCCAGCTGGTGGAGTTCCACGCGCTCGATGCCGCGCTCGATGCGCTCATGCAGCGCCACAAGCTGCAGCGCATCGTCATCGTCGGCCACAGCGGCGGCGCCACCGCGGGCGCCGCGCTGCTCACGCTCGGCCGCACGCGCGTGGCCTGCGCGGTGCTCACGTCGGGCGCCTACGGGCTGCTTGAGCGCGCACGCATGCTGGGCCGCTCCAGAGACGGCCGCACCGACACCACCGGCAGCGCGCAGTTCTACGACCCGCTCGACCACGTGGGCGGCATCGCGCGCGACCCGGCGCGGCGCATCGTGCTGATCGGCAGCCGCGACGACAGGAACACGCCCTTCGCGCTGCAGGAGCGCTTCGCCGACGCCGTGGCCAAGGCCGGCCACCGCATCGAGCTGCGCACGCACGCGGGGGAGCCGCCCGACTACCACGACCTCAAGGACCTCATCGCGCTGCGCACCGCCTCGCAGTGCGCGCGCGAGGCGATGCTTCAGCAAGCAGGAAATACATGAGCAAAAGCAACATCACGTCGCGCGAGTTCGGCCGCATGCCCGACGGCCGGCCGGTCACCGAACACACCCTCGACAACGGCCGCGGCCTGAGCCTGAGTGCCATCAATCATGGCGGCATCGTCACCGCGTTGCGCGCCCCCGACCGCCACGGGCGCAGCGGGAACATCGTGCTGGGCCTGCCCACGCTCGCCGACTACCTCAAGCCGCATCCGCATTTCGGCACCATCGTCGGACGCTTCGCCAACCGCATCGCGGCGGGGCGCTTCACGCTCGACGGCACGTCGCATCAACTGGGGCTGAACGACGGCGTCAACTCGCTGCACGGCGGCGCGAAAGGCTTGGGCACGCGCTTCTGGGAGATCGTGCCGGTGACGGTGCAGGAGGCCGGCGGCGACATCGGCATCGAGCTGCGCTACACCAGCGCCGATGGCGAAGAGGGCTACCCCGGCGAGCTGCGGCTGACAGTGCGCTACACGCTGTCGGCAACCGCCAACACATGGCGCATCGACTACAGCGCCACGACCGACAAGCCCACGGTTCTGAACCTGAGCCATCACGACTACTTCAATCTTGGGGGCAGCGGCTCGGTGATGGACCACCGCCTGACGATTCCCGCGAGCCGCTACTGCCCGGTGGACGCGACGCTGATCCCGACCGGCGTGGCCGACGTGGCTTCGACGCCGTTCGACTTCCGCACCGCGACCCGCATCGGCGAGCGCATCCGCGAAGGCCACGATCAGCTGCTGCTTGCGCATGGCTACGACCACAACTGGGTGCTCGATAGGGCTCAAGCCGAGCACGGCCTTGCGCTCGCGGCGCGGCTGGAGCACGAGGCCACGGGCCGCGTCATGGAAGTGCACACCAGCGAGCCCGGCGTGCAGTTCTATTCGGGCAATTTCCTCGATGGCAGCCTCTTCGGCAGCGCGGGCGCGAGCCTGCGGCAGGGGGACGGGCTGTGCCTGGAGACCCAGCATTACCCCGACTCGCCGAACCGGCCGGAATTTCCGTCAACGGTGCTGCGGCCGGGGGAGCGCTTCCACAGCGCGACCGAGCATCGGTTCGGGGTGCTTGGCTGAGCCTTCGTGCATCCGGTGCGGCGCGGGGACTTCAGTTCCATCGCCGACCCGGTGCAGTCAAGTCCCGCGCGTCCACGCGCGTGTGAGCGGACAGCAGGCCGCGCTTGGCACCTTCGAGCTGGCTGGTGCGCTGGGATGATGGTGCCGGCGCCTGCGGCGGCGAAGAGATGCCAGGCACCACGGCCTTGGCGGCATCGATGAGCGTCTTGGGCTCGCTCATGTCCCACTGGGGCAACGGTGCCGGGGGAAGCGGCAGCACCTTGTCGAGGTTGGGGAAGCGCAGGTCGGGATTGAAGTAAAGGGCGTCCGCCAGAATCTTGTAGCGGCGGGCGCGAGCCTTGTCAGGTCCGGTCGTGATCGGATTCGCTCCGTCGTCGAACGAGGCGAACAAATAACCTGCACTTTTTTGGCTACCAAACTTGACGCCTTCGTGTAGCACCTTGAGTGCGCGGGAATAGTCCTCACCCAAGGTCGGATCATTGCCGTTTAGATCCGCCCCAAGCTCGTATGCGGCGGGGCCATAGCCTTGTGCGAATGCGCACTCCAGCATCTTGCGCGAGATTGTCCTGTTCGCCCAGAACGATGGCGGATCGTTGTAGACACCAATCAGCTTTTGCCCAATGTATGTCTGCGACGCCATGCTTCCCATGTCCGCCGCCCTCTGCCAGAACGCATACGCCACCGTCGCATCCTGCTTGAGCGATCCAATGCCGCCCATGTACATCGTGCCCATGTTGTCCCAGGCCGCCGGCACACCCTTGCGCATCAGGTCTTCGGTCAGCTCGATGGCCTTCTCGGGGTCCTGTTCGACGCCCAGACCTTGCAAATAGAGCCCCGCCAGGTTGAACTGCGCCTTCCAGTGGCCCAGCTTCATCGCCTGCTCGTAGAGCTGGGCCGCCTTGGCGTAATTGCGATCTTCCGACCACTTCTCGTAGCTCACCAGCGCCAGTGTCTGCTGGAACAGTGCTTCGGCTTCTGCCGTGATGGGCGGGTTGGCGTCGGCCTCGTGTTTGCAGACGAAGTCCTTGCGGTGCGGATCGAACTTGTCGAGCCTGGTGAAGCGCGGCAGCTTGCTGTCCGACATGAAGGGTTGGTGAGGCTGGGCTTTGGAGTCGTCTTGCATGGGACATCCGGTCAGAAGGAATGCGGCAGCAAACAGGACTGCCGCCCCGGCTGTGCGGGTGCCTTGCATCACCGCGCGTTCACCCCACCACGGGCGGATTGCCCACGCCGACCTGCGGAATCTTGCTGAAGCCCAGAGGGTTGGCCTGATTCCACCAGGTCCAGATGACCTGCGCCGGATCGATGTCCAGGTGCTGCTCGCGCGGATCGGGAAAGGGCTGGCCTTCCATCACGTAGGACTGGCGATGCCACTGATTGAACGATGCCGCATGCGGGTGGTCGTCAGAGACCTGTGCCTGCCAGATGCCCGTGACGAGGCAGCGCGCGGCGCCGCTGCATCGCACCCGCGGCGTCGGCAACTCGGCCTCGCGCGCGATGCCTTGGGCCACACGCGTGTGAGCGGCAAGAACGCCGCGCTCGGCACCTTCGAGTTGACTGGTGCGCTGGGGTGTCGGTGCCGGGGCTTGCGGCAGCGAAGAAGCAGCAGGCACCACGGCCTTGGCGGCATCGATGAGCGTCTTGGGCTCGCTCATGTCCCACTGGGGCAGCGGTGCCGGGGGAAGGGGCAGCACCTTGTCGAGGTTGGGGAAGCGCAGGTCGGGGTTGTGGTAGAGCGCGTTGGCGAGAGCGTGATAGCGATCGGCCCTTGATGTATCTGGTCCACTTTGCACGGGTCTATCTCCACGTCGAAATGAAGAACTCAAGTAGCCAGCGCTTCGTTCGCTCCCAAACTTGACACCTTCATGCAAGATTCTCAGGGCGCGCGAATAGTCCTCATCTATGACGTTTCGAGTAACGCCCAGTTCAAAAGCTGCTTGCCCGGACCCCTGAGCAAACGCGCATTCGAGCATCTTCAATCCGATCGCACGGTTTCCCCAAAACGAAGGAGGTTCATCGTGATTCCCAAGCAGTTTTTTTCCAATGTATGTTTGCGACGCCATGCTCCCCATATCCGCAGCGTGCTGCCAGAACGCATAGGCCACAGTCGCATCCTGCTTGAGCGAGCCGATGCCGCCCATGTACATCGTGCCCATGTTGTCCCAGGCCGCCGGTACACCCTTGCGCATCAGGTCTTCGGTCAGCTCGATGGCCTTCTCGGGGTCTTGCTCAACGCCCAGGCCTTGCAGGTAGAGCCCTGCCAGGTTGAACTGTGCCTTCCAATGGCCCAGCTTCATCGCCTGCTCGTAGAGCTGGGCCGCCTTCGCGTAGTTGCGATCTTCCGACCACTTCTCGTAGCTCACCAGCGCCAGCGCCTGCTGGAACAGCGCTTCGGCTTCTGCCGTGATGGGCGGATTGGCGTCGGCCTCGTGTTTGCAGACGAAGTCCTTGCGGTGCGGATCGAACTTGTCGAGCCTGGTGAAGCGCGGCAATTTGCTGTCCGACATGAGTGGTTGATGAGGTTGGGCCTTGGAGTCGTCTTGCATGGGGCACCCGGTCAGAAGAAGCGCAACAGCGAATAAGGTCGAGACACCCGCTGCGCGGATGCATCGCGTCGCCCTGTTTTTCGTGGTTTGCATGGGCTATGCGAGCTTTACGAAAGGAACCCCACGGGGGTCTTCAAAGGGGTGAATGAAGCTGCCGTCTACTGGAGACTTTCCCCCAGTTCTAAGTGCCTGATTGCCACTCATCCGCTGCAACCAATCCTCATGTACCTGCGCCGTCTCTGCCCTCGTACATTCCTTCCCGTCCAAATCACCCCCCGCCAGATTCCCCCACACCCGCTTCCTCGCCGCCTTGGTGAACGCATACTCCTCCGTGCACAGGTTCAGTTCGCTGTCTGCCGCCATGCTGCGCGCGTTCAGGTTCGCGCTGCCAAGCGTCAGGTACACGTCGTCCACGATCATCAGCTTGCTGTGGATGTAGATCTCCCGGTAGCGCCTGGACATGATGTTGAAGTCGCTCAGGTTCTCGGGGTCCACGTCGTCGGCGTGGCCCCTGGCCTTCTCTTCCACGCCCGCCTGCGCGTCCTGAGCCTCGCTGTCGCGCGCCTTGACGCGGATGTTCTTCGCCTGGTTCGCGCTGTCGAAGGTCAGCAGCATCGCCACCAGCGGCTTGATGCCCAGTTCCTGCAGCTGCGCCTGTGCATCCACCGGCACCGTGTTGGCCGAGGCGCCCACCAGCCCGCCGCCGCCCCGGGCGCCCGCCTGCCGGCGCTTGCGTTCCCCCTGCACCTTCTTGTCGTACTCGCCCATCTGCGCGCCGGCACCCAGCGTGCCGACAGTGTCGTAGGTGCTGGGCACCATCTGGCCGCGCTCGGGCTGCGGGATCACGACGAACAGGTGCAGCGGCGCCATGTCGGTGGGCGCCGCACCTGCCTCCTGCATGGCGCGGCGGTAGCGCTTGCGCACGTCCTTGAGCAGCCTGGGCCACTCGCTCAGCTGGAAGTACTGGTTCTCCACATAGATGTAGTTCAGCGCGTTGGCGCTGGCCAGCGTGTAGCCCTTGAGGATGGTGCCGTCGTCGGATTCCGGCTGGGTGCGCTGGATCTGCACGCGGCAGCGCGAGCCTGACGGGCGCGGGATGTCTCGGGCCTGGATCGACTGGCGCCGGTCGCCCAGCTTCTTGCTGAACGCTCCCGCCCCGTTGGCAGGAAAGAGGCTGCCCGCAGGTCCTGGGATCACCTGCACACCGGCCGCGCTGTCCCAGCCCTGCACGAAGTTCCGGTTCAGGCAGTGCAGCGCCTCGCCCTGCACCCGGATAGCGTAGTCCCGGTATGGCTTGCGGTGCCAGCGCACATCGTCGTAGTTGGTGTAGCTGTTGGGGCTGAGCTCGCGCCGGGGGTCGTTGAAGGCGTGCGAGGTGGTGTCCCAGTAGTCGGTCACGCTGTTCAGGCCCATCACGTAGCCGCAGACGTTGCGCGGCCTGCCGCCGGCGGCAGGCTCGTAGTCGATCAGGATCGGCTTCTGGTGGTGGGTGCCCACCGCGATCATGCTGGCGGCCTCGCTCAGGTCGCGCTTCGAGTCGGGCAGGTAGCGCGCCAGGTTGGAGTGGATTTCGAGCGGGCTGCCGCGGCGCAGCCGCACTTCCAGGTTCTTGAAGCGCCCGGCCAGCGCGTCTTCCCACCACTGCTTGCAGTAGTTGGAGCGGTCAGTCAGCACCCAGGCGGAATTGGAACGGTTGTCGTAGGAATCGGCGCCCTCGGGCCAGGTGGTCCGGCTGGTCTTGGAGAAGGAGGTGGGCGCCCAGAACGCGGGAAAGTCCGGCACGTTGCCCGCCGCCTTGTTGACCGCCAGGCTGTCGAACCACAGCAGCATGCGCACCTTCACGCCCTCGCCGGCCTTGCGCACCAGCAGGTCACCGTAGGTGGTGCCGTGCGGCCAGGTGGTTCGGCTGCGGGTCAGCTCCATGCCGGGGTCGAAGCCCCACAGCACCAGGTCGATGCTGCTGCCAGCCGCGAGGATGTCTTTCTCGATGGCGGCGAAGCCTTCCTGCCCGCACATGAAGAATTGCAGCGCGTTGTTGTCGTGGATCGGGTGCGTCCTGTGGTCCTTCTCCAGAAACCATTGCAGCGTGCCCTTGCTGCGCCGCTTGATCATGTCGACGTGGCTGACTTCGGGCTTTTGGATTTCGTCGAGGAGCTTGTTCAGATCAGCCATGTCGGTTGTCGGCTCGAGAGAGGTTCATCATAGGGCGGCGTCGATGAGGGCCATCAAGTGGACGCCTGGCCGGCATCCGAGCCGCGCTCGCGCTGCGACCGGCGCTTCGAGCTGTCTTGCCCATCGCCGCGGTACCCCTTGTTGGACAACTGATGCTCGTTGTATTGGGGCCGCCCCGGATCGGGTTCCATCCGGTCCTGTGCGACCGGAACGTCGTGGACGGTTCCGTTGAAGAGCCGGACCTGGTAGCGTGCGCCTTTCTCGGCGTGCTCGATGGTCAGCCGTCCGTGTTCATCGAACAAGCCTTTGCGGATTTCGGCGCCATTCTTCAGCAGGGTGTAGGACTGGCCGGAGAAAAGCAGGGGCGAGGGACCGGGGACGTGCTGTACGGAGAACGCGATCTGCGGATCAGGAGGTGTCTCCTTCAAAGCCGCAGCCGTCGATCGGATCGGGGGCACCGGCTTGTTCGCAGGCCCGACCAGGCTGTGCGTTGCCGCATGCTCGCGCCAGATGCCCATCGTGCCGTGCTCGATGCCATTCGCGTTCCAGCGCGTATAGCTCGAGCCGCCGTTGATGAGCACCTCGTCCCTGGCGGTGATCGTGATGCGGTTGGCCTCCAGCTTGATGTTCATCTTGGCCAGCACATTGACGCTGGCCTTCAGCGCCCTGATGTCGATGTCGGAACTGCCGGCGGTGAGTTTCGTGCCCGCCTTGTGGGCGAACAGGCGCACGGCCTCCTTCGCACTGACCAGCAGGCTCTTGCCGGCGCCGATGCTGGCATGCGCGCCGCTGGTGATGGCCGTGTGCTCGCCACTCACGATGTGCGTGCTGCCGGCGGCCGTGGCCTGGATGCCCGCAGGGCTGGCCAGCGTCAGGTGCGGCTCCTGGAATTCGGGGAAGGTGCCGTGGGCCGGGTCGCTGCCCTGGCCCCTGATGTCGTCGTTCTGTTCCTTGAGCGCCTTGGTCACTGCATCCTGGTCGCCGCTCTCGTGCGCCTTGGCTTCCTGCGCAGCCTGACTCAATCCTTCGTGCAGATCACGTGCCTGGGTGAGCCTGGCGGTGGTCTCGCGCATGTCCGCGATGTGGGCCTGGGCGTTCGCGCGGGCCTCGGTGCTCAGCAGCAGGCCGTTCGCGGCGCGCACCGCGCCGTGCCCGTCGGTGCGCAGTTCGAAGCCCTGGCCCCGGTCGTCCTTGCGGCCTGCCACGTCCTCGATGCGCGCGATGTGCCCCAGGCTCAGGCTGGAGCTTTGATGGTCGCTCTTGAGCTGGGCCTGGATCTTCCCCGCAAAGTCGTCGAGCACCACATGGTTGCTGCGCCCGCCGCCGAGTTCGCGGCTGCGGAGGCCGGTGAGGTGCTTCTGGCCGGGCAGCTGCCAGGCCGGCATCTCGTCGGCGTTGTGCACACGCCCGGTGACGATGGGGCAGTCCGGATCGCCATTGAGGAAGTCGACGATGACCTCCTGCCCGATGCGTGGCAGCGCGGCCATGCCGAAGGTCGAACCCGCCCAGGCCGTCGAGCGCCAGGCGAAGCTCGTGGGCTGGGCATCGAAGGTGAAGCGCTGCACGGAGCCCTCGGCGCCGTTCTGTCCTTCACTGGCCTGGATGGTCTCTTGCAGGTGATAGCCGACACCGAGCAGCAGGTGCTGCCGGTTCTGGTCGTCGCGCGGGTGGCCGGCGAGGCGGAAGGTGTGGCCCGGCGCCAGTTCGCGCAGGTTGGAGCGGCCCCTGGCCCGGCGGCGTTCGCTCAGTTGCTCCTCCGTGCGGAGGCGCGCGTAGTCCTCGCCGTCGCCGTGCTGGATGAAGCCACCCGGCCACTCGTAGGCTTCATGGCTGTCGTGGTCATGGCCGGGCGGCATTTGCTGGCGGCTCGCCAGGTCGGCCCTCGGCTTTTCGAAGTCGTAGTCGTCGGTGTAGTGGTGGCCGGAGCGAATCTCTTCGGCCTGCTCCCATGCATGAATGCGCTCGCCGGGCTCCAGGCCTCCCGTCATGCCCGAGTGTTCGTGGGGGTGGTAGCGCACCGTCTCGCCGCCAGGCAGGGGGCCGTGCGAGCTGGCGATGTCGTCGGCGAAGACCAGCACGTGCTGCTCGGCTTCATGCCGGAAGAAGAAATAGATGCCTTCGTGCTCGCACAGGCGCGAGACAAAATCGAAGTCGCTCTCGTGGTACTGAACGCAGTAGTTCCAGGTGCGGTAGCTGCGGCTGAGCTTCTGCTCGAGCGGGTGGCCGTAGCGCCCGAGCACCGCGGCAAGGATGTCCGGAACGGTCTGGTCCTGGAAGATGCGGAAGTCGCTTCGGCGGGTGGCGAGCCAGAGCCAGGGACGCAGCCGCATCTTGTAGAAGGACTGTCGCGCGTCTTGCTGCGAAAGGCCGAAGCGCGTGACGATGCCGGCAAGGTGGCGCAGGGCGCCGCTCTCGGTTTCCATCGCGACGGTGGCGGCCTTGCCCAGCAGGGTCTTGGGATCGATGGCGTTGCTGCTGCCCAGCAGATCGATTTCAAAAACGTAAGCCTGGCTGAGTGTCTCTCGACCGACGAGGCGGTGGAATTGCAGTGCCTCGCCCAGATTATGTAAGCCCTTGTACTGGCGCCGTAAGTACACGAAAGTAACAGCGCCCGGAACTAGTGCGCAGTTGATGCTTGGCGCTAAGGGCTTGAAACAAGCGTGATCTCCGCGGCATCGTCCAGTTCTACGGCGCGGGTGCGCACCTGCGTCTCGCGGGCGAGTCTGGCAGCTTCTTCAGCCCGCGAACAGCGCCGCCGGCACCCCCGGGCTGCCGATGCGCACCCTGAACAGCCCACCCGCCAGCGGCTCGGCCGCCTGCTGTTCGGCCGTGAGTCCGTTGCGCGCGGTCGTGATGTAGAGCGTGCACAGGTCGGCGTCGCCGAAGGCGCAGTCGGTGACGTGGCTCGCGGGCAGCGGGATGCGGCACAGCTCGGCCGCGCTCACCGGGTCATGGCAGGTCACGCAGGAGCCGCCCCAGTGCGCGATCCAGAGACGGCCGGCCGCGTCGGTGGTCATGCCGTCGGGCAGGCCATCGGGCTTCGGGAAGCGGTGCCACAGGCGCCGGTTCGACACCGTGCCCGCCTCCACGTCGAAGTCGTAGGCGTAGAGGTTGTTGCGCGCCGTGTTGTTGAAGTACATCGTGCGCCCGTCGGCCGACCATGTCGGGCCGTTGGTCACCTCGAAGCCGTCGTCGTGCCTGGTGCAGCGGCCGTCGGCGTCGTAGCGGTAGAGCGCGCCGGTCGGTGCCTGGCAGTCGAAGTCCATGCTGCCGCCCCAGAAGCGGCCGCGGCTGTCGCACTTGCCGTCGTTGAAGCGGTTGCCGGTGCGCTCGGGCTCGGGCTGGTGCAGGTAGCGCGGCTTCGCGTCGTCGCCGGGCGCGGTGGTGTCGAACAGCGCGAAGCCGCGGCGCAGCGTGACGATGAGGCCTGGCGCCAAGGCGCGCTCGGCGATGGCGGTGATCTCCTCGTCGAAGGTCCAGGTTCGCTGCGCGCCGCTGGCGGGGTCGTAGCGGAACAGGCGCGGCGTGAGGATGTCGATCCAGTAGAGCGCCTGCTCGCGCTGCGACCACATCGTGCCCTCGCCAAGGTTGGCGCCGGCGGCCCAGATGCATTCGAGCTCGCCTGCGACCGACGGCACGGATGCAGATGCGGATGAAGGGGGGAGGACGCCTGTCTCTTGCTTGTTCATTTGTTTTTCCTCGTCATGTCTTCTTGACTCGGCGGATCGTATCAAGGCATATTGATAACGGAAATTTAAAATTCAGGCATTGATTAATATGCATTTTGCAATGTCAGTTGCCGAGCACCCTGGAGACTTTTCTTGAATTCCCCCCCGCATTCCATTTATCCCAGCCTGAAAGACCGCGCCGTTTTCGTCACCGGTGGCGGCAGCGGCATTGGCGCTGCCATCGTCGCAGCGTTCGCAGCCCAGGGTGCGCGCGTCGCCTTCATCGACATTGCCGAGGGTTCCAGCGCGGCGCTCGCACGGCAGATCGAGGAGGCCGGCCACGCGGCGCCGTGGTGGCGCGCCTGCGATGTGCGCGACATCGCCGCGCTGCAAAAGGCCATTTCCGATGCGGCCACCGAACTCGGCGACTTCGCGGTGCTGGTCAACAACGTGGCGAGCGATGACCGCCACACGCTCGAATCGGTCACGCCCGACTACTACGACAACCGCATGGCCATCAACGAGCGGCCGGCGCTGTTCGCGATCCAGTCGGTGGTGCCGGGCATGAAGCGCCTGGGCTTCGGCTCGGTGGTCAACCTGGGCTCCACGGGCTGGCAGACGAAGGGCTCGGGCTACCCCTGCTACGCGATCGCCAAGTCGTCGGTGAACGGCCTCACGCGCGGGCTCGCGGTGGACCTGGGCCGCGACCGCATCCGCATCAACACTGTGTCGCCCGGCTGGGTGATGACGGAGCGCCAGGTGAAGCTGTGGCTCGACGACGAAGGCGAACAGGCGCTCAAGCGCAACCAGTGCCTGCCCGACAAGCTGATGCCGGAAGACATCGCGCGCATGGTGCTGTTCCTGGCATCGGACGACGCGAAGATGTGCACGGCCCAGGAGTTCACCGTGGACGCCGGCTGGACCTGAACGGAATTGCTGTGCGTGGAATGCCGCGGAACCGGCTTTGCCGGGCCGCTGGCGTTGCCCCCTGCAAGGGGGTTGGCGAAGCGACACGAAGTGCGCGAAGACTGGGGGTTAGTCCAGTTCCAGCTTCCGCCCGTACACGCTCACAGCCGCCGTCTTCAGCGCCTTCATCATCACCTTCGCCGCCGGCGACGGCAGCCGGTCGGTGCGCGTGATGATGCCGAAGGCGTCCATGTGGCAGGGCATGTCCAGCGGCAGCAGCGACACGATGCCGTGCGCGGCGTAGTAGCGCGCCACGTCGGTCGCCAGCACCGCCACCATGTCGCTCTGCTGCAGCATGCGCGTGATGAAGAGCAGCGCGGGGCTCTCGATGGTGTTGGTCGGCGGCGCCAGGCCTTCTTCCTGGAACATCAGCTCGAAGCGATGCCGCAGCACGCTGCCCGCGGGCGGCACGATCCAGCCTGCGCTCACCACGTCGCGCAGCGTGAGCCCGCTCACGCCCAGCAGTGGATGGCCCGGCCGCACCAGCGCACACACCGGCTCTTCGCTCAGTGCTTCGTAGCGCAGCTGCGACTTGTCGTGCTCGGCGAAGAGGCGCGCCACCAGGATGTCGAGCTTGCCCTGCTCGAGCCGCTCGATCAGCACCGGGCTGGTCTCGATCTCCAGCGACACGCGCAGATCGGGCTGCTCGCGCTTGACCATGGCCACGGCCGGTGGCAGCAGCGTGAGCCCGGGCGCGGTGATGGCGCCCACGCTCACCTGGCCGAAGCGCCCGGCCTTGAGCGCGGTGAGCTCGTCGTGCGCCTGGTTCAGGCTCGCGAGCGCCACACGGGCGTGGCGGATCATGGTCTCGCCGTACCAGGTGGGGCGCATGCCGCGCGGCAGGCGGTCGAACAGCGGCACCTCCAGCACGTCTTCCAGGTCCTTCAGCAGCTTGGAGGCGGCGGGCTGCGTCATGTTGAGCACCTGCGCCGCGCGGTGGATGTTGCCTTCCTCGGCCAGGGCCACGAGCAGCAACAGCTGCCGGGTCTTGAGGCGGGCGCGGATGAACCAGTGGTTGTAGTTGGTCATGTCTCTTTGACTTGAAACGAAGGACTGATCGGGTTTTCCAGAATCCAATGATCAATATCCATTTTGCTTAAAAAACAATTGGATTGATATCATTTTTGTTTCTAGACTCGCCGCACATCCAGAACTACAGAGACAAGGCCCCCGCCCGGTGATTCACGGCGAGCTCCATCAGAACGTGCGGCAGTACATCAATGGCCGCTGGGAAACCAGCGCGACCACGGGTGTGAGCGCCAATCCCTCGGACACCAGCGAAGTGGTGGCCGAGTACGCACGCGCCGATCGCCGCCAGGCCGAGGCCGCCATCCGGGCGGCCACCGAGGCCTTTCCTCATTGGAGCCACAGCACGCCGCAGCGGCGCGCCGACGTGCTCGACCGCATCGGCGCAGAACTGCTCGCACGCAAGGACGACCTGGGCCTGCTGCTGGCACGCGAGGTGGGCAAGACCCTGCCGGAGGCGGTGGCCGAAGTGGCGCGGGCGGGCCAGATCTTCAAGTTCTTCGCGGGCGAGGCCCTGCGTGGCGGCGGCGGCGAGAACGTCGCCTCGGTACGCGCGGGCGTGCAGGTCGACGTCACGCGCGAGCCGGTCGGCGTGGTCGGGCTCATCACGCCGTGGAACTCGCCGTTCGTCATCCCGGCATGGAAGATCGCGCCCGCGCTGGCCCACGGCAACAGCGTGGTGTTCAAGCCGGCCGAACTGGTGCCGGCCTGCGGCTGGGCGCTGGCCGAGATCATCAGCCGCGCCGCCTTGCCGGCCGGCGCCTTCAACCTCGTGATGGGCAGCGGCCGTGAAGTGGGGCAGGCGCTGGTCGACAGCGCGCTGGTCGATGCGCTGAGCTTCACAGGCTCGATGGCCAACGGCGAGCGCATCCTGCAGGCGGCAGCTTCGCGCCGCGCCAAGGTGCAGCTCGAGACCGGCGGCAAGAACGCGCTGGTGGTGCTGGCCGATGCCGACCTCGACCGCGCCGTCGACTGCGCGGTGCAGGGCGCCTACTTTTCCGCCGGCCAGCGCTGCACCGCGTCGAGCCGGCTCATCGTCGAGGCAGCGGTGCACGACGCCTTCGTGGCCAGGCTGCGCCAGCGGCTCAGGACGCTGAAGATCGGCCATGCGCTGGAGCGCGGCGTCGACATCGGCCCGGTGGCCGACGAGGAGCGCCTCGCGCAGAACCTCGCCTGGGTCGAGGTGGCGCGCGAAGAGGGCGCCGAGCACGTGTGGGGTGGCGAAGCGCTCGAACGCGCCACCGCCGGCCACTACATGAGCCCCGCGCTGTTCCTGGCCAAGCCGGCGCACCGCATCGCGCGCGAGGAAATCTTCGGCCCGCTGGCCTGCGTGCTGCGCGCCGACAACTACGATGAAGCACTCGCGCTGTGCAACGACACGCCCTTCGGCCTGTGCGCGGGCATCTGCACCAATTCGCTGAAGCACGCGATGCATTTCAGGCGCCATGCCGTGGTCGGCATGACGATGGTCAATCTGCCGACCGCAGGGGTGGATTTCCACGTGCCCTTCGGCGGCCGCAAGGGGTCGGGCTACGGGCCGCGCGAACAAGGGCGCCACGCCGCGGAGTTCTACACGACGGTGAAGACCGGCTACATGCTGGCCTGAGCCACAAAAAAACCGTTCTCAACAAGCAAGTCAACAGAAGGAGACATCCCATGACGATGAATCGCCGCACGCTCAACACCGCATTGGCCGCCGCCGCCCTCGGCGGGCTGCTGCCCGTTTCTGCGCTCGCGCAGAAAAAACTCGTGCTCGGCTTCGCGCAGGTGGGCGCCGAGAGCGAATGGCGCACTGCCAACACCGAGTCGATCAAGTCGTCCGCGAAGGACGCCGGCATCGAGCTCAAGTTCTCCGATGCGCAGCAGAAGCAGGAAAACCAGATCAAGGCCATCCGCTCGTACATCGCGCAGAAGGTCGACGTGATCGCGTTCTCGCCCGTGGTCGAGTCGGGCTGGGAAACCGTGCTGCGCGAAGCCAAGGCCGCCAAGATCCCGGTGGTGCTGACCGACCGCTCCGTCAACACCAAGGACGACTCGCTCTACGTGACCTTCATGGGCTCGGACTTCACTGAAGAAGGCCGCAAGGCCGGCCGCTGGCTGGTCGAGAAGATGAAGGACCAGAAGGGCGACGTGAACATCGTCGAGCTGCAGGGCACCGTGGGTTCGGCGCCGGCCATCGACCGCAAGAAGGGCTTCGAGGAAATCATCAAGGCCGACCCGAAGTTCAAGATCATCCGCTCGCAGACCGGCGACTTCACGCGCGCCAAGGGCAAGGAGGTGATGGAAGCTTTCCTGAAGGCCGAGGGCAAGAAGATCAACGTGCTCTTCGCGCACAACGACGACATGGCCATCGGTGCGATCCAGGCCATCGAAGAGGCCGGCCTGAAGCCCGCGAAGGACATCACCATCATCTCCATCGACGGCGTGAAGGGGGCGTTCGAAGCGATGATCGCGGGCAAGCTCAATGTGTCGGTCGAATGCAGCCCGCTGCTCGGCCCGCAACTGATGAGCGCCGTGAAAGACATCAAGGCAGGCAAGACGCTGCCCAAGCGCATCGTGACCGAAGAAAGCATCTTCCCGATGGAAGTCGCTGCCAAGGAATTCCCCAACCGCAAGTATTGAGAGCCCACACCCATGAAACGCAAATTCCTCAAAGCATCGCTCGCGGGCATCGCATTCGCCATCGTCGGCTTCACGCCGCTGGCCAATGCGCAGGACAAGGGCCTGATCGCGATCTCGATGCCCACCAAGTCGTCGGCCCGCTGGATCGCCGATGGCGCCAACATGGTCAAGTACTTCAAGGACAAGGGCTACAAGACCGACCTGCAGTACGCCGACGACGACATCCCCAACCAGCTCGCGCAGATCGAGAACATGGTGACCAAGGGCTCGAAGGTGCTGGTCATCGCGGCCATCGACGGCACCACGCTGTCCGACGTGCTGCAAAAGGCAGCCGACAAGGGCGTGAAGGTCATCGCGTACGACCGGCTCATCAAGGGCTCGAAGAACGTCGACTATTACGCCACCTTCGACAACTTCCAGGTTGGCGTGCTGCAGGCGCAGTCGATCGAGAAGGCGCTCGACCTGAAAAGCGGCAAGGGCCCGTTCAACATCGAGCTGTTCGGCGGCTCGCCGGACGATAACAACGCCTTCTTCTTCTACAACGGCGCGATGTCGGTGCTCGACCCGTACATCAAGAGCGGCAAGCTCGTGGTGCGCAGCAAGCAGATGGGCATGGACAAGGTCGGCACGCTGCGCTGGGACGGCGCGGTGGCGCAGGCGCGCATGGACAACCTGCTGTCGGCCTACTACACCAAGGACCGCGTCGACGCGGTGCTGTCGCCGTACGACGGCCTCTCCATCGGCATCCTCTCGTCGCTCAAGGGCGTGGGCTACGGCTCGGGCTCGCAGCCGATGCCGGTGGTGTCGGGGCAGGACGCCGAGGTGCCTTCGATCAAGTCGATCCTGCGCAAGGAGCAGACCTCGACCGTGTTCAAGGACACGCGCGAGCTGGCCAAGGTGACGGTGGCCATGGCGGACGCCATGCTCTCGGGCAAGCAGCCCGAGGTGAACGACACCAAGACCTACAACAACGGCATCAAGGTCGTGCCCTCGTACCTGCTGAAGCCGGTGAGCGTGGATGCGTCGAACTGGAAGCAGGTGCTGGTCGACAGCGGCTACTACAAGGAAAGCCAAGTCAAGTGAGTCAAGGCGAACGCACGATCCTCGAAATGCGCGGGATCACCAAGACGTTTCCGGGGGTGAAAGCCCTCAGCAACGTCAACCTCGCCGTGCGCGCGGGGGAGATCCACGCGGTGGTCGGCGAGAACGGCGCGGGCAAGTCGACGCTCATGAAAGTGCTGAGCGGCGTCTACCCGTGCGACTCGTACACCGGCGAGATCCATTTCGAGGGCGAGCTTCGCCGCTTCAAGGGCATCGCCGACAGCGAGAAGCTCGGGATCATCATCATCCACCAGGAGCTTGCGCTGGTGCCGCTGCTCTCGATTGCCGAGAACATCTTCCTCGGCAACGAGATTGCGAACGGCGGCGTGATCGACTGGTTCGCCGCCTATGCGAAGACGCGAGAGCTGCTTGCCAAGGTGGGCCTCAAGGAGTTGCCCACCACGCTCGTGACCGACCTCGGTGTCGGCAAGCAGCAGCTGGTGGAAATCGCCAAGGCGCTGGCCAAGGAGGTCAAGCTCCTGATCCTCGACGAGCCGACCGCGAGCCTGAACGAGAACGACAGCGATGCGTTGCTGATGCTGCTGCTGGAGCTCAAGCGCCAGGGCATCGCGTCGATCCTCATCTCGCACAAGCTCAACGAGATTTCCAAGGTGGCCGATTCGGTCACCGTGCTGCGCGACGGCGCGACGGTCGAGACCATGGACTGCCGCGGCCAGCCGATCAGCGAGGACCGCATCATCCGCGGCATGGTGGGGCGCGACATGGCGCACCGCTATCCGCAGCGCCATCCGAAGATCGGCGAGACCGTGTTCGAGGTGCGCGACTGGCGCGTGCACCATGCGCTGCACGCCGACCGCGAACAGATCAAGGGCGTGAACCTGAACGTGCGCAAGGGCGAGATCGTCGGCATCGCGGGCCTCATGGGCGCGGGGCGCACCGAGCTCGCCATGAGCGTCTTCGGCAAGTCCTACGGCCAGCGCATCAGCGGCTCCGTGCTCATGCACGGCAAGCCGGTGGACGTGGGCACGGTGCGCAAGGCCATCGACCACGGCATCGCCTACGTCACCGAGGACCGCAAGGGCCTGGGGCTGGTGCTGGAGGAAGACATCCGCAAGAACATCAGCCTGGCCAACCTCGATGCGATCGCCGATTCGTCGGTCATCGACAACGGGCGCGAATTCAAGGTGGCCAACGAATACCGCAAGGCACTCAACATCCGCTGCTCGGGCATCGAGCAGCTGGTGGTCAATCTGTCGGGGGGCAACCAGCAGAAGGTGGTGTTGAGCAAGTGGCTCTTCACCAAGCCGGAACTGCTGATCCTCGACGAGCCCACGCGCGGTATCGACGTGGGCGCCAAGTACGAGATCTACACCATCATCGACCAGCTTGCGAGCGAGGGCAAAGGCATTCTCATGATTTCTTCGGAACTGCCGGAACTGCTCGGCATGTGCGACCGCATCTACGTAATGAACGAGGGGCGCTTCGTCGCCGAATTTCCGGTGGCCGAGGCCTCGCAGGAACGCATCATGCATGCCATCGTGAGCTCGGGGAGTTCGATCCATGTCGCAGCCTGAAGTCAACGCGGTGAAGGCCGCCGTTCCCGCCTCCGAGGCGCCGAAGCTGCATGTCGGCTTCCTGAAGAACAACCTGCGCGAATACGGCATGCTGATCTCGCTGGTCGCGATCATGGTGCTGTTCCAGGTGCTGACCGACGGCACGCTGCTGCGGCCGCTGAACCTCACCAACCTGCTGCTGCAGAACAGCTACGTGGTCATCATGGCGCTGGGCATGCTGCTGGTGATCGTGGCGGGGCACATCGACCTGTCGGTGGGCTCGGTCTGCGGCTTCATCGGGGCGCTTGCAGCGGTGCTGATGGTCGAGTACGAATGGCACTTCGTGCCGACGGCGATCGTGAGCATCCTCGCGGGCGCCGTCATCGGCGCCGCGCAGGGCTGGTTCGTCGCGTTCCGCAAGATCCCGTCGTTCATCGTCACGCTCGCGGGCATGCTGGTGTTCAAGGGGCTCACGCTGGCGCTGCTGGCGGGGCAATCGGTGGGCCCGTTCCCGGTGGAATTCCAGCGGCTCAGCTCGGGCTTCATTCCCGATCCGCTGGGCGGCGACGCATTGCGCACCACCTCGCTGGTCGTGGGCGCGCTGGCCGCCGCGGCGCTGGTGTTCTTCAAGCTGCGCGGGCGCGCCAAGCTGGCGGCGCACGGCATGGAGCAGGAGCCCTACGCCTTCTTCCTCGTAAAGAACCTGTTCTTCGCGGCCATCATCCTGTTCTTCAGCTACCTGCTGTCGACCTACAAGGGCCTGCCCAACGTGCTGATCGTGATGGCGGTGCTGATCGTGGTGTACGACTTCGTCACCAACCGCACCACCGTCGGCCGGCGAATCTATGCGCTGGGCGGCAACGAGAAGGCGGCGCGGCTGTCGGGCGTGAAGACGCAGCGGCTCGCCTTCCTCACCTTCGTGAACATGGGCGCGCTGGCGGCGCTGGCCGGGCTGGTGTTCGCGGCGCGGCTCAATACCGCGACGCCGAAGGCCGGCCTGGGCTTCGAGCTCGACGTGATCGCGGCCTGCTTCATCGGCGGTGCCTCTGCCTCGGGCGGCGTGGGCCGCGTGATGGGCGCGGTGATCGGCGCCTTCATCATGGGCGTGATGAACAACGGCATGTCGATCCTGGGCATCGGCATCGACTACCAGCAGGTCATCAAGGGCCTGGTGCTGCTGGCCGCGGTGTTCATCGACGTCTACAACAAGAACAAGTAGCCGCGCATGACAGACGGCAGCCTCAGCCCCGTGCTCGAGCTTCGGGGCATCCACAAGCAGTTCGGCAGCATCCAGGTACTGCGCGACGTACGGCTCAACCTGTACCCGGGCGAGATCCATGCGCTGATGGGTCAGAACGGCGCGGGCAAGTCGACGCTGATCAAGGTGCTGACGGGCGTGCTGCCGTCGAGCGGCGGCGAGATGTTCCTCGACGGCCAGCCGATCCAGCCGCACTCGCCGCTCGACGCGCAGAAGCTGGGCATCAGCACGGTCTACCAGGAGGTGAACCTGTGCCCGAACCTGTCGGTGGCGGAGAACGTGTTCGCGGGGCGCTATCCGCGTTGCGGCGCGGCGCAGGGCTTTCGCATCGACTGGGCCGCGGTGAACCGCCGCGCCGAAGAGCTGCTGGGGCGCATCGGGCTCGACATCGACGTGACGCGGCTGCTGTCGAGCTACTCGGTGGCGGTGCAGCAGATGGTGGCGATTGCGCGTGCGCTGGGCGTGTCGTCGAAGGTGCTGATCCTCGACGAGCCGACGTCGAGCCTGGACGACGACGAGGTGGAAAAGCTGTTCGAGGTGCTGCGGCGCCTGCGCGGCGAAGGGCTGGCCATCGTCTTCGTGACGCACTTTTTCAACCAGATGTATGCGGTGTCGGACCGCATCACGGTGCTGCGCAACGGCAGCTGGATCGGCGAGTGGCGTGCCGCAGACCTGGGGCCGCAGGCGTTGATCGCAGCGATGCTCGGGCGTGAGCTGGCGGCGCAGTCGGCGCGTCCCGCCGCCTTGCCTTCGTTCGACGAGGCCGCACCCGCATTGCTGCAGACCGAAGGATTGGGGCAGGCGGGCCAGCTGCAGGCGACGGATTTGCGTGTGCGTGCCGGCGAAGTCGTCGGCATCGCGGGCCTGCTGGGCGCGGGCCGCACGGAACTCGCAAGGCTGCTGTTCGGGCTGGAGTTGCCGGACCGCGGCGTGCTCAAGGTCGATGGCCGCACCATGAGCTTCTCGAACCCGGCCGATGCCATTCGCGAAGGTCTTGCGCTGTGTCCCGAAGAACGCAAGACCGATGGCATCGTTGCCGAGCTGTCGGTGCGCGAGAACATCGCGCTGGCGCTGCAGGCGCGCCTGGGCACTCGGCGCTTCCTGTCGCATGCCGAGCAGACCGAGATGGCCGAGCGCTTCGTGAAGTCGCTCGGCATCAAGGCCGCGAGCGTCGAAACGCCCATCGGGCTGCTGTCGGGCGGCAACCAGCAGAAGGCCATGATCGCGCGCTGGCTCGCGACCGAGCCGCGCCTGCTGATCCTCGACGAGCCCACGCGCGGCATCGACGTGGCGGCCAAGCAGGAGATCATGGAAGAGATCCTGCGGCTCGCGAAGGCGGGCATGGCGGTGATCTTCATCTCGTCGGAAATGAGCGAGGTGGTGCGCGTGGCGCACCGCATCGTGGTGCTGCGGGATCGGCAGAAGGTGGGCGAGCTGCCCGGTGGTTCGAGCGAGGACGAAGTCTACGAAATGATTGCAGCGACAACATGACTCTCCCCCAGTCTTCGCGCACTTCGTGTCGCTTCGCCAACCCCCTTCCGGGGGCGACACCAGCGGCCCGGCAAAGCCGGTTCCGCGGTATCTCCCGCATCAAAGAAGCGCTTTGACATGAACCGCCTTTCATCCTTCATGAGCCACCGCCTCGCCTGGCCTCTCGTCACATTGTTCCTGCTGCTCGCGGTGAACATCGCCTTCAACACCAGCTTCCTGCATCTCGAATGGCGCGAAGGCCATCTCTACGGCAGCCTGATCGACATCCTGAACCGCGCGGCGCCTCTGGTGCTCGTGTCGCTGGGCATGACGCTCGTGATCGCGACGCGCGGCATCGACATCTCGGTGGGCGCGGTGGTGGCCATCGCGGCGGCGCTCGCGGCCTGGATGATCGGCGGCTCGGTGGCCAATGACGTGAGCCGCTTCCCGATGCCGCTCGCCATCCTCGCGGCCATCGGCATCGCATTGCTGTGCGGGCTGTGGAACGGGCTGCTGGTCGCCAAGGTCGGCATGCAGCCGATCATCGCGACGCTGATCCTCATGGTGGCGGGGCGAGGCATCGCGCAACTCATTGCCGACGGGCAGATCATCACGATCTACTACAAGCCCTTCTTCTTCCTCGGCAGCGGCTACCTTCTCGGGCTGCCGTTCTCGCTGTTCATCGTGGCGGCGGTGTTCGTGCTGCTGTACCTGGCGATCACGCGCACGGCGCTGGGCCTGTTCATCCAGGCAGTGGGGATCAACCCGACGGCGGCGCGCGTGGCGGGCGTGCAGGCGCGGCGGCTGATCGTCGGTGCGTATGCGTTCTGCGGTGCCTGCGCGGGTGTGGCGGGCTTGCTCATCAGCTCCAACGTGAAGAGCGCGGACGGCAACAACGCGGGGCAGCTCATCGAGCTCGACGCGATCCTGGCGGTGACGCTGGGTGGCACGGCGCTGACCGGCGGGCGCTTCAGCCTCGTGGGCAGCGTGATCGGCGCGCTGATCATCCAGACGCTGACCTATGCGATCTATTCGCTGGGGGTGCCGCCGGAGATCAACCTTGTCGTGAAGGCGGGTGTGGTGTTTGCCGTGATGCTGCTGCAGTCGCCGGAGTTCAGGTCGCAAGTGCGGGCGCTGGCGCAGCGGCCGGTGCATGAAGAGGGGCGGGCATGAGCGCGGTGATCGATACGGGACCCTCACCCCAGCCCTCTTCCGCAAGCGGGAGAGGCGGCAAGAGGGGAGGGCTCAATCCAAAGTACCTGCCGTTGGCGGCGACGATTTCGCTGTTCGTGCTGGTGGCTACGCTGGGTTCTGTTTTCTACGATGGCTTCTTCTCGGCGCAGGTGTTCCTCAACCTGCTGATCGACAACGCCTTCCTGATCGTCGTGGCCGTGGGCATGACCTTCGTGATCCTTTCGGGCGGCATCGATCTGTCGGTGGGCTCGGTGATCGCGCTGACCACCATGGTCTCGGCCTCGCTGGTCGAGAAGCACGGCTGGAGCCCCGGCATCGTGATTCCGCTGGTGCTGGCGATGGGCACGGCTTTCGGCGCGTTCATGGGGCTGCTCATCGAGCGCTTCCGGCTGCAGCCTTTCATCGTCACGCTGGCCGGCATGTTCCTGGCGCGGGGGCTGTGCTACCTGATCAGCATCGACTCGATCAGCATCACCAACGAGTTCTACTCGGAGGTCTCGCAGATCCGCATTCCGATCTGGGGCGAGGCCTCGGTGTCGATCAGCGCGGTGATCGCCGTCGTGGTGCTGCTGGCGGCGATCTTCATCGCGCATTGCACGCCCTTCGGCCGCGCGGTGTACGCCATCGGCGGCAGCGAGAATTCGGCGATGCTGATGGGCCTGCCGGTACGCCGCACGCTGGTCGGCGTGTACACGCTCTCGGGCTTCTGCTCGGCACTGGCGGGCGTGATCTTCACCTTCTACATGCTCTCGGGCTACGGGCTGCATGCCATCGGGCTGGAGCTCGACGCCATCGCGGCGGTGGTGATCGGCGGCACGCTGCTCACGGGCGGCGTGGGCTATGTGGCGGGCACGCTGTTCGGCGTGCTGATGCTCGGGATCATCCAGACCCTCATTTCATTCGACGGCACGCTGAGCTCGTGGTGGACCCGCATCGTGGTCGGCGCGCTGCTGTTCGTTTTCTGTTTGTTGCAACGCTTTTTCACCTCGCGCACTCCGCGCCGCTGACTCAATGACAAAAAAACTGCGCTCGACCGAATGGTTCGGCTCCGCCGACAAGAACGGCTTCATGTACCGCAGCTGGATGAAGAACCAGGGCATCCCGGACCATGAGTTCGATGGCCGCCCGATCATCGGCATCTGCAACACCTGGTCGGAACTCACGCCGTGCAACGCGCACTTCCGCAAGATCGCCGAGCACGTGAAGCGCGGCATCTCGGAGGCGGGCGGCTTTCCGGTGGAGTTCCCTGTTTTCTCCAACGGCGAGTCGAACCTGCGGCCCACCGCGATGCTCACGCGCAACCTCGCGAGCATGGACGTCGAAGAAGCCATCCGTGGCAACCCCGTCGACGCGGTGGTGCTGCTCACGGGCTGCGACAAGACCACGCCCGCGCTGCTGATGGGGGCGGCGAGCTGCGACATCCCTGCCATCGTGGTCACGGGCGGGCCGATGCTCAACGGCAAGCTCGAGGGCAAGAACATCGGTTCGGGCACGGCCGTGTGGCAGCTGCACGAGTCGCTGAAAGCGGGCGAGATCAACCTGCACCAGTTCCTCTCGGCCGAGGGCGGCATGTCGCGCTCGGCGGGCACCTGCAACACGATGGGCACGGCCTCGACGATGGCCTGCATGGCCGAGGCGCTCGGTACCTCGCTGCCGCACAACGCGGCGATTCCGGCGGTCGATGCGCGGCGCTACGTGCTCGCGCAGATGTCGGGCATGCGCGCGGTGGAGATGGCGAAGGAGGGGCTCACGCTGTCGAAGATCCTCACGCGCGAGGCCTTCGAGAACGCCATTCGCGTGAACGCGGCCATCGGCGGATCGACCAATGCAGTGATCCACCTGAAGGCGATCGCGGGGCGCATCGGCGTCGAGCTGGAGCTGGAGGACTGGACGCGCATCGGCAGCAATACGCCGACCATCGTCGACCTGATGCCTTCGGGGCGCTTCCTGATGGAAGAGTTCTACTACGCCGGCGGCCTGCCCGCCGTGCTGCGCCGGCTCGGCGAGAATGGTCTGTTGCCGCACCCCGCTGCGCTCACCGTCAACGGCCAGTCGATCTGGGACAACGTGCGCGATGCGCCCAGCCTCGACGACGAGGTGATCCGCCCGCTCGACAAGCCGCTGATCGCCGATGGCGGCATCCGCATCCTGCGCGGCAACCTGTCGCCGCGCGGCGCGGTGCTCAAGCCCTCTGCCGCATCGCCGGAGCTGCTGAAGCACCGTGGGCGCGCTGTGGTGTTCGAGAACCTGGAGCACTACAAGGCACGCATCGTCGATGAAGACCTCGACATCGACGCAAGCTGCGTGATGGTGCTGAAGAACTGCGGTCCCAAGGGCTACCCCGGCATGGCCGAGGTCGGCAACATGGGGTTGCCGCCCAAGCTGCTGCGCCAGGGCGTGAAGGACATGGTGCGCATCTCCGATGCGCGCATGAGCGGCACGGCCTACGGCACGGTGGTGCTGCACGTCGCGCCCGAGGCGGCCGACGGCGGGCCGCTGGCGGCGGTGCGCGACGGCGACTGGATCGAGCTCGACTGCGATGCGGGGCGATTGCACCTCGACATCAGCGACGAGGAACTGGCGGCGCGCCTCGCTTCGCTGTCTTCTTCGGATGCACAACCGATGAGCACGCGCGGCGGCGGCTACCAGAAGCTCTACGTCAACCACGTGCTGCAGGCCGACGAAGGCTGCGACTTCGACTTTCTCGTCGGCTGCCGCGGCTCGGCCGTGCCGCGCCATTCGCATTGAACCCACGCAAGCAACGAAACATCATGACCCCCAGATACCGCGGCATCTTCCCGGTGGTGCCTACCACCTTCACCGAACAGGGCGAACTCGACCTGGAGAGCCAGAAGCGCTGCGTCGATTTCATGATCGACGCGGGTTCGGACGGCCTGTGCATCCTTGCCAATTTCTCGGAGCAGTTCGTGCTGTCCGACGAGGAGCGCGAGGTGCTCACGCGCACCATGCTCGAACACGTGAAGGGCCGCGTGCCGGTCATCGTGACCACCACGCACTACAGCACCAAGGTGTGCGCCGAGCGCAGCCGCCGCGCGCAGGACATGGGCGCGGCCATGCTGATGGTGATGCCGCCCTACCACGGCGCGACCTTCCGCGTGCCCGAGCCGCAGATCTTCGAGTTCTACGCACGCCTGTCCGATGCGGTGGACATCCCGATCATGATCCAGGACGCGCCGGCCAGCGGCACAGTGCTGTCGGCGCCGTTCCTCGCGCGCATGGCGAAGGAGATCGAGCAGGTCGCGTATTTCAAGATCGAGACGGCCGGTGCGGCCGCTAAGCTGCGCGAGCTGATCCGCCTGGGCGGCGAGGCCATCGAAGGCCCGTGGGACGGCGAAGAGGCGATCACGCTGATGCCCGACCTGGACGCCGGCGCGACCGGCTCGATGACCGGCGGGGGCTATCCGGACGGCATTCGCCCGATCATCGAGGCGCACCGTTCGGGCGACCGCGACAAGGCCTTCGCGCTGTACCAGCAGTGGCTGCCGCTCATCAACTACGAGAATCGGCAGGCGGGCCTCCTGGCCTGCAAGTCGCTCATGAAGGAGGGCGGCGTGATCGCTTGCGAGGCGCCGCGGCATCCGCTGCCCGCGATGCACCCCGCGACGCGCGCCGGCCTGATCGAGACGGCGAAGCGGCTCGATCCGCTGGTGCTGCGCTGGGGGAGATAGCCGGTTCGCCGTCCCGGGCGAAGTAGGCCGCGAGGATCTCGGTCAGCCAGTTCATCACGGCGAGCACGCGCGGCGCGAGGTGGCGGCGGTTGACGTACACCAGCGACACCGGCATTGCGCGGGCGGTGAACGCCGGCATCACCTGCACGAGCGAGCCGGCCGCAAAGCACGGCAGGAGGCCGCCGATCGGCGCCTGGATCAGCCCGAGGCCCGCGACCGCCGCGGCGTTGCAGGCGTCGGTGCCGTTCACCGAGACGATGGAGCGCATCGGCTGTATCCGGTAGCGGCCCTGGGCGTCGAAGTGTTCCCAACCCGCGTCGTGCGGCGAGAGGGTCTGTGCGAAGTGCACGATGCGGTGCTGCGCGCGTAGGCATGCACACGAACTTCGACGCGATGGTCGCGGGCTTTACGGCGCTCGGACGCGCGGGCAAACCCGACGACATCGGCGGTGTGATCGCGGGCTTGCTCGGGGAGGGGAGTCGCTGGGTGAATGCCCAGCGCATCGAGGTGTCGGGTGGGATGCTGATCTGAACACGCGGGGGGTGCCCCCGCGGACTTCAGCTTTTCTCGAGTTCGGTGACTTGCAGCGACAGGTCGAACAGCTTGGACTTGCTGGCGTAGTAGCGGTCGAGCCGCCATTCCTTCAGGATGTCCATCGCGAGCTCGAAGCTCTTGTAGTCGAGGTTGTAGAGCGTGACCAACTCGAAGCTGCGTTCGGACTCGAGAGCCAACACGAGCTGGGCCAGGATCTTGGCCGATTCGTTGGCCGGGTCCGTTTCGATGAATCGGCGAGCGACCTTGATGGCATTCATGGGAAAGGATTCCTCGGTAGGCAGGGACCGAGAACTATAGCTAGCAGGCCTGCGCCTTTTATGACAGTACTGTGACAGTAAGGGCATCGCCAGCCGCCGGCAGCGCCTGGCGATGCTTCTTCAGCGAAGACGCTCAGCGCAGGGGCGCGGGCATCGGCCGGGGCATGGGCATCGGCTCGGGCATCGGGGCCGGCATCGGTTCCGGCGCCATCGCCGGTGCGGGCATCACGATGGTGGTGACCGATTCGCGGATCACGCCCCCACCCATCACGCTGCCGTCGACGCTGGCCGTGCTGTTGCCGCTGCTGCCGAGCACGCGGGCCTCGCAGGCGCTGCGGTCGGCCGGCTGCTGCAGGCCGCAGCGGGCGAGCGCATTGGCGCGGTAGTCGGGTGCGCTGGTCAGGCCCCCGCGCGCGGCTTCCAGGCGCGCAGCGCCGGCTTCGCGGATGCAGGCGGCGCGGTCCTGCTCGTTGTGGCCGCAGACAGCCAGTTCCTGCTGGTAGGTGCCCGAGGCTGCTGCGCCGCGCGGCGACGCTGCCGAGGCGATGCTGCCGGCTGCAAGCCCGCCGGCGGCGAGCATGGTGAAGATGATTGAGCGAGTGGTGCTTTTCATGGATGGCTCCTTGAAGCGAGCTTGAAAACCTGGGAAATATTGGAAGCGCCCGAGGAGGGCGGGTTCCTTCAGCGTGCCGGCATGGTCTGTGGCGCCAGCGGCGTCACGGTTTCGCGGATCACGCCGCCGCCCATCACGCTGCCGTCGGTGGTGGTGCGTGCGCCGCCCTCGATGCGGGCTTCGCAGTCGGGCCGCTCGGCGGCCGGCAGTTCGCCGCAGCGGGCGAGGGCGTTGACCTGCTCCCGGACCGGGCTCGGACTGGTAAGGCCGCCGCGGCTCGCTTCCTGGCGGGCCGCGCCGGCTTCGCGCAGGCAGGCGGCGCGGTCCTGCTGTACACCGTCGCAGGTGGCGCGTTCCTTCTGCATGCGGGCGTCAGACCCCGGCGCCTGCGCGCCGGCGGTCTGTGCGCCGAAGGCCATGAAGCCGCTGGCGGCGAGGCATGCCGCTGCGGACAGGATGGAACGAACTGTTGTTGTCATGCGGGCTCCTTGGTGAAAGCACGCCCTCCCTGCAATGAGGTGCGTGACAGGAGCCTTAGTCTGGCGTGGCCGGGGGCTGCGGGTCTGTGGGACAGCCGCGCCCGTCGACCGGGCCGGACGCGCCCCTGCATGTGGGACGTGTCCGGCAAGAGGGGCTTCAGCCCGCTGCGATGCGCTGTGCCAGGTGAGCGAGCGCTTCCTCGACCTGGTCCACCAGGATCAGGGACAGGTCGCCCGGCTGCAGGCGGGCCAGCGCGGCGTCGATCGCGACGAACTCGCCGCGGATCTCGTCGATCTGGCGGGTGCGGGCCGCACCCTGCAGGCCCTGGCGCAGCAGTGCCATCACTTCGCCGTCGGCGCGGCCGCGCTGTGCAGCATCCTGATAAAGGATCACGTCGTCGAAGGCTTCGCCGAGGATGGCCGTCTGGTCGCGGATGTCCGAGTCGCGCCGGTCGCCCGCGCCGCTGATCACCACCGAGCGCTTCTTCGCCGGCATCGTGTCCACCGCCGACACCAGTGCGCGCATGGCGTCGGTGTTGTGGCCGTAGTCGGCGATCACGGTGGCGCCGCGGTAGTCCATGACGTTGAAGCGCCCCGGCACGCCGGCCGCGTCGTTCATGAAGCTCGCGAGGCCGCTGCGGATGGTGTCCCAGTCGAGGCCCACGGCCCAGGCCGCGGCCACGGCGGCCATCACGTTGTCGACCTGGAAGCCGATGGTGCCGCCGCGCGTGATGGGCACGTCGCGCAGCGCAATGCGCTCGCGCCACGAGCCTTCGGCCGCGACCAGCGTGTCCTGGTCGACGTACACGGTGCGCTTGCCCTGCGCGCGGTGCGTGGCCATCACCGGGTGCATGCGGTCGGCGGTGAAGAAGATCACGTGGCCGGGGCAGCCGGCCGCCATGGCGGCGACGTTCACGTCGGCCGCGTTGAGCACCGCGTAGCCGTCGGCGGCCACATTGCGCACGATCACGCGCTTCAACACCGCGAGGTCTTCGACGGTGGTGATGTAGTTCAGGCCCAGATGGTCGCCGCTGCCGATGTTGGTGACCACTGCCACCTGACAGCGGTCGAAGCCGAGGCCTTCGCGCAGCACGCCGCCGCGCGCCACTTCGAACACGGCCGCGTCGACATCGGGGTGCATCAGCACGTTGCGCGCGCTCTTCGGGCCGCTGCAGTCGCCACTGTCGGTCTGGCGGCCGTCGACGTACACGCCGTCGGTGTTGGTCATGCCGGTGCGCAGGCCGCTCGATGCGAGCAGGTGGTTGATGAGGCGGGCCGTGGTGGTCTTGCCGTTGGTGCCGGTGACGGCGACCACGGGAATGCGGCCGTCGTCGCCGTGGGCGTACAGGGTGTCCATCACCGCTTCGCCGACCGCGCGGCCGCGGCCGAACGAGGGCGAGATGTGCATGCGCAGGCCGGGCGCTGCGTTCACCTCGACCACGCCGCCGTGCTGTTCCTCGAGCGGGCGCAGCACGTTCTCGCAGACCATGTCGACGCCGCAGATGTGCAGGCCGACCATCTGCGCCGCATCGACGGCGCGCGCCGCGACTTCGGGGTGCACCGTGTCGGTCACGTCGGTGGCGGTGCCGCCGGTCGACAGGTTCGCGTTGTTGCGCAGCACCACGCGCTGGCCGCGCGCGGGCACGCTGTCGGGCGTGAGGCCCTGGGCCTCGAGCCGGCCGATGGCGATGTCGTCGAGGCGAATCTTCGTGAGCGAAGTGGCATGGCCCTCGCCGCGGCGCGGGTCAAGGTTCACGGTGTCGACCAGCTGGCGCACCGTGGCGCTGCCGTCGCCGATCACCTGTGGCGGATCGCGCCGCGCGGCGGCCACGAGGCGGTCGCCCACCACCAGCAGGCGGAAGTCGAAGCCGGGCAGGAATTTCTCGACCATCACCTCGCCGTAGACGGCGGCCGAGTCGTAGGCCGCGAACAGTTCTTCGCGCGAGTTGATGTTGACGGTGACGCCCTTGCCCTGGTTGCCGTCCTGCGGCTTCACCACGACCGGCAGGCCGATCTCGTTGGCAGCAGCCCAGCCGTCTTCGGCGCTGGCCACGGGGCGGCCCAGCGGCACCGGCACGCCGGCGGCGTTGAGCAGCTGCTTGGTCAGTTCCTTGTCCTGCGCGATCGATTCGGCCACGCCGCTGGTGCTGTCGACTTCAGCGGCTTGAATGCGGCGCTGCTTGGAGCCCCAGCCGAACTGCACCAGGCTGCCGCTGGTCAGCCGGCGATACGGAATGCCGCGCGCCACGGCGGCATCGACGATGGAGCCGGTGCTCGGGCCCAGGCGCTCGGATTCGTCGAGGTCGCGCAGCTCGGTGATGGCGGCGTTGGCGTCGAAGGCAGTGTCGGCCAGGGCGGCCTCGATCAGCTGCTCGGCCAACTCGATCGCACGGCGGCCGACGGCTTCTTCGCTGTACTGGAACACGACCTGGTAGACGCCTTCTTCCACGGTGGGCGAGGTGTGGCCGAAGTTGACGGCGCAGCCGGCCTGCGCCTGCAGCGCCACGGCGGCGTTCTCAAGCACATGGGCCAGCGCCAGCGGTTGACCCAGCACCATCGGGTGCAGTTCGCCGATGGTCGGGAAGCGCGCGCGCAGGCGGGCTTCGAAGCCGGCCAGCTTGCTGATGGCGTTCTCGTCGCCTTGGCAGGCAACCACCGCTTCGATGGCAGTGTGGCGGCTCCAGAGATTGGGGCCGCGAAGGGCTCGGATGCGGGTGACTCTCATGCGAATTGCTGTTGGGGGTGTTGCGACGAGAGCGGCTGGGTCTGCGACAGCTGCAGCGAGGCGAGCGCCGCCTGCAGGTCGGCCTCGAAGGCCTCCACGCCGGCGCCGATCAGGTTCAGCGGAATGCCCATTGCCCAGGCGGCGGCCACGGCGGCCAGCAGGCTTTCGAGGCTCACGCCGGCATGGGTGGCGCGCCACACGGTCAGCCGGCCGAGGCCGGGCAGGAACGATTCGCTGTTGCCGTTGGCCAGCACAACACGGTCCTGCCGCACCAGCACGGCCTTGCCGCCGGCGCGCTGATGCGCCGTGAGTTCGGCGGCCTGCGGGTCGGCCGAATAGAGGATGACGGCGCCGTCGCACAGCGGCGCGAGGCCGGCCACGCGCGGGTCGCCCGCATTCAGCACGGCCGTGCCTTCGGACAGCACCACGTCGACCTGCGTGCGCAGCACCTTCACCATCTGGTCGCTCTCGGTGATGTCGTAGTCGGCCAGGGCTTCGAAGCCATCGAGATCGGTGACGATGCCGACTTCGCAGCGGTCGTAGGGGAGACCGTCGCGCAGGATGGTTTCGGCGCCGTTCTCGATCACCACGGCCTGCACGGCGCGGTTCACGAGCAGGCGGTGGCCGGCGTCCCAGTTGGCGCTGTCGCGCGCATCGACGCGGCGGCGTTCGAGGAACAGGCCGTCGCGGCAGGCGAGGCCGGTCTGGCGCCCGCCCAGGCCGATCAGCCAGGCCACGAGGCGCGCCAGCACGGCGGTGTCGCGCGAGCCGGCCACGCCGACCACGGGAATGCGCCCGGGCGCGTCGTTGGGGAACAGGTGGTCGCAGATGGCGCGGCCCACCGGGCGCGGCGAACCGACGGCCGGCTTCAGGTGCATCAGCAGGCCGGGGCCGGCATTGACTTCGACGATCGCACCGCGCTGCGGGCCCAGCGGCTTGGAAATGTCCTGCGCCACGAGATCGATGCCCGCGATGTCAAGGCCCACCACGCGCGCGGCGAGCACGGCGGCGTGCGCGACTTCGGGGTGGACCTGGTCGGTGCAGTCGTTGGCCATGTTGCCGTTGCGCTGGATCGTGACCACGCGGCCGGCGGCCGGCACGGCGTTGGCGTCCAGCTCCTGGCGCTTGAGCTCGAGCTGCAGCTTGGCGTCGCTGTCGATCACGATCACGTCGAGCGGAAACTCTTCCTCGGCGCCGCGGCGCGGGTCGCTGTTGAGCTGCTTGTCGATCAGGTCGCGCACGCTGCTCTGGCCGTCGCCGGTCACGGTGATGATCTCGCCGCGCGCGGCCGCCACCACTTCGCCGCCCACCACCAGCAGACGGTGCTCGTGGCCTCGGATGAAGCGCTCGACCATCACGTCGCTGCCCTCGGGCTCGGCGACCGCAAAGGCGGCCATGACTTCTTCACGCGTTGTCAGTTCGAGCGACACGCCGCGGCCGTGGTTGGCGTCGGAAGGTTTCACGGCCACCGGCAGGCCGATGTCCTCGGCGGCTTCCCAGGCTTCTTCGGCGTTGGCGACCACCTGGCCTTCGGGCACCGGCACGCCGCAGCTCGCGAGCAGGGACTTGGTCAGCTCCTTGTCGCTGGCGATCGATTCGCCGATGGCGCTGGTGTAGTCGGTCTCGGCGGTCCAGATGCGCTGCTGGTTGGCGCCGTAGCCCAGCTGCACGAGGTTGCCGCTGTTCAGGCGCATGTGCGGAATGCCGCGGTCGGTGGCGGCGGCCACGATGGCCGCGGTGCTCGGGCCGAGGTAGCAGTCTTCCACCTTGGCCTTGACCGCGTCGACGGCCTTCTGCACGTCGGCGGCGCTGAACGGGTCGTTGTTGATGGCCGCCATCAGCAGGCGGTGGCCCTCGGCCAGCGCCACGCGGGCGACCTGCTCGTCACGGGCGCGGAACACCATGCGGTAGACGCCGTGCTCGGAGGTGCTGCGGGTCTGGCCGAAACCGGTCGGCATGCCGGCGAGGTTCAGCAGTTCGATGACCACGTGCTCCAGCACGTGGCCGGACCACGTGCCCTCGGTCAGGCGCTGGATGAAGCCGCCGCGCTCGCCGACGCCGCAGTGGTGCTCGATGAGCGCCGGCAGCAGGCCGGTCAGGCGGTCGGTGAAGCCGTCGATCTTGTTGGAGGGGAAGTCTTCCAGCTGGCCCAGGTCGAGCCAGACTTCGAGTACCGGACGGTAGGTCCAGAGGTTCGGACCGCGCAAATAGTTGATGCGCAGCAGGCGGATGTCGTCGAAACGGGTCATGCAAACGTTCGAAGTGCTTTGGCCGAGCACCACGGCGCCTTCAGGCGCGCCCATGGCAATCGGTCAGAATCGGCGCCCGACCAAGGGCGCCATGACGCGGTCCATGCGGCCCGCGACGGGCAAGAGTCAGAGAAACACAATGCAACATCACGATCCAGTCGGCACCCGGGAGGGCGAAACAGAGGCGGCTTCAGACGCGCTGAAAAACCGGCTCGCAGTCGCGGAAAACGTTCTGGTAATACTGTCGGTTGACCTCGACGACCAACTTCGCTTCGCTTGCGGCCTAGTCGCGCTGACTGACCAGAGGCTGATCGCGCTCGAACCGGGCGGCGAATGGCGTGAGTGGCCGCTAACCGATGCAGCCCTGGAACTGCGCCTGTCCGACCACTCGGGGGTGGGAACCCTCGATTTGACGGGGCCTTCGGGCCGTTTGGCCCGCTGGCGCTACACCCTGGCCGGACAGGTCGCGGCGCTGCGCCTGCTCAAGTTGTTCGGCCAGCGAACGGCCGGTGTCGCCAAGGAGACAGCGGGGGCCGTCGAGGTTGCCGACGGCGAAGAGGGCACCCCCGACGCCGAACTCCAGACCCCGCCATCGACCTGGGTGCTGCTGCGCCTGGGCCGTTTCGCCGGCCCGTACCGCAAGCAGCTGATCCTGGGATTCGTACTCACCCTGATCTCCACCGCCGCCACGCTGGTGCCGCCGTACCTGACCATCCCGTTGATGGACGACATCCTGATCCCGTTCCAGAACGGGCAGAAGATCGACACCATGCGCGTGGGCCTGTACCTCGGCGGCCTGCTGATCGCGGCGCTGGTCGGCTGGGGGCTGGGCTGGGCGCGCACCTACCTGCTGGCGCTGGTGTCCGAGCGCATCGGCGCCGACCTGCGCACCACCACCTACGAGCACCTGCTGACCCTGCCGCTCGACTATTTCGGCGGCAAGCGCACCGGCGACCTGATGGCGCGCATCGGCTCCGAAACCGACCGCATCAACGTCTTCCTGTCGCTGCACGCGCTCGATTTCGCCAACGACGTGCTGATGATCGTGATGACCGCGGTCATCCTGATCTCCATCAACCCGCTGCTCGCGGTGGTTACGCTGGTGCCGCTGCCCTTCATCGCCTGGATGATCCACGTCGTGCGCGACCGCCTGCGCACCGGCTTCGAGAAGATCGACCGCGTCTGGTCCGAGGTGACCAACGTGCTGGCCGACACCATTCCCGGCATCCGCGTGGTCAAGGCCTTCGCGCAGGAGCGCCGCGAGGCCGAGCGCTTCCGCGTCGCCAACACCTACAACCTGCAGGTCAACGACAAGCTCAACCGCACGTGGTCGCTGTTCACGCCGACCGTGTCGCTGCTCACCGAAATCGGCCTGCTCGTGGTGTGGGCCTTCGGCATCTGGCAGGTGGCGCGCGGCAGCATCACGGTGGGTGTGCTCACGGCCTTCATCGCCTACATCGGCCGCTTCTACACGCGGCTCGACTCGATGAGCCGCATCGTCTCGGTCACGCAGAAGGCCGCCGCGGGCGCCAAGCGCATCTTCGACATCCTCGACCACGTGAGCAATGTGCCCGAACCGGCAAAGCCGGTTCCTGTCGGCCTTCCGGCCAAGCCGGGGGAGGTGCCGCGCGTGCAGGGCCGCATCGAGATGAGCGGGCTGGGCTTTCGCTACGGCTCGCGCGCCGTGATCCACGACCTCGACCTGACCATCGAGCCCGGCGAGATGATCGGCCTCGTGGGCCACAGCGGCTCGGGCAAGAGCACGCTGGTCAACCTCATCTGCCGCTTCTACGACGTGACCGACGGCGCCATCAAGGTCGACGGCACCGACATCCGCCGCTTCGCCGTGGCCGACTACCGGCGCCACGTAGGGCTGGTGCTGCAGGAACCCTTCCTGTTCTTCGGCACCATCGCGCAGAACATCGCCTACGGCAAGCCCGACGCCACGCGCGAAGAGGTGGTTGCCGCGGCCCGCGCGGCCCATGCGCACGACTTCATCCTGCGGCTGACGCACGGCTACGACTCGCTCGTGGGCGAGCGCGGGCAGGGCCTGTCGGGCGGCGAGCGCCAGCGCATCAGCATTGCGCGCGCGCTGCTGATCGATCCGCGCATCCTGATCCTCGACGAGGCCACCTCGGCCGTGGACACCGAGACCGAGAAGGAAATCCAGAAGGCCTTGGACAACCTCGTGCAGGGCCGCACCACCATCGCCATCGCGCACCGGCTGTCGACATTGCGCAAGGCCGACCGGCTCGTGGTCATGGACCGCGGCGAAGTGGTCGAGGTCGGGCCGCACGATGCCTTGATGGCGAAGCAGGGCGCCTACTGGCGGCTCTACCAGGCGCAACTGCGCCAGGGCGACGACGATGCGAGCGAAGGCGCCGCCAATGAGCGCGCCAGTGCGCAAGCCCCCCTGGCCATCAGCCACGCAGCACATCCGGCGGGCGACGCATGACCGAACTCAACACCCCATCTTTCGAACTCGAACGCGACGCCTTCGGCCGCCTCGTGCTGACCGACGCGCAGGGCGAGCGCCATGTGGGCGTCACGCCCGTGCGGGCCTTTCCGCTGAGCGCGCCGGGCCATGGCGTGTCGCTGGTCGGCAGCGAAGGCCGCGAGCTGGTCTGGATCGACAGCGTCGAGCAACTCCCGGCGCAGGCCAGGGTGCTGCTCGAAGAAGAACTCGCGGTGCGCGACTTCGCGCCCACGCTGCTGCGCCTGCACGGCGTGTCGAGCTTCGGCGTGCCCAGCACCTGGACCATCAGCACCGACCGCGGCGACACCAGTTTCGTGCTCAAGGCCGAGGAAGACATCCGCCGGCTCGAAGGCGGCGCGCTGCTCATTGCGAGCGCGCACGGCGTGCAGTTCCGCATTCCCGACGTGAAGACGCTCGACCGCGCGTCGCGCAAGCTGCTCGAACGTTTTCTCTAGCGCTCAGTCCAGCAGGTCGGAGTACTCGCCGCGCTCGTAGGCATCGGCGGTCTTCCACGGCAGCGTCTTCGGCGCCGCGATGGCCGAGGCGGTCATCACGTTGAGCGAGGTGCCGTGCGCATTGCGTTGCTCGATCTTGCGCGCATAGCGGCCGACCGTGTCCCACTCGATGCGCAGCGTGCTCTCGCCCTGCTGCACTTCGTAGCGCTGCACGCCCCTGCCAGCCGCGCCGAGCGGCTTCATGCGCGGCAGGCTCGCCGGATCGACCAGCCAGTAGGCATTCGCCCACGAGCCGCCATAGCCGACGTTGCCGTAGTCGGCGGCGTCGACCTCGATCACCTTGCGCTGCTCGCGCAGCACCATGCCCACCTGCACCTTGCCGGCCGCATCGCGGCGCAGCCACAGCGGCGCGGCTGTGTTGTCGGCGTGCGAGTGGCCGATGTGCACCTTGCCTTCGCGGGCCTCGTGGTCATGGTCGGCGCGCAGCACGGGCGGCAGCTCGCGCTCGACCCACACGGTGCCGGCGCGGCGGAACATCAGGTCGGCATAGCGGCTGTCGCGCTGCACGCCGTCCTTGCCAATCGACATCACGTGGTGCTGGATGCGCAGGTTCTGGTCGGGCGCCTCGGCATCGCCGGCGGCGCTGGCCGCCAGCGGAAGGCTCAGAACGGCCATCAGCACCATGCCAGGGATACCGCGGAACCGGCTTCGCCGGGCCGCAGGTATCGCCCTCTGCAAGAGGGTTGCCGAAGCGACACGAAGTGCGCGAAGGCTGGGGGTGTGCTTGATCACAGTCCGGCCGCTTCCTTGACCTTGTTGAACACCTTGATGTTCTCCATGGTGCCCTTGAAGCTCTTCGAGCCCGCGCCGCCGGCGAACAGCATCACGTCGCCGCCGCCGTGCGTTTCCGCGCCGGGCGTGCCGAGGTTGATGCCGACTTCCTGCAGGAAGTTGTCGTCCGTGGTGTCCATCGCGGTCTGGTCGTCGCGATCCGTGTCGCGTTTGGGTGCGATCCACGGCTTGTTGCCGTCTTCGGGGTTGGTCTGGCTGGCGAGCGTTGCATTGGGGCGGCCGCCGTTGCCGAACACCAGCGTGGTGTAGGGCTTGCCATCGGCCGCCTTCAAGGGCTTGCCGTCGGCGTAGCCGTTGACGAGGCCGAGGATCGGGTTACCGATTTTCGGGTAGCCGTTGAAGGCGATCGCATGATCATGGTCAGCCGTGACCACCACCAGCGTGTTCTGCAGGCCCGGGTCCTTCTTGTTCATGTAGTCGAGCGCGGTCTGGATGGCCGCGTCGAAGGCCAGCGTGTCTTCCAGCGCGCGCTTGGCATTGGTGCCGTGCAGCGCGTGGTCGATGCGCCCGCCTTCGACCATCAGGAAGAAGCCCTTGTCGTTCTTGCTGAGCACGCCGAGCGCTTTCTCGGTCATGTCGGACAGGCTCGGCTGGTCGAGGCTCTGCTTGACGCGGTCCAGCTCGTAGGCCATTTCGCTCTGCGAGAACAGGCCCAGCAGCTTGCCCGTGGCGGCCGTGTCGACGGCCTTGAGCTTGGTGCCCGTGTCGACGTAGGTGTAGCCCTTGGCCGTCATCGCGGCCACCAGGTCCACGTTGTCGGTGCGCTTGCTTTGCGCATTGGTCGACTTCGGCAGGTAGTTGCGCTGGCCGCCGCCGAGCAGCACGTCGACGCCGTCGAGCAGCTTGGGGTTGTAGTTCGGGTGGCCCGGAACGCTCTGCTCTGCGATGGTGTTGTAGCCGTTGCGGTTGCAGATGTGCGCGTAGGTGGTGGCCGGCGTGGCATGGCCGACGCGCGTGGTCGACACGGCGCCGACCGCGCGGCCCTTGGCCTTGGCGAGCTCGAGCAGCGTGTCGGCCGCCTTGCCGTTGGTCGACGGGCAGGTGGTGTCTTCGCCGTTGATGTACTGCTTGCCGGTGCTGTCGACGGCGGTGGTGTCACTCGACATCGAGATCACCTCGTTGCGCATCTTCACACCGGTCATGTAGGCCGCCATCGAGGGCGCGCTGTCGGTGGTCTGGCCGTCGAGCGAGAAGGTCTTCACGCGCGCCGCGTAGGGCAGCGACTGCATGACGAGGTTGGCGCGCTCGGGGCTCACGAGCGAACCGGGCTTGGCGGCCAGTTGCTTCTCGCCTTTGTAGATGCGCGCGGCGGTCACGGTGACAGGGCCCATGCCGTCGCCGAGGAAGAAGATGACGTTCTTGGCTTCGCCGGCGGCGTAAGCGTTGCCGGCCAGGGTGCCGGCGGCGGCGCAGACGAGGGCGGCGGCCAGACGGGTTTTGCGAGTGATGCGGTTCATGGTCGTGTTCATGGTTGTGCTCATCGGTGCGTGCGGGGTGCCCCTCACAGGCCGACCGCCTTCTTGATCAGGCCGAACACGTCGGTGTTGGTGATGACGCCGGAGAAGTTGTCGGCGCCCAGGCCCTGAGCACCGAGGAAGACGTCGGCGCCGCCATGGGTTTCGGAGTCGCTGGCCGCATCCATCGGCACGACGGCTTCCTGCTTGTAGTCCTTGCTTTCCAGTTCGGCGTCGCTGATCGGGCCGCGCGTGGCGAGACGGCGCGGGCCATTGCCGAAGCCGATGATGGTGTAGGGGTTGCCGCCCACGTCCTTGCTGGTCTTGCTGGTGTCTACATAGTCCTTCACCAGGCCGAGCACGCCCGGCTTGCCGGCCTCGGTCTTGCCGGTGCGCGCGGCATAGCCGTTGAGCTGCAGCGTGTGGTCGTGGTCGGCCGTGACCACCACCAGCGTGTTCTTCAGGCCCGGATCGATCGCCTGCATCTTGTCGAGCGCGAGCTTGATGGCGTCGTCGAAGGCGCCGGTGTCCTGCAGCGCACGGCGCGCGTTGGTGGCGTGCAGCGCGTGGTCGATGCGGCCGCCCTCGACCATCAGGAAGAAGCCCTTCTTGCGCGCCGCCAGTGCATCGATGGCCTTGCCGGTCATCTCTGCCAGGCTCGGTTCCTTGGTGGCGTCACGGTCCAGGTCGTAGGCCATGTGGCTCTTGGTGAAGAGGCCGGCGATCTTGGTGGCGCCGTCTGCAGGCAGCTTGTCGAACTCGCTCTTGCTGCCGGCATAGCTGTACTTGGCAGCCTTCAGTTCGGCGATCAGGTTGCGCTTGTCGTTGCGCTTGCCGCCGTCTTCCTTGGCGGTGAAGTAGTCGGTGCCGCCGCCGAAGAACACGTCGACGCCGTCACCGAGCTTGCCGTTGTAGCCCGCGCCGCCCGGCACCAGCGCCGCGGCGATGGTGTTCTCGGCGTCGCGGTGGCACACATGCGAGTAGGTGGCGGCGGGCGTGGCGTGCGTGATGCGCGTGGTGGTCACCACGCCGGTCGCATAGCCCTTGGCCTTGCTCTGCTCGAGCAGCGTCTCGACGGCCTGGCCGTTGCCCGAGGGGCAGGTGCTGTCGAAGCTGACGTGGTAGGCCTTGCCCGAGGCGTCGGTGGCCTTGGTCTCGGGGCTCATCGAGATGACTTCGTTGTTCATCTTGACGCCGGTCATGTAGGCCGACATCGAGGGGGCGCTGTCGGTCACCTGGGCGTCGTTCGAATAGGTGTGGACGAAGGCCGTCTCGGGCAGCGTGTCCATCGTCAGGTCGCCGTCCTCGCCGACCTTGTAGATGCGCGCGGCGGTCATCGTGGTGATGCCCATGCCGTCGCCCAGGAAGAACAGCACGTTCTTCTGGGGTTGCGCGGCGGGCGGTTGCGCGGCCGGCGGCGCAGTGGTCGGCGGCGGGATCAGCGGCAGCAAGGAAAAGCCGTTGCTGTTGCCGCTGCCGCCGCAGGCGGTCAGCAGCAGCGAGAAACCCAGCAGTGCTGGGGCAATGAAGCGTTGGGTCATGCGACTCCCTTCGATGGTTGTTCGACCGGTGCGCATGACGCGCACCGTTTCTGGGAGTGAAATCTAAAGACGTCAGATGACTCGGCGGTGACGATGCACATCCGCCGAGAAAGTTCAGCCCATTTCAAAAAAGAAAGGCGGCGGAATTCGCCGGCGTGTCATGCCCGGCTGCCAGCGGGCGCGGCCTGCGAAAATCGCGTCTTTGGACTACAGCGGCCTCGCCGTTGACGGATATGCCCCTGCACACCACCGCCCTCGTTCTGTTCTCCGGCGGCCAGGACTCGGCCACCTGCCTCGCCGATGCGCTCTCGAAGTACCAGCGCGTCGAAACCCTGGGCTTCGACTACGGGCAGCGCCACCGCGTCGAGCTCGACGTGCGCGGCACCGTCCTCGCGAAGATGCGCGAGCGTTTCCCCGTCTGGGCGCCCCGCCTCGGCGAAGACCACGTACTCACGCTCGCGGCGCTGGCGCAGCTCGGCGGCTCCTCGCTGACCGAAGAGGTCGCCTTCGCCATGCAGGCCGACGGCCTGCCCAACACCTTCGTGCCAGGGCGCAACCTGCTGTTCCTCACGCTGGCCGGCGCGCTGGCGTACCGGCGCGGGCTGCAGGTGATCGTCACCGGCGTCTGCGAGACCGACTTCTCGGGGTACCCCGACTGCCGCGACGACACCATGAAGGCGATGCAGCTCGCGCTCTCGCTCGGGCTGGAGCGCCGCCTCGTCATCGAGACGCCGCTCATGTGGATCGACAAGGCCGAGACCTGGGCCATGGCCCACCGCCTGGGCGGCGAGCCGCTGGTGGAGCTGATCGTGGAAGAGACGCACACCTGCTACCTGGGCGATCGCGTGCACCGCCAGGCCTGGGGCTACGGGTGTGGCGAATGCCCCGCCTGCGAGCTGCGCAAGAAGGGCTGGGAGCGCTACGCCGCGGCGGGTTGAGCCGCCGAGATGTTCAGCCGGTAGCGCGCGCCGCCCGCCGTTGCTTCTTCCTGCGGCACCAGCGTCCAGCGCTGGTTGTGGAAGTCTCCGACGGCTGCGCGGTGCGCGATCGACACCATCGCGCCGCCCGCTGCATGGACCATGTCCGACAACCGCTTGTAGAGCACACCCTCGGCCTGCGCATCGAGTGCGCTGGTGACCTCGTCGGCGAAGAGCCATGCCGGTTTCTTCAGCAGCACGCGTGCGATGGCCAGGCGCTGCTGCTCGCCGCCGGAGAGTTTCTGGCTCCATGAATCGCTGTCGTCCAGGCGGCTGGCCAGGTCGGGGAGGAGGGCGTCGGTCAGAGCCTTGCGAAGCTGCTCGTCGGTGAAATCGGCGGCGGGGTTCGGGTAGGTCAGCGCGTCGCGCAGCTTGCCGTCGGGCACGTAGGGGCGCTGCGGCATGAACACCGCGCCGTCTGGCATCTTCACGTGCCCGCTCGCGAACGGCCAGATGCCGGCGAAGGAGCGGAACAAGGTCGACTTGCCGCTGCCCGAGGAGCCCTGCAGCAGCACGCTGTCGCCGGGTTTCACGGCCAGCGCGGCGCCGCTCAGCAGCGAAGTGCCGTTTGGCAGCGCCACAGAGAGGTCGTCGCTGCGCAGATCGGCCGCCTCCCCGCGTTGCAGCGGCATGGCCTGCGCAGCGTGGGCGCGCATCGCGTCGTCGAAGCTGGTCAGACGGTCGGTGGTGGCGCGCCAGACCGCGACCTTGTCGTAGTTGTCGACGAACCAGCTCAGCGAGTCCTGCACCTTGCCGAATGCAGACGAGATCTGCATCAGCTGGCCCAACTGGATCGCGCCGCTGAAGAAGCGGGGCGCGGCCACCACGAACGGGAAGATCACCGCAGCCTGCCCGAAGAACGAGGTGAAGGTGATCAGGTTCTTCTGCTGCTTGATGAGCAGCAGGTAGTTGCGCAGCACGCTGCCAAAGCGCATGTCGAGCTGGCCGTGCTCGACCTTCTCGCCCCTGTCCAGCGCGATCGCCTCGCTGTACTCGCGCACCCGCACCAGGTGATGCCGGAAGTCGGCCTCGAAGCGCTGCTGGCGGAAGTTGGTGCCGATCAGCGGGCGGCCGATGAAATGCGTGATGACGGTCCCGACCACGCAGTACGCGATCGCCAGCCACACCATGGCGCCCACGATCTGGTAGGTGGTGCCGCCCATCGAGAATTCGACGCTGCCCGACAGCCCCCAGAGGATGCCGACGAAGCTCACCAGCGTGACCACCGCATTCAGCAGGCCCATCGACAGCGTCATCGTGTAGTCGGTGAAAAGCTGCATGTCTTCCTGGATACGCTGGTCGGGGTTGTCCGGCGTCTGGCCGTCCTTGTTCGCGTAGCGCGCGAGTTCGAGGTGATAGAAGGTGCGGTTGGCCATCCAGCGCGTCATGTAGTCGCGCGTCATCCAGCTGCGCCAGCGCAGCTGGAGCAATTGCGTCACATAGAACTTGAGCACCTGCAGCGCGATGTTGAAAAAGGCCAGCACGACGAACACGCGGATCTCGCGCCAGAAGACCGCCGCATCCTTGTTCTGCAGCCCGTCGTAGAAGCGCCCGTACCACTGGTTGAAGAGCACCAGCGCGTAGACGTAGGCCAGGTTGAGCGCGACGATCGCCGCGAACATGGTCCTCGCGCGCCATTTCTCCTCGGACCTGAAATAAGGCGCCGCAAGCGCAAAGACGCGCCTCAGAACCTGGGTGAACGTGGCGGCTCGCGCCGTGACGGATGAAGACATGCAGGTTTCCTCGCAGGCGCAGGTGCGCCGGACATCATGAGGAAACCATAGTAGACAAATGTTTCTTAAATGGACCTGAAACCCGGCCGCCGGGCAAAAAAAGTACCTTCAGCGCAGAAGGACCCGCGCAGCCGTCGAAAGGAAATACGCCAGCGGCGGTGTCTTCAACCCCTCGACCTTCGCCTCTTCGTCCCAAAGCCTCAGCCGCACCGCATCGTCGGCCCAGCGATGCTCGGCAAAACGGGCCGCCGCTGCCGCATCCATCACGCCGCCCTGCAGTGCAAGGCTGCGCACGGAATCCGGCGAGAGCTTCGAGAAATAGTCCGGCCGCATCGCGCACAGATAGCGCTTGGCATCCACGTGCAGCCGTATCGGCTCGCGCACTTCCACGTCGAAGGCGCCGCGCAGCAGCGGCAGCGCGATGTATTGATGGCGATCGTCGATACCCAGCTCGGTGGGCGATTGCGCGAGCGTCTGGTGCTCGGCGATCAGCAGGTGTCCAAGGTCGTGCAGCAGTGCGGCCGTGACCAGCGCGTCGCTCGCACCCGCCTGCTCGGCGAGCCATGCGCACTGCAGCGCGTGTTCGAGCTGCGAGACCGGCTCGCCCGCGTAGACCACCCCGCCGCGTTCGGCGAACAGGCGTGCGATCTCGGCGAGGTCGAGTGTCATGGAGTTGAAACGAAGCAAACGCCAAGCGCGTGCGGCAGCCTGTGAAGCGTCGTCCCGCGCCATGACATCCGTGTGACGCATCTGACAAACCCCTGTCACACGGCACTGCGAGCATCGCCGCGTCCACGGCCGAGCCGTGCGTACTTTCGTCCGCGTACTTTCACTCCTTCCCGAGGGATCTCCCATCATGTCGTTCCGCTTCATCCGCCGCGTTGCCGTGCCCGCCGCGTTGTTCTCGCTGGCCTTCGCAGCCTCCGCGCAAGGCCGCACCGAGCTGCTGGTCTACACCGCGCTCGAAGCCGACCAGGTGCAGGCCTACAAGGCCGCGTTCGAAAAGGAAAACCCGGCCGTCGAACTGAAGTTCGTGCGCGACTCCACCGGCATCGTCACCGCCAAGCTGCTGGCCGAAAAGGCCAACCCGCAGGCCGACGTGGTGTGGGGCCTGGCCGCCACTTCGCTGATGCTGCTCGACAAGGAAGGCATGCTCCAGCCCTATGCGCCCAAGGGCCTGGACGCCGTGAAGGCCACCATGCGCGATCCGGCCAACCCGCCCAAGTGGGTCGGAATGGACGTGTGGTCGTCGGCCATCTGCTTCAACACCGCCGAAGCCACGAAGAAGAACCTGCCCAAGCCCACCAGCTGGGCGGATCTCACCAACCCGGTCTACAAGGGCCAGATCACCATGCCCAACCCCGCGGCATCGGGCACCGGCTACCTCATGGTGTCGGGCTGGATCCAGATGATGGGCGAGGAAAAAGCGTGGAAGTACATGGACGCGCTGCACCAGAACATCGGTATCTACAGCCAGTCGGGCAGCAAGCCCTGCCGCCAGGCCGGCGCCGGCGAATTCGCGCTCGGCATGTCCTTCGAATACCGCGCCAACAAGACCAAGCGCGACGGCGCCCCCATCGACATCGTGCTGCCCAAGGAGGGCCTCGGCTGGGACATGGAAGCCACCGGCATCATCAAGACCAGCAAGAAGCAGGACGCCGCCAAGGCGCTGGCCGACTGGGCCGTCACCAAGCAGGCCAACGAGCTCTACGCGAAGAACTTCGCCGTGCTCGCGCTGCCGGGCATCCAGGAGAAGCTCGAATTCGTGCCGGGCGACGTCGAGAAGCTGCTCGCCAAGAACGACTTCACCTGGGCCGCCGCGAACCGCGACCGTATCCTCACCGAATGGTCCAAGCGCTACGAATCGAAATCCGAAAAGAAGCCGATGTGATGAGCTCGCCCCCAGTCTTCGCGCACTTCGTGTCGCTTCGCCAACCCCTACCGGGGGCAACACCTGCGGCCCGGCGAAGCCGGTTCCGCGGTGTTCCTTGACTGACGGGCTTCGACCATGACCAGCTTTCTTTCTCTCCGCGGCATCGGCAAGTCCTTTGGCGCCACCCGCGTGCTCGACGGCATCGACCTGGACATCGAGCCCGGCGAATTCGTGTGCCTGCTCGGTCCCTCGGGTTGCGGCAAGACCACGCTGCTGCGCATCGTGTGCGGCATCGAGCGCGCCGACAGCGGGCAGATCCTGCTCGGCGGCCAGGACATCGCGGGCCTGCCGCCCGCGGCGCGCGGCTTCGGCGTGGTGTTCCAGTCGTATGCGCTGTTCCCCAACCTCACGGCGGCGCAGAACATCGCCTACGGCCTGCATCCCACCGGCGCACTGGCGCGCGAGATGGCCAAGCGCTCGCGCGAGATGCTCGACCTCGTCGGCCTCGCTGCGCACGCCGACAAGTACCCGGTGCAGCTCTCGGGCGGCCAGCAGCAGCGCATCGCACTGGCGCGTGCCCTCGCGCCGAACCCGCGCCTGCTGCTGCTCGACGAGCCGCTCTCCGCGCTCGACGCGCAGGTGCGCGCGAGCCTTCGCAGCGAGATCCGTTCGCTGCAAAAGCGCCTGGGCATCGTCACCATCATGGTCACGCACGACCAGGAAGAAGCCCTCTCGATGGCCGACCGCGTGGTGCTGATGCACAACGGCCGCATCGAGCAGGCCGGCACGCCCGACGAGCTGTACCGCCAGCCGCGCACCCGTTTCGCGGCGGGCTTCGTCGGCCGCATGAACATGCTGCCCGCGACCGTGCTGGCCGAGGGCAAGGTGCGCGTGCGCGACAGCGAACTGTTCTGCACGCCGAGCAACCTCGGCACCCTGAGCGTGGGTTCGCAGGCCACCGTGGGCATCCGCCCCGAGCATGTGGTGGTCAAGCGCTTCGGCACCGAACTGGGCGCCAACAGTTTCGCGGCGCGCCTGCTCGACACGGAGTTCTTCGGCAACCGCACCTCGGCGCGGCTGGCTTGCGAGCCACTGGGCATCGAGATCGAGGCCGAGCTGCCGGCCGACGCGCGCTACGGCGGCGAGGAGCCGCTGGTGCCCAGCAGCATGGTGCACATCCAACTGCCCCTGAATGCGCTGTCCATCCTGGCGCACTGAGCCATGAGCAGTTCTCCCGATGCCATCGCCGTGCGGCCGATGGTGCTGCCGCGTGGCAGCGCGTTCGACCGCGAGCGCTGGCTGACCGGTGCGGCCGTCGCGTTGCTCGTGCTGCTGCTGGCCGTGATCGTCGCGCTGCCCGTCGGCGCGCTCGTGGGCCAGAGCTTCTTCGACCGCGCGGGCGCGTTCGTCGGCCCGGCGAATTTCGCGCGCTACCTCGACAGCCCGGCGCTCGTGCAATCGGCCTTCAACAGCCTGTGGCTCGCGGCGATCAGCGCGGTGGTCTGCACGGCGATCGCCTATGTGTACGCCTATGCGCTGACGCTCTCCTGCGTGCCGGCCAAGGGCGCGCTGCGCGCGGTGGCGCTCATTCCGCTGCTCGCGCCCTCGCTGCTGCCGGCCATCAGCCTGGTCTACCTGTTCGGCAACCAGGGCCTCTTCAAGGGGCTGATGGGCGAGGCCTCGATCTACGGGCCGCTGGGCATCGTGCTCGGCTCGGTGTTCTGGACGCTGCCGCATGCGCTCCTGATCCTCACGACCGCCATGGCCACGTCCGATGGTCGGCTCTATGAAGCGGCGCAGACGCTCGGTGCCTCGCGCTGGCGCATCTTCCGCACCGTGACGCTGCCGGCCTCGCGCTACGGCCTCATCGTGGCCACGATGGTGGTGTTCGTGCTGGTCATCACCGACTTCGGCGTGCCCAAGGTGGTCGGCGGCCAGACCGGCGTGCTCGCGACCGACATCTACAAGCAGGTGGTCGGGCAGCAGAACTTCCAGATGGGCGCGGTGGTGGGGCTCGTGCTGCTGATTCCGGCGGTGCTCTCCTTTCTCGTCGAGCGGCGCGTGCGCAGCAGGCAGGCGGCGGCGCTTTCGGCGCGCGCCACGCCCTACCAGCCGGAGCCCGTGAAGGCGCGCGACCGCGCGCTGCTCGTGTTCTGCGCCCTCACGGCCTGCGCCATCCTCGTGATGATCGGCATGGCGGTGTTCGCATCGCTCGCCACCTACTGGCCGTACAAGCTCGCACCATCGCTGAAGAACTACGACTTCAGCAACATGGACGGCGGCGGATGGGGCAGTTACTTCAACTCGCTGCGCCTCGCATTGTGCGCGGCGGTGGCGGGCGCGCTCGTCACTTTTATCTCTGCCTACCTGGTGGAGAAGCCGCGCCATTTCGGCCTCTTGCGCGAGCTGCTCAACCTGCTGGCGAACCTGCCGCTCGCCGTGCCCGGGCTGGTGCTGGGCGTGGGGTACATCTTCTTCTTCAACTCGCCGTCGAATCCGCTGAACGGCCTGTACGGCGGCATGGCGATCCTCGTCATCTGCACGGTGGCACACTTCTTCTCGGTGGCGCACCTCACCTCGCTCACCGCGCTGCGCCAGCTCGACCGCGAGTACGAGCTGGTGTCCGAGTCGATGGGCGTGCCGTTCTGGCGCACGCTCTGGCGCGTGCACCTGCCGGTGGCGCTGCCGACCGTGCTCAACGTGGGCGGCTACTTCTTCATCAATGCGATGACCACCGTGTCGGCCGTCGTGTTCCTCTACTCGCCGCAGACCACGTTGGCCGCCATCGCCGTGCTCAACATGGACGATGCCGGCGACGTGGCCCCCGCCGCTGCCATGGCCTCGCTGATCATGCTCACGGCCGCCGTCGGCCGCGGCGTATTCGCACTGGCCGGGCACTGGGCGCTCGCGCGCACCCAAACCTGGAGAGACCGGTAATGCCCGGCACCCCCCAAGACAATTTCGACCTCATCGTCGTCGGCGCCGGCATCGTCGGCCTGGCCCACGCCTACACCGCTGCGCAGCGCGGCCTCAAGGTCTGCGTGGTCGAGCGCGATGCGGCCGCCATCGGCGCGTCGATCCGCAACTTCGGCTTCATCACCATCACCGGCCAGGCGCCGGGCGACACCTGGCGCCGCGCGATGCATGCGCGCGAGGTCTGGCAGGCCGTCGCGCCGAAAGCCGGCATCGACATCGTGCACCGCAACCTCTGGCTCGCGGCCTACCGGCCCGAGGCGCACTCGGTGCTCGAGGCCTTCATGCGCACGCCGATGGGCGAGGCCTGCGAGCTGCTCGACGCGGCCGACGCGCAGGCCAAGGCGCCCGCGCTGAGCCTGGCCGACGCGCGCTCGGTGCTGTTCAGTCCGCACGAACTGCGCGTCGAGTCGCGCACCGCCATCGGCCTGCTCGCGAAATGGCTGGCCGAGGTGCATGGCGTCGTGTTCCGCTTCGGCGAGACCGTACACGAGGTGGAAACGCCGCGCGTTCGCACCTCGCGCGGCGTTCTTCGCGGCGAGCGCGTGGCGGTCTGCACCAACACCGAGCTGCACGGCCTCTTCGCCGACCGCATCGCCGCGCACGCGCTCACGCTGTGCCGCCTGCAGATGCTGCGCGTGAAGCCCGAGGCGGGCTTCCGCCTGCCGGGCTCGGTGATGATGGACCTGAGCCTCGTGCGCTACGAGGGCTACAGCACGCTGCCCGAAGCCGCCGCACTGCGCGCGCGGCTGCAGCAGGAAGAGGCTGCGTCGCTCGAACACGGCATCCATCTCATCGTGGTGCAGAGCGCCGACGGCTCGCTCGTGGTCGGCGACTCGCACCACTACGGCGATGCGCCCGAACCCTTCGCGATGGAAGAGGTCGACCAGCTCATCCTGCGCCACCTGCGCAGCACGCTCAACCTCGAAACCGCGCAGATCACCGAGCGCTGGACCGGCGTCTACCCCTCGTCCAGGACCACGCCCTGCGTGATCGACGCGCCCGACGACGCCACCCGCGTGGTGCTGGTCACCAGCGGCAGCGGCGCGAGCACCGGCTTCGGTATCGCGCACGACGTCTTCGACGCATGGTGACGCGCGCGCCGCGCCTTGTCTTGCACCCGATTCTTTCCATCCTCTCGCCATGAACGCCCACAACCGCTCCAAGCTCCAGGCCGTCGTCTTCGACTGGGCCGGCACCATCCTCGATTTCGGCTCCTGCGCACCCATGGGCGCCTTCGTGAAGCTGTTCGAGCAGTTCGGCGTGGACATCACCATCGCCGAGGCGCGCGGCCCGATGGGCATGGCCAAGTGGGACCACATCAAGGCGCTCGGCACGTTGCCGCGCATCGCCTCGCAATGGGAGGCCAGGCACGGCCGCGCCTTCGACGACGCGGACGTCGATCGCCTCTATGAAGTCTTCACGCCCATGAACGCCGCGAGCGCGCGCGACCACGCCGACTTCATTCCCGGCGCGATCGATGCGGTGAATGCGGCCCGTGGACGGGGCCTGAAGATCGGCTCGACCACCGGCTACAACCGCCCGATCATGGAAGTGGTCGTGCCCATCGCCGCGGCCGGCGGCTATGTGCCGGACAACCTCGTGTGTGCCGGCGACCTCGCCGCGGGCCGGCCGTCGCCGCTCATGATGTACCGCTGCTTCGCCGACCTGGGCGTGTGGCCGCCGCACACCGTGGTGAAGGTCGACGACACCGGCGTGGGCCTGCAGGAAGGCCTCAACGCGGGCACCTGGGCCGTGGGCCTCGCGGTCACCGGCAACGCGGTGGGGCTGACGCTCGCCGAGTGGACGGCGCTCGACGAGGCGCAGCAGCAGGCCTTGCGGAAGATCGCGACCACGCAGCTGAAGGCTGCGGGCGCGCACTACGTGATCGACAGCGTGGCGGATCTGCCGAACGTGCTCGAGGACATCGAACGCCGGCTGAAGGGCGGCGAGCGTCCGGTCGTTTCGGTGAGCTGATCCGCGCCTTGCACGCGAAGGCGGCACCGTGCCGCCGGGGTTGCATGATCGGGCGTGATCGGGCGTGCCGGCATCTTCCCGCCGCGGGGTATCCTCGGCGAGGAGAAAAGCAATGAAGACATCCGAGACAACCGTCCACGCGGCGGATTCGCGCTACGCCATGTTCCGCCTCGGCCTCACGCTGCTGATCATGACGGTCGGCAGCAGCGGCATGTACGTGGTCTCGGTGATGTTGCCCGCGGTGCAGGCCGAGTTCGGCATCGACCGTGCCGATGCTTCGCTGCCCTACACGCTGCTGATGCTCGGGTTCGGCTTCGGCGGCGTCGTCATGGGCAAGCTCGCCGACCGCTTCGGTGTGATGTGGCCGCTCCTGATGGGCTCGGTGTTCCTCGGCGCGGGCTACATCGCCACCGGCATGTCGGGCGGCATCGTTTCATTCACCGTCGCGCAGGCGCTGCTGGTCGGCCTGCTCGGCAGCTCGGTCGCCTTCGCGCCGATGGTGGCCGACACCTCGCTGTGGTTCGTCAAGCGGCGCGGCATCGCGGTGGCGGTGTGCGCCAGCGGCAACTATCTTGCGGGCGCGGTGTGGCCGCCCGTCGCGCAGCACTTCGTCGAAACCGTGGGCTGGCGCCAGACCTACATCGGCATCGGCGTCTTCTGCGGGCTGGCGATGGCGCTGCTCGCGCTGTTCTTCCGCGCGCGCCCGCCTGCGCTCGTCCATGTGCCGCCTGTGAATGCATCGAGCGCGGCGGTCGTGCGCGACATGACGCGGCCCTTCGGCCTGAGCATGGGCGCGGCCCAAGGCCTGCTGTGCGTGGCCAGCGTGGCCTGCTGCGTGGCCATGGCGATGCCGCAGGTGCACATCGTGGCCTACTGCGGCGACCTGGGTTACGGGCCGGCGCAGGGCGCGATGATGCTGTCGCTGATGCTGGGCTTCGGCATCGTGAGCCGGCTGGTGTCGGGCGCCATCTGCGACCGCATCGGCGGGCTGCGCACGCTGCTGCTGGGCGGCGTGCTGCAGTGCGTGGCGCTGCTGCTGTTCCTGCCGTTCGACGGGCTGGTGCCGCTGTACGTGATCTCGGCGCTGTTCGGGCTGTTCCAGGGTGGCCTCGTGCCGTCCTACGCGATCATCGTGCGCGAGCACTTTCCGCCGAAGGAGGCGGGCGCGCGCGTGGGCACGGTGCTGATGTTCTCGCTGTTCGGCATGGCGCTGGGCGGGTGGATGTCGGGCAAGGTGTTCGACCTCACGGGCAGCTACCACGCGGCCTTCCTGAACGGCATCGGATGGAACCTGGTGAACGTGAGCATCACGGCGTTTCTGCTGTTCAGGACGCTTCGGCGGCCAGCCGGCCGAGTGTCCGCATCGCCTGCTCGCTGAGCCCGCTCCATGGGTGGCCGTAGTTCAGCCGCAGGCAATTGGTGAAGGCGCGCGTGGCCGAGAAGATCGGTCCCGGCGCGACGCTGATGCCGAGTTCCAGCGCCTTGCGATGGATGTCGAGCGCGTTCACGCGTGGTGGCAACTCGACCCACAGGAAGTATCCGCCCAGCGGCCGCGTGGCGCGCGTGCCCGGCGGAAAGTGGTGGCCCACGGCCTGCGTGAAGGTGGCCTGCTGCATTGACAGCGTCTGCCGCAGCTTGCGCAGGTGCTTGTCGAAGGCACCCTTTTCGAGATAGCCCGCGAGCGCCAGCTGCGCGGGCGCCGAGGTGCTGAGCGTGGTCGTGAGCTTCTGTCGCGCCACCCTGCGCGCGAAGCGCCCGGCCGAGGTCCAGCCGATGCGATAGCCCGGCGCGAGGCATTTCGAGAACGACGAGCAGTGCAGCACCAGCCCCTGCGTGTCGAAGGCCTTGGCCGGTGCAGGCCGCCGCTCGCCGAAGTACAGCTCGGCGTACACGTCGTCCTCGATCAGCGGCAGTTCGTGCCGCGCGAGCAGGGCGACCAGTGCCTTCTTCTTCGCGTCCGGCATCAGGCTGCCGAGCGGATTCTGGAACGTGGTCATGAGCCAGCATGCCGCGGGCTTGTGTGCCGCGACGGCCAGCTCCAGCGCTGCGAGATCGATGCCTTCGCCCGGATGCGTCGGTACCTCGATGGCCCGCAGGCCCATGCGCTCCAGCGCCTGCAGCGCGGCATAGAAGGTGGGCGATTCGACGATCACGGCGTCGCCCGGCCGAGTCACGGCCGCGAGGCAGAGATTGAGCGCTTCGAGCGCGCCGTTGGTGATGACGATCTCGTCGGCCGGCACCGGCATGCCGTCGGCGAGGTAGCGCAGCGCGATCTGCCGGCGCAGCGCCGCGCTGCCGGGCGTGAGGTCGTCCACCGTGCTCCATGGGTCGAGCGACTTGGCGCTGGCGGCCATGAATTGCCCGAGCCGCGCCAGCGGAAACAGCAGCGGGCTCGGAAAGGCCGAGCCGAAGGGCACGACCTTGCGCGACATGCTGGCTTCGAGGATGTCGAACACCTGGTCGCTCACGTCGAGCGACTTCGGCCCGTCCACGGGACGCGAGGTCAGCGTGGATTCGGGGGGCGCATCACGCAGGCCGCCGCCCGCCACGTAGTAGCCCGAACGGTCCCGTGCACGCACGAGTCCGCGCGCTTCCAGCAGGTAGTACGCCTGGAACACGGTGGACGCGCTCACGCCCCGGCTCTGGCCCGTGTGGCGCACCGAGGGCAGGCGGTCGCCGGTCTTCAGGGTGCCGTTGCGGATCGAGGCCTCGATGTCGGCGGCCAGGGCTTCGTATCGCTTCATTGCGGCTTGCTCTTCATTCGGTCGCACTTTATCTGCACCGGTCGAATGGAGCCGATCTGCATCTGTTTTTTTGAGCCCGACTGGGCCACACTCGGCCTCATGACGAATCTCATGCGCGCGGTGCGCGCCGTTCTGTGGAGTTTCATCGGGCTGGGTGGCCGCCGCGCCGATGCCGACAAGCGGACGGCACAGGTCGGCATCCTGCCGCTGATCGGCGTAGCGCTGGTGATGGTGCTGCTGCTGATCGCGGGGTTGCTCGCGTTGGCGCACTACGCTGCCGGCACATGAAGCTGCGCATTCGCTTCGCCGCCATCGGGCTGATGTTGTTCGCCACGCAGGGCATGGCGGGTGCCGCAACGCCCGCCACGGTGCCCGACACCATCGAGCAGCGCGCAGCCGCCTGCATCGCCTGCCACGGCCGCGAAGGCGCGACCACCAACGCCGGCTACTTTCCGCGCCTTGCCGGCAAGCCGGCCGGCTACCTGTTCAACCAGCTCGTGAGCTTTCGCGACGGGCGGCGCTTCAACAGCGACATGGCGTACATGGTGCAGCACCTGTCGGATGCGTACCTGCGCGAGATGGCCGAGTACTTCTCCGGGCTGCAACTGCCTTACCCGCCCATCGCCACCACCAGCGACGCGACGCCCGAGCAGTTGCAGCGCGGCCGCCAGCTCGTGCACGAAGGCGATGCGGCGCGCGGCGTGCCCGCCTGCGTGCAGTGCCATGGCGCGGCCCTCACCGGCGTGCAGCCGGCCATTCCGGGGCTCCTGGGGCTGCCGCGGCTGTACGTGTCGTCGCAACTCGGCGCATGGCTCACGAGCGAGCGGCATGCGCTGCCGCCCGACTGCATGGCCGACATTGGCCGGCGCATGACCACCGCCGACATCAACGCTGTAGCGAGCTGGCTGGCGGTGCAGCCGATGCCGGCCGACACGAAGCCCGCGGCCTCGCTGCCCGCGCCGCTGCCCGTGAACTGCGGCGGCATGCCGAAGTCGAAGTGACGGGGCCGCGATCATGAAACTGCGACGCCTGGGCTGGACGCTGCTGACGCTGATCGTGCTGGGGGCCGCGGCAGCGGGCACCATCGTCGCGATGAACCTGCGCGGCGAAGACCCGCTGCCCACGCAGGCCGAAGCCTTCGCGGCCACGCCGCAGCTGATCGAGCGCGGGCGCTATCTCGCATTGGCCGGCAACTGCGCGGGCTGCCACACCACGCGCGGCGGCCAGCCCTATGCGGGCGGGCTGCCCCTGGAGACGCCCTTCGGCACCATCTTTTCGAGCAACCTCACGCCCGACGGCAAGAGCGGCATCGGCAGCTGGAGCAGCGCGCACTTCTGGCGCGCGATGCACAACGGCCGCAGCAAGGACGGGCGGCTGCTGTACCCGGCGTTTCCGTATCCCAACTTCACGCAGGTGACGCGCGAGGATTCGGATGCGATCTACGCCTACCTGCGCAGCCTGCCGCCCGCGCCGGAGCCCAACAGGGCGCACCTGCTGCGCTTCCCCTACGACACGCAGGCGGCGCTGGCCGTGTGGCGTGCGCTGTCGTTCAAGCCCGAGCCCTTCGTGGCCAATGCCGGCAAGCCCGCTGAATGGAACCGGGGCGCGTACCTGGTCAACGGCCTCGGCCATTGCATTGCGTGCCACGGCAGCCGCAACTCGCTTGGCGCGACGGAAACGAGGCTTGGCCTTTCGGGCGGCCTGATCGCCGTGGAGAACTGGTATGCGCCCTCGCTCAACGACCCGCACGAAGCCGGCGTTGCCGGCTGGCCCGCGGCCGACGTGGTGTCGCTGCTCAAGAGCGGCGTCGCGCCGCGCGGCTCGGTCATGGGGCCGATGGCCGACGTGGTGTTCCGCAGCACGCAGTACCTGAGCGACGCCGACCTCACGGCCATGGCGAGCTACCTGAAGGACCTGCCCGATGCACCGAAGCCCGAGGCTGCGACCATCGCGAAGGCCCCGATCCGCCGCGACGCCGCCACGATGACGCGCGGCGCGAAGATCTACGACCAGCGCTGTGCCTACTGCCATGGCGACCAGGGGCAGGGCGCCGTGGGCGCCTATCCGCCGCTCGCCGGCAACCGCGCTGTCAACATGGCGCGGCCCACCAACCTGATCCAGGTGGTCGCGCACGGCGGCTTCCTGCCCTCGACGCCCGGCAATCCACGGCCCTACGGCATGCCTCCGTTCGGGCAGACGCTGGATGCCGCCGAGGTCGCAGCCGTGCTCACCTATGTGCGCGGCTCCTGGGGCAACGACAGCGCGCCCGTCACGCAGCTCGACACGATGCGGCGCTGAGCGGCGCCTGCGCTTGCTTCAGATGTTCGTGCTCGAGGGAATGCGGCTCGGCAGCAAGTGCTCGTAGGGCCGCGTGCGCGTGGTGTTGCGCTGGCGGATGGTGGCCTCGATGCCGGCCAGCGCATTGCGGAAGCGCTCCAGCGGCCCGCCCGGTCCTGCGATGGCCGGGTCGATCAGCACCGGCAGGTGCGGGAACACGTTGTCCTTGTACTCGCCCAGCGGCCGGTAGTACACGCCGCCGAGGATGTGGAACAGCAGGATCTGCTCCTGCGCCGCCAGCCGCGACGGCAGCATCTGCGACCAGCTCGCTTCGCTCTGCCCCGCACTGCCCGTCGGTGCCGGCATGCCGCCCGTGCCCGCGCTGAAGGGCGCATACGTCATCACCGAGTACTGCGGAAAGTTCACCGCCGCGTGCTGCGCGCTGGCGTTGAAGATGATCGCGGTCAGCACGTCGACGAGCTGCGCGCGTGTGGTGATGGGGCGCAAGCCGTGCACCTTGCCGCTGGTCGCGAGCTCGGTGGCCCAGGCCTTGAGCTCGTAGTCGCCGGTCACGTCGCCGTCGCTCAAGTAGTAGGTGGCCACGTAGTCGCCGACCCATTGCGCGATGGCGTTCCACACCAGCAGCCCGTCGTCGCGGTACGGGTAGTCGGGCAGCGCCGCCGTGTCGTCCACGCCGCGCGTGCGCAGGTCGTTGGGCAGCATCATGCGGTCCTGGAAGTCGTAGGCCAGCCGGTCGCGGCCGCACGCGCTCTGCAGCGTCTCGATGGGCGCGGCGAGGATCACGTCGCCCGTGGTCAGCGGCGCCATGATGATCAGCGTCGCGGCCTCGTTGATGAACATCGCGCCCTCGAGGTGCGGCGACAGCAGCCGGCTCAGCGGATGCGCGGTCGCGAACTGGCGCTGCGTGGCCATCGCGAAGGCCTCCGACATCAGGTGCGTGCGGCCCAGGTGCACGAACATCTCGTGGTAGTTGAAGTCGGCCACCTGCACGGCGGTCTTCGCCGATTGCCAGGCCCACCAGGCTTCGGCGTTGGCGGTGTCGTCCACGCGCAGGAAGATCGGGGCGAGTGTCGGCTCCTGTGCGCACTGGATCGCGACCGGCACCAGCGAGCGGCCGGTCTTCGGCCGTGCGAACAGCGCGATGGGCGCGTGGATGTAGCCCGTGCCCGTGAGCGGCTTGGCCTGCGGGCCGGCCGGCGCCATGTCGCCCAGGCCTTCGTAGTCGAGGAGGTAGAGGCGGCCTGAGGCCGCCGCGTCGGCGAGGCTGTCGCCGGCGCCCATCACCTGGCGGTACTGGGCGTCGCTCAACGGGAACTTGGCCGGCAGCGCCGTCGCCCGCTGGATCAGCGTCGGGTTGGGGCCGGCCACACGCATGGCCGCGAACAGGTCGTTGTCGTGCAGCAGCTGCGAGATGGCCGGCTTCTCGATGGTGACGAACAGCGCGTCGTACTGCGCCACCGTCTTCGGTCCGTTCAATGCGCCCAGCGGGCCTTGCGAGAGCAGGTCGTGATGGATCTGCCTGAGCTGCGTGCCGATGTCGCCTGCCGTGCTGGTGAGAGTGGCAAGCAGGTTCAACACCGTCGCGGGCAGCGTGAGCAATCCGCCGTTGGCGGCCAGCAGTTGATCGAAGCTGGCCTGAAGCCCCGCGAGGCGCGTGCGCAGGTTGTCGAGCGACTGCAGGCTGCCCGAGGCCAGCGCGCTGGTGGCGAACGAGGCCGCGAAATTGGTGACGGCTTCGACCGCCTTCGAGAGGGTCGCGAGCTGGTGTTCGAGCGCCGGCAGTTCGCCCGGCGGCACCACCGCACCCATTGGTACGCCAGCCAGGTTGATGTGCGATTCGGTCCAGAGGTAGGTCGACTGCCGCCCCACCAGTTCGAGGCGCCGCAGCGTGGCGCTGATCGGGTCGATCTTTTGCGGCAGCGTGGGCTTGGGCACCGGCAGGGCCGCCGAGGCGGTGGAAGGCCTGCCGGCCAGCAGGCCCAGGCCACCCGCCGAGGCCGACCATTTGAGGATGTCTCTGCGTTTCATCGGGAGCGTTCCCTGTTGTAGTGAGTCTGGGGGAAGGCCGAGGAGGGGTTCGGCCACCAAATAGAACGCTCGTTCTATTTGGTGGGCGGATTCTGCGGAGGGGCTCTGGCGCTGGCAATGAGGGTTGGTGCCTAGCCTGGAAGCGCGCTCCCGGTGCTAGCGCGAGCGCCGGCGTCAGGCCGTGTGCGGGTGCCGTGCGGCGTCGTAGAGCGTGCGCGCCAGGTCGCGGTGCCTTGCCAGCAGCGGTGCGAGCGCCATGCCGGTGAACTCTCCGTCGCGGATGCGAACCGCCCCATTGATCACGCTCAGCGACACCGCCCCCGGCGTGCAGAACACCAGCGCCGCCACCGGGTCGTGCCCCGCACCCGCATGCGCCACGCCGCGCAGGTCGAAGGCCACGATGTCGGCCGACATGCCCGGCGCGATCGCGCCGATGTCGTCGCGCCCGAGCACGCGCGCACCGCCCAGCGTGGCGATCTCCAGCGCCTCGCGCGCCGTCATTGCCGCCGGGCCGTAGCCCACGCGCTGCAGCAGCAGGGCCTGCCGCGCTTCACCGAGCATGTGCGCGCCGTCGTTCGATGCGCTGCCGTCCACGCCCAGCCCTACGGGAACGCCTGCGCGGCGCATCGCACCGATCGGCGCGATGCCCGAGGCCAGCCGCATGTTGGAGCAGGGGCAGTGCGCTACGCCCGTCCCGGTGCGGCCGAACAGCGCGATGCCGGCCTCGTCGAGCTTCACGCAGTGCGCGTGCCACACGTCGCGGCCGACCCAGCCCAGGTCTTCGGCGTATTCGGCCGGCGTCATGCCGAACTTCTCGCGCGAGTACGCCACGTCGTTGTCGTTCTCGGCCAGGTGCGTATGCAGCGACACGCCGCGCTCGCGCGCCAGCTCGGCCGACAGGCGCATCAGGTCGCGCGACACCGAGAACGGCGAGCAGGGCGCGAGCACGATGCGGCGCATCGAATGGCGGCTGGCATCGTGCCAGCGGCCGATGAGCCGCTCGCTGTCGCGCAGGATGGCTTCCTCGGTTTCCACCACCTCGTCGGGCGGCAGGCCGCCGGTGCTGCGGCCCACGCTCATGCTGCCGCGCGCCGCATGAAAGCGCATGCCCGTGGCATCGGCCGCCTCGATCGAATCATCGAGCCGCGAGCCGTTGGGAAACAGGTAGAGATGGTCGCTGGTGGTGGTGCAGCCCGAGAGCATCAGCTCGGCCATCGCAGTCTGCGTCGAGACGCGGATCATCTCGGGCGTGAGGCGCGCCCACAGCAGGTACAGGTTGGTGAGCCAGCCGAACAGCTCGGCGTCCTGCGCCTCGGGCACGGCGCGGGTGAGGCTCTGGTACATGTGGTGGTGCGTGTTGACCAGGCCGGGCATCACGACGTGGCCGTGCATGTCGATGGCCTCGGCCTGGCCGTTGCGCAGGGCGTCGAGGTAGGCGATGGACAGCTCGGCAGTGGGGCCCACCCAGGCTATCGCGGGGCCATCGCACACTACGGCGCCGTCGGCGATTTCGCGCCGCGCGGCGTCCATGGTGACCAGAACGTCGGCATGTCGAAGGATCTTCAGCATGCCGGCATTCTTGCCCGCGCTCAGAGGTCGGGCAAGCCCATCGCCGGATCGCTCACCGTGTGCCTGCCGGTTTCCACGCGGCCCGCAAAGCGGCGGTAATAGGCCGGGTCGGCATCGCAGGTGACTGCGAAGTCGTACCACTGACCGCTGCTCGCGAGTTCCCAGTGCTGATCGGTGGTGGCGCCGCCGTTCACTGTCGCGGTCCACGGGCCGTCGTTGCGATAGGCCTTGGCAGTGACGGTGAACCTGCAGGCCGCCTTGCCGTCGTTGCGCATGCTCAGGTAGACATTGCCGTTGGTGATGTCGTAGCAAACGCGAACCTCGGGCGCCGCGGCGTCGCCGGCGCGCAGCGTGCCGAGGTTGCCTTTGAAGTGGCGATGGAAGCCGCTCGGCCCGAGCACCCACAGGTCGTAGCGCCCGCCATCGTCGGCCATCGCGGCCCAGGTGTCGTCGAGCTGCTTTCCTGCTTCCACCATGTAGCGGCGCGGCAGGCGGTCGAGGTGCAGCTTGTCGTACACGTGGAACACCGCCGCGGCCTTGCCGGTGTTGGCGAACAGCAGCTGCAGCTTGCCGTTGACCGCATCGGCCTTGGCGCTGGTGTGCAGTTCATACGGCAAGGCGCGCGAGGGGCGCGTGCCCGTGGCCTGCTGCGGCAGCGCGGGCGTGAGCGGCAGCGGCACCTGCGCGAGCGCTTGCTGGTCGGCGCGCAATTGGTCGGCCTGGGCCTTGGTGCGGCGCCCGGCGAGCGTGGGCAGCACTTCGTTGTTGGGCGTGGCGAAGTTGAAGGCGCTCGTGAGGTCGCCGCACACCGCGCGCCGGAACGGGCTGATGTTCTTCTCCACGACGCCAAATCGCGCCTCGAGGAAGCGCAGCACCGAGGTGTGATCGAACACCTGCGAGTTGACCCAGCCGCCGCGGCTCCACGGCGAGATGACGTACATCGGCACGCGCGGGCCCGGGCCATAGACGCGGCCGTCCGCAGGCGCGACGGTGGTGCCCACGAGGGGGTATGTGTGGCGCTCGAAGGCGATGTCGCTGTCGGACAGCGTGGTCTTGCCCGCGGCGCTCTTCGGGTCGGCGGGGTCGGCCAGCGAAGGCGCCGAGGGCGACGGCACGTGGTCGAAGTAGCCGTCGTTCTCGTCGAAGTTGACGATGAAGACCGTCTTGCTCCACACATCGGGCGATGCGGTGAGCGCGTCCAGCACCTGCTGGATGTACCACGCGCCCTGCACCGGGCTCGAAGGACCGGGGTGCTCGGAGTAGGTGGCGGGCGCCACGATCCACGACACCTGCGCCAGCTTGCCGTTGAGGACGTCCTGCTGGAACGTTCCCAGCAGGCCGCCGTCGGGCATGGTGTTGGCGATGCCCTTGTAGAGCGGATTGCCGGCATCGTCGCTGGCGGGGTCGTAGGCCGGCAGCGTCACGCCGTCGGGCGGGCTGGCGTCGCCGTCGTAGCGCATGTCGTTCTTGCCCGAGGCCTTGTTGGCCGCACGGTACTGCTGGAAGCCTGCCAGCGGGTTGTCGGTGAAGTTGTCGGGCAGGTTCTGGTAGAGCATCCAGCTGACCTTGGCGTCCTGCAGGCGCTCCGGATAGGTCTTCCAGTTGCAGCCGTAGGTGGTCGAGTCGACACCTGGGTTTTTTACCGGGTCCCATGGAAACCGGAGGTTCTCCCAAGTGTTGTCTATCGACGAGAGGCCCGCGAGGCCGGCGCCCGTTTCGCCCGATGGGCCGTTGGTGCCGCTCCAGTGGAACAGGCGGTTCGAGTTGGTGCCGGTGTGCATGCCGCAGTGGTAGCTGTCGCACACGGTGAAGGCGTTGGCCAGCGCGTACTGGAACTGCACTTCGGCTTCCTGGAAGTAGCCCATCGAAGCGGTGGTCTTGTACCTGGGCCATTGGCTGAGGCGGCCGCCGTCCCAGGCGTTCTGCGCGTCGTTCCACGAGTGCGGCGTGCCGCTCACGCGCTGCGCGTTGCCCTTGGTCTGGTCGAGGTGATAGGGCAGCACCAGCTTGCCGGCGGCATCGCTCTGCTGCCACACGCTGCGCCCGCCGGGCAGCGGAATGGTGAAGCGGTCGCCGAAGCCCCGCACGCCCATGAGTGTGCCGAAGTAATGGTCGAAGGAGCGGTTTTCCTGCATCAGGATCACGACGTGCTCGACGTCCATGATCGTGCCGGTCTTGTTGTTGGCGGGAATGGCGAGCGCGCGGCGGATGCTTGGCGGAAAGGCATTGAGCGCGGCGGCGGCGATGCCGGTGGTGGCGGCGCCCGTGAGGAATTTGCGGCGGGTGGTCATGGTGTTGTTCCTGGCAATGCTCACGGTGCGCAGCGCATCTCGGGCTTCACGGCGTTGTCGGGTGGGGTGGGCGTCGTGGGTGTAGGCGTGGCCGGGGTCGTCGGCGTGCCGCCGAAGAAGCCGCCGCCGCCACCGTCGCTGCCGCCCCCGCAGGCCGAGAGCGCGCAGGCCAGCAACAGCACGGGCGCAAGCCGCGTGCCGGGGAAAAGAAGTCGCATGGAATCGGTCCTTTGTTATGTGGTTCTGGAAGGCGCGACAGGAGCGCGCATCCGGGCCCACAAGACTAGGGAGAACCCGTTACCGGGCGGTTAACTTGCAGTGACGCAGCGAAGTCAGGCGCGTGACAACGCACCGCCGGGCGGGCGCTTTCGGCAACGGCGGAACGACGGTGTGGCGCGGCCTGGCGCCGCGTTCGAGCCCGGGCTCAGGGCTCGTTGCTGATACCGCTGGACACATGTCCGGCGGGCACGTGCCGCGAGGCCGCGTCGACGTGGCCGGTCTGGTCGTCGAAGAAGAAATCGGGCTCGAACTCGCGCAGGAATTCGCCCTTGGGCAGGCCGCCGAGGAACATGGCCTCGTCGACGCGGATGTTCCACTTCATCAGCGTGCGAATGGCGCGCTCGTGCGCCGGTGCGCTGCGCGCGGTGACCAGCGCGGTGCGAATGCGCATCTGCGCGTTGCCGGCCATCTGCAGCCGGTGCAGCGCCATCAGCAGCGGCTTGAAGGGACCTTCGGGCAGCGGCAGGTCGGCCTTGCTGAGTTCGTGCGCCTGGAAGGCGTCGAGCCCCTCGGCCTGGAACACGCGCTCGGCCTCGTCGGAGAACAGCACCGCGTCGCCGTCGAAGGCAATGCGCACTTCGTTCGGCCAGGCGTCGCTGGCCTTTACCGATTCGACCAACACCCGCGCGGCCGGAAAGCCCGCGATGAGCGCCTCGCGCACGTCCTGACCGTTGACCGACAGGAACAGGTGCGCGCGCAGCGGGCGCAGGTAGCCGAAGGGCGGGCGGCCCTGCGTGAACACGCCGCGCTGCAGCTTGATGTCGGCGGCCGCGCTCGACTTGAAGATGCGCATGCCCGAGACCGGATCGTTGCGCGAAAGAATCACCACCTCGACGCGCTGCACGCCGTCTTCGTTGAAGCGCAGCAGCTTCCGGATCAGCGAGTAGGCGATGCCGGGCGCGGCCGGCACGTCGATGCGGTCGAGCTGCAGCTTCATGTAGCCCTCGTTGTCCCCGGCCTCGAAGATCTTGTTTTCTTCTTCGAGGTTGAACAGGGCGCGCGAGGAGATCGCGACCACGAGCTTGTCTTCGAGGGTGACTGGCATGAGCGTGCGGTGGGTTCAGGTCGCCTGGTCGGGCGCGTAGTAGAGCGTATCCGACCAGTAGCCCAGGCCCAACTCGCGCAGCGGCGCCTCGATGCTCTCCTGGGACGGCGTGAAAACGCGCTGCCAGAAATTCTTCTTCTTCGGCGCGAGCTCGGCCACGGCGGCTTCGATCTCGGCGTCGATGTTCTGCACGTCCTTCAGCAGGTCGGCGGCCTGCTCGCCGAGCGGCGCATCGCCCATGTCGAGGATCTCGGCGCACTCCAGCACGAAGTAGCCGCTGCGGTCGGCGTGGTTGCTCAGGAAGTCGAGTGCCTGCTTGCACAACGGCGCAACCGCCGGATGGTCGATGCGCGCGAGAAGCTGCTGCAGCCGGTCGATGCCCGCGCCGGCGCGGCCCGCGAGCGCGGTGGGTTCGGGCAGGTTCCAGATCATCGAGCGGCACAGCCGCACGTCCGCGGACACCAGCAGCCGGTAGACCAGCGGAATGGCGTAGCTGCGCTCCGAGATGCCCTTGACCTGCCGTGGATCGTCCTTCTCGGGATCGGCTCCCGGCACGAAAGGACTGGCGAACAGGTAGCTTCGATTGGCCATGGCGGCGAGGCTCCCGCTATTTGACGAACTGGTTCAACTGGATGATCGGCAGCATCACGGCCAGCACGATCAGCATCACCACGCCGCCCATTGCCACGATCAGCAGCGGCTCGAGGATGGTGGCCAGGTGCATCGCGCGGCGCTGCACCTCGGCGCCGAGTTGGTTGGCCGCGCGCTGCAGCATCAGCGGCAGCGTGCCGGTCTGCTCGCCCAGGCGCGCGAACATCGACACGAGACCCGGAAAGCGCTTCTTCTGCGCGAGCGCCGAAGCGAGCGGCGCGCCTTCGCGCACGAGCACCAGCGCGTCGAGCGCGTCGGCGCGCATCGCGCGGTTGCCCAGCGTCTCGGAGGCGGCCTGCAGCGCGCGCAGGATCGGCACGCCGGCGGTGGCCAGCATGGCGAGCGTGCTGGCGAAGCGCGCCGCGTTGTAGCCGCGAGCGAGCTTGCCGACCAGCGGCAGCTTGAGCCAGGCCGCATCGAATTTCAGGCGCAAGGCTTCCTGCGCCAGCGCCAGCCGCGCGCCGACGGCCGCGAGCACCACTGCGCCCAGCATCCACCAGCCGTAGTTGCGAACGCCCGCGCTCAGCGACAGCATCACGGTCGTGAGAAAAGGCAGCGAGCGCTTGGTGCCCGCGAACACCTGCGCCACCTGCGGCACCACGTAGCTCACGAGGAAGATCACGATCACGATCGCCACCAGCGTGACGATGGCCGGGTACAGCGCCGCGCCGATCAGCTTCTGCTGCAGCGCCTGGCGTTCTTCCAGGTCGTCGGCAAGGCGGTCGAGCACGAGTCCGAGGTTGCCGCTTTGTTCACCGGCACCGATCACGGCGGTGTAGATGGGCGAGAACTCGCGCGCGTGCGCCGACAGCGCGCGCGCAAACGGCGAGCCCGCGTTGACCTCGGCGCGCAGCGAGGCGACGAGGTTGCGCTGCGGCTCCGATTCGGCCTCGTCAGTGAGCGCCGTGAGCGCGCGTTCCAGCGGCAGGCCCGACGAGACGAGCCCTGCGAGCTGCCGCGTCCACACAGCGAGGCCGGTGGAATTGAAGACGCGCTTGCCGCCGCCGAGCCAGCGGCCGAGGCCGCTGCGCTGGCCGGTGCCGTTGACGTGGTCGCTGCCGACCGGCTTGACCGACAGCGGAATGAGCGCCTGCGCCCGCAGCAGGCTGCGCGCGCTGCGGGCAGTGTCGGCCTCCAGCACGCCTTCGCGCGACTGGCCGCTGGCGTCGATGGCTTCGAAGGAATAGGCGGGCATGGCGGAGCGGGAACCTAGTCCCGTGTGACGCGCAGCAACTCGGCGCGCGAGGTGATACCGGCCTGCACCAGCCGCTCGCCGTCCTCGCGCATCAGGCGCAGGCCGCCGCGCGCGCCGGCCTGCAGCAGCTCGCTCTCGGCCGCCTTGCTGTGGATCAGGCCCTGCACGGTCTCGTCGGCCACCAGCAGTTCGAAGATGCCGGTGCGGCCCTGGTAGCCGGTCTGGCCGCACGCCTCGCAGCCTGCCCCGGCACACACCGTGCAGACCTTGCGCACGAGGCGCTGCGCGAGCACGCCAAGCAGCGAGGAGCTCAGCAGGAAGGGCTCCACACCCATGTCGGTCAGGCGTGTGACGGCGCTGACCGAGTCGTTGGTGTGCAGCGTGGCCAGCACGAGGTGGCCGGTCAGCGAGGCCTGGATGGCGATCTGCGCGGTCTCGAAGTCGCGGATCTCGCCGATCATGATCACGTCCGGGTCCTGCCGCAGGATGGCGCGCAGGGCCTTGGCGAAGGTGAGCTCGATCTTGGCGTTGATCTGCGTCTGGCCCACGCCCGGCAGCTCGTACTCGATCGGGTCTTCGACCGTCATGATGTTGCTGCGGCTCGCGTCGAGCCGGGCCAGTGCGGCGTACAGCGTGGTGGTCTTGCCCGAGCCCGTGGGCCCGGTCACGAGGATGATGCCGTGCGGCTGCGCAATGAGCTTCTCGAAGCGCGCGAGCGTGTCGCCCTGCATGCCCACCGATTCGAGCGTGAGCTTCGACTCGCTCTTGTCCAGCAGGCGCAGCACTGCGCGCTCGCCGTGCGCACTGGGCAGCGTCGACACCCGCACGTCGACCGCGCGCGTGCCGATGCGCAAGCTGATGCGCCCGTCCTGCGGCAGCCGCTTCTCCGAGATGTCGAGGTCGGCCATGATCTTCAGGCGCGAGATCAGCGCGGCGTGCAGCGCGCGGTTGGGCTGTACCACCTCGCGCAGCGTGCCGTCGATGCGAAAGCGCACGGACGACGTGCGCTCGTAGGGCTCGATGTGGATGTCGCTTGCGCCGTCGCGCGCGGCCTGCGTGAGCAGCGCGTTCAGCATGCGGATGATGGGCGCGTCGCCCGCGCTCTCCAGCAGGTCTTCGACCGCTGGCAGCTCCTGCATCATGCGTGAGAGGTCGGCGTCGCTCTGCACCTCGCTCACCACCGCGGCGGCGCTCGATTCGCCCTGCGCGTAGGCCGCGCTGATGCGCTGTGCCAACGGGCCGTCGGCCAGCACCTCGAAGGCCTGCACGCCGTACTTGCGCGACACCTCGCCGACCGCGCTGCGCGCCGGGTGGCTCGACATCCACAGTGTGTAGCGGCCGTCGTCGGACTCCTCGAGCAGCAGTTGCTGGGTGCGTGCGAACGCGTAGGGAAGCGGGTAGCGCATGGACATCAAGGCAGTTCGCGTGCGCTGACCGGGTCGGCCGTCGGCGGCAGGGCGCCGCGCAGCGGGCTCGGGGCCAGCTTGCGGTTGTCGGAGAGCGGCTGCGGCGGCGGAATGAGCTGCGTGCCCTCCATGCGGGTGCTGCCGCTGCCGCGGTTGTTCGAGCGCTGCAGTGCGGAGTCGGGCAGCACCGGCGCGGCGTTCACGCCGCGCAGCATGACGTTGTCGGTGTTCGGCTGCGTCTGCAGCTGCTGGCCGCGGATCTCGTCGTAGCGGTC
>NZ_JBFTJJ010000017.1:0-120069 GCF_056395365.1 Variovorax sp. 10L421
GCGGGCGTCACGGGCAGCGGCTTCATCGTGCTGGCGGCCACGCTGTCGGCCGTGGGGCACGTGCCGGTGGCGGGCCTTGCGCTGATCCTGGGCATCGACCGCTTCATGTCGGAAGCCCGCGCGCTGACCAACCTGATCGGCAACGGCGTGGCCACGCTGGTCGTCGCCAAGTGGACCGGCGACCTCGACACCGTGCGCATGCACCAGCATCTGAACCAGGAAAGCACCGCCGAAGCCGACGAACCCGAGCGCGTGCTCGACGCCGCCCAGGCGCACATGCCCGCCGGCCAGGCACGGCAGGCCTGACCCTGCCTTCGGCCCCGCCAGGGGCCATCGGGCTGCCACCGATGCGGACGGCCCGGCCTTGTGCAATAACGCTCCCATGATTTCAAGGGAGCCGGGCCTGCATTTCGATGGACCTTTCGACCACACGAGGGGATGGCGCGCCCTGCCGCGCTGGTGTGGCGCGCTGGCGCTGGTGGCCGTGGCCGCCTTCGCCGGCCAGCAGATCGCCATGCAGGCCGGCCTGGCGCGCCTGCGCGAGGCGGCCGAGCACCGGCTCGACATGCTCGCGACCGGGCTCGACGCCGACCTCGCCCGCTTCGACTACCTGCCCGCGCTGCTGGAGATGACGCCCGTCGTGCCGGAGCTGCTCGGCACGCCGTCGGACACGCGCCTGCGCGACGCGGTCAACCGCTACCTCGACGGCGTCAACGCCACGGCCGGCGCCGAGATGCTCTACGTGCTCGACGCCTCCGGCACCTCGCTGGCCGCGTCCGACTGGGACAAGCCCGGCACCACCGTCGGCCAGGACCTGTCGTTCCGGCCCTACGTGATCGACGCGCTGGGGCAGGGCCGGGGCCGCTTCTACGGGGTGGGCATCACCAGCAAGAAGCCGGGCTACTACCTGTCGTATGCGCTGCGCCGCGGCCAGTCCTCGCGCGGGGTGGTGGCCGTCAAGATCAACCTCGAGGAGGCCGAGCGCGCCTGGCGCAAGCTGCCCGGCGACGTGGCGCTGATCGACCAGCGCGGCGTGGTGATCCTTTCCACCCGCGAAGACCTCAAGTTTCGCCCGCTGCTGCCGCTCGATGCGCTGCAGCGCGCCGAGGTGCTGCGCTCGCGCCCCTACGGCGAGGCCAGCCTGCAGCCGCTGCAGTGGACGCAGAAGGAGGCGCTGGACCGCGACGTGCAGGTGATCTCGCTCGACGGCGTGGACCAGCTCGCGTCGGCGCGCATCCTGCGCGGCGCACCGTGGCAGCTGGTGGTGCTCGACGACCTCGCGCCGCTGCGCACGGCGGCACGCTACGCGGCGATCACCGCCAGCCTGGCGATGGCGGTGCTGCTGCTGGTGGCCGTCGCGCTGTGGCAGCGCCGCCGCGCGGTGCGCCAGAAGCTGGCCAGCCAGGCTGCGCTGCAGGCGGCGCACGACACGCTCGAATCGACCGTGGTGGCGCGCACCGCGCAGCTGCGCGCGGCGCAGGGCGAGCTGGTGCATGCCGGCAAGATGGCCGCGCTGGGCCAGATGTCGGCCGGCGTGGTGCACGAGCTCAACCAGCCGCTCACGGCCATGCGCACGCTGTCGGAAAGCGCCGTCATCCTGCTCGACAAGAACCGCATCGACGACGTGCGCGGCAACCTCCAGCGCATCCGCAACATGGTCGACCGGCTTGCGCGCCTGACCTCGCAGCTGCGCACCTTCGCCTACAAGGGCGAGGTGCCGCTGGCGCCGGTGCTGTTGTCGCAGGCGATCGCCGAAGCACAGGCGATCGTCGCCGACGCCGCAAAGAAGCAGCGCGTTGCCATCGAGGTCGACGTGCAGCCCGCGGCGCTGAGCGCCATGGCCGAGGACGCCGCGCTGGGCAGCGTGCTCGCCAACCTGATGCGCAACGCCATCGACGCCATGCAGGACGCGCCGCTGCGCACGCTGCGGCTGGAAGCGCGGCCGAAGGAGGGGCGCGTGCTCCTTTCGGTGACCGACACCGGCCCGGGCATTCGCCCCGATATCCTGCCGCGCCTGTTCGAACCCTTCGTCACCGGCAAGGCCGCGGGTTCCGGGCTGGGCCTGGGGCTCGTGATCTCGGCACAATTGGTGCGCGCCATGGACGGCACGCTGCGCGCGGCCAACCTGGATGGCGGCGGCGCATGCTTCGTCATCGACCTGCCCGCCGCCATTGCCGTGATCCACAACCCGCCCGCACCCTCTCATTCACCCCCCCTTTCCACTGCACAACAGGAGTGACCCCCAAGTGAGCGAAGCCCCTGCCATCCGGGTGCTGCTGGTCGAGGACGACGAAGACGTCCGCATCAGCACGACCCAGGTGCTGACCCTGGCCGGTTTCGAGGTCGAATCCTTCGCGAGCGCCGAGCGCGCGCGCCCGCACATCGGTTTCGGCGTGCCGGCCGTCGTGGTCAGCGATGTGCGCCTGCCGGGCCTGAGCGGCACCGAGTGGCTGCCCGAGCTGCGCAACGTCGATGCCGAGCTGCCCGTGATCCTGGTCACAGGCCACGGCCACATCGCGATGGCCGTGCAGGCCATGCGCGAGGGTGCCTACGACTTCATCGAGAAGCCTTTCAGCTCCGAGCGGCTGGTGGCCATCGTGCGCCACGCCATCGAGCGCCGGCAGCTCAGCCTGCAGGTGCGCGCGCTGCGCGACGCGCTGGAAAACTGGCAGGGCATCCAGTCGGTGCTGATCGGCCGTTCGGCGCAGATGCAGCAGGTGCGCCAGACCGTGAAGACGCTGGCCGAGACCTCGGCCGACGTGCTGGTCTACGGCGAGACCGGCACCGGCAAGGAGCTGGTGGCGCGATGCCTGCACGACCACAGCGCGCGCCGCCGTCAGCATTTCGTGCCGCTCAATTGCGGCGGCCTGCCGGAGTCGCTGGCCGAGAGCGAGCTGTTTGGCCACGAGGCCGGCGCCTTCACCGGCGCCAACCGCGTGCGCGTGGGCAAGTTCGAATACGCCAGCGGCGGTACGCTGTTCCTCGACGAGATCGAGAGCATGCCGATGGCGGTGCAGATCAAGCTGCTGCGCGCGCTGCAGGAGCGCAGCATCGAGCGCATCGGCTCCAACAAGACCATTCCCTTCGATTGCCGCGTGGTGGCCGCGAGCAAGGACGACCTGAAGGCCATGAGCGACCAGCAGAAGTTCAGGGCCGACCTGTACTACCGCCTGGGCGTCGCCTTCATCGAGCTGCCGCCGCTGCGCGAGCGGCGCGAGGACATCCCGCTGCTGTTCGAGCACTTCACGCTGCAGGCCGCGAGCCGCTACGAGCGCCCCGCGCCGCTGCTGAGCAACGCGCAGCTGGCCGACCTGATGGCCTACGCCTGGCCCGGCAACGTGCGCGAGCTGCGCAACGTGGCCGACCGCTTCGTGCTGGGCCTGCTCGGCGAGCGCCTGACGCAGACGCGCGGCGGCAACGGCGCCGACGGCGTGCCGACCTTGCCGCGCGGGCTGCCGCAGCAGGTGGAATCGTTCGAACGCGCGGTGATCGTCGAGGAGCTGCGGCGGCAGCACGGCGACCAGCCCGCCACGGCCGCCGCGCTCGGCATCGCGCGCCAGACGCTGCACGACAAGGTGCGCAAGCTCGGCCTGACGGTGGACGAATTCAAGCCCGCGGCCTGACCGGTAGCACGGCCGCCGTCAGAAGGGTTCGACAGGCAGCGCGCGCTTGTGCGCGCTCCTGCGGTGCGTCGCAAGAATGATCCGGCGGGCTTCGGCCGACACCGGCTTGCCTTCGAGGAAGTCGTCGATCTGCTCGTAGGTGACGCCGAAGGCGTCTTCGTCGGGCTTGCCCGGCACCAGCGATTCGAGGTCGGCGGTCGGCACTTTGTAGACCAGCGCGTCGGACGCGCCCAGCAGTTGCGCCACCGCGCGCACGCGGCGCTTGTTGAGACCCGTGAGCGGCGTGATGTCGGCCGCGCCGTCGCCGAACTTGGTGAAGAAGCCCATCAGCGCCTCGGCCGCGTGGTCGGTGCCGATGACGATGCCGTCGTGCGCGCCGGCCACCGCGAACTGCGCGATCATGCGCTGGCGCGCCTTGATGTTGCCGAGCACGAAGTCTTCGTGCGCCGCATCGCGGAACGCCAGGTCGCCGGCCTTCAGCGCCGCGAGCATGCCGTCGGCGGCGGGGCGGATGTCGACGGTGATGGTGCGGTCGGGCTTCATCACTGCGAGCGAGGCCTGCGCCTCGGCTTCGTCCTTCTGCACGCCGTAGGGCAGGCGCATCGCGATGAAGGTGGCGTCGTAGCCTGTGGCGCGCAGCTTTTCGACGGCGCGCTGCGCGAGGCAGCCGGCAGTCAGCGAATCGACGCCGCCGCTGATGCCCAGCACCAGCGTCTTCAGGCCGGTCTGCTTCAGGTAGCCGGCGAGAAAGTCGACGCGCCGTTCCAGTTCGCGGGCGGCATCGAAGACGGGCGCGACGTGCAGCGCGGCGATGATCTCGCGCTGCGTGTCGTCGACGGGAGTGAGGTCCTGATTCATACGGCGATTCTTCCTTGCATTCTTTCAGTGGAACACCGCGGAACCGGCTTTGCCGGGCCGCAGGTGTTGCCCCCGGCAGGGGGCGAAGCGACACGAAGCGCGCGAAGCCTGGGGGCGAGCTTAAAAATCCACGAGGCTCAGGCCGATGCTCAGGACGGTCCGCTTGCGGTTGTAGTCCACCAGCGTATCGCCATAGCCCGAGAACAGCTGCGTGTGGAAGCGCAGGTTGCTCTTGGTCGGGTCGCCGATGGCCTTGAGCCATTCGAGGCGCACCGAGCCGCGGCCGCTGTCGCGCAGGTTGTTGCGCACGGTCACGGCGAGCTGGTTGTCGCGGTTGAGGTTCCAGCGGCCGGTGAGCTCGGCGCGGCCGATGTAGTCGGAGATGTCGGGGTTGTCGTCCTTGGCGGCGCTCTCGGAAACGCGCTTCCAGATACGCCCGGTGATGGTGAAGCGGTCGTCGAGCTCGGCGCCGCCCATCAGGTAGACGCGGTTCCAGCTGCGCGACAGCGGCAGGGTCTGGCCGTTCGACTGGTGCACGATGCCAAGGCCCGAATAGCGCCAGCGCCAGCCCCCGGGCAGCTTGAAGTCGGTCGGGTAGACGTACATCAGCTCGGGTTCGTGGTCGGTGGTGCGGAAGGGCCGCGAGATGGCGCCGTTGAACAGCTGCCACGTCGACTGCTGGCTGTAGGCGAACCACAGCGAATCTTTCCTGTTGGCCGGATCGTTCTGCGTGAGCATGCCCTGGGCGAGCTTGGTGCGCACCGACAGGCCGATGCGCATTTCGTTGGCCTGGTAGGCCACCGGATCGGCGGTGTGGCCGGCCGAGGGCGAGGTCGGCGTCTCGGGTTTCTTGGTGGCGGCCGAGACCGACACGTTGAGCGGGCGGTAGCCGCGGAAGCCGAAGGTGCCGCAATCGGTGGCCTCCTCCAGTTCCCAGAAGCGCGAGAGCACCGAGTACTGGCGGTCGCGGCAGCCTTCGGCGGTGGCGACCGAGACGACGCGCGTGGCCGGGATCGAGGCGTCCACCGGCGGCTGGGTGTTCGCCAGCACGGGCGGCGCGGCGGGAACCGACACCGAGGGCAGCGTCTGCTGCTGCGACCAGCGGTCGAAGCAGGCCAGGCGCGCCTCGTTGTTGGCACCGAGTGCGGCGCACTGCTGCCAGGTGAGCTGGGCGTCGGCCAGCGGACTCGCGGGCTTGTCCACGGCCTGTGCGTGCGCCGTGGCGCCGCCGCCGAGGCAGGCGGCCACGGCCGCGAGCGCGGCCAGGTTGAAGTGAGGTTGTCGTCGTGTCGTCGTCATTGCTTTCCTTCCTGCGCGACTGTCTTGCTGAGCACGAACGGGTGCGTGCTCTCGTCCGCGGCGTTGCGCCACGTGCCCCTGAATTCGCGCCCGCACGAGCCGGCCTGTAGCTTGCCCGACCAGACGGCGCTGATGGCGCGGCCGTCCTGTGATTCATCGATGGAGAGCGCGCCTTCGTCGTCCACGTCGCCCGCGAGCTGCGCGACCGCGGCTTTCGCAGGGTTGGCGCCGTGGCGTGTGATGGTTCCGCGCACGCCGTCGTAGTCGGGGTGCTTTCCGAGCTGCACGGCGGCCACGGCCGGCAGGCCGTCGAAGTGCGCATCCCAGCGGCCGTAGAGCGATTGCAGCGGCAGGTCGCGCGCGTCGGCGGGGCAGTCGGCGCTGCCCCGCACGGAGGCGCAGCCCGACAGCGAAAGAAGAACGGCGCCGGCCAGCAGCGCGGAAAAGCTGTTCGCCTTCATGACGCTGCCGCTGCCTTCGCCGCGTTGTCCTGTGCCTTGCGCGCGAACTCGGCGCGCAGCGCCTTGAGTTTCTCGCGCGGGTCTTCCTTGATGGTTGTCTTGTCGAGGCCCATCTCGGCGATGAAGCGGCTCGGCACGCAGGGCACCATCTCGCGGCCCTGCTTGCGCTTCTTGGTCCAGCTCACGGCCAGGCTGCGCTGCGCGCGCGTGATGCCCACGTACATCAGGCGGCGCTCTTCCTGCAGGCGCTGCAGCGTGTCGTCGCTCACCACCTTCTGGCGGCCGTTGTCGTCCTCGAGCTTGAAGGGCAGCAGGCCCTCGGTCACGCCGATCAGCATCACGTGCGGCCATTCGAGGCCCTTGGAGGCGTGCAGCGTCGAGAGCGTGACCACGTCCTGGTCCTGCTCGCGCTCGCTGATGGTCGACAGCAGCGAGATGGTCTGCGCCACTTCGAGCAGGCTCTTGCGCTCGGTCTCGACGTTGTCGTTGGCGCCCGAGGCATCGTCGAGCGTGCCGCCGGCGCGCTGCGACATCCAGTCGACGAACTCCAGCACGTTGGTCCAGCGCGAGGCCGCGGCGGCCTCGCTGTCCTCGCCGTCGTAGAGGTGCTTCTCGTAGTCGATCTCCTTGAGCCAGTCGAGCATGAAGGTGCGCGAGTCTTCGGCGCCCATGGTGCGGCGCGCGCGGTATTCCAGGTCGTTGATGTAGCGGCCGAACTCGTGGATGCCTTCGAGCGTGCGCTTGGGCATCACGCTCGGCAGCGAGGGGCTGAATAGCGCCTCGAACAGGCTCAGCTTGTACTGGCTCGCGAAGGTGCCCAGGCTCGCCAGCGTGGTGTGGCCGATGCCGCGCTTGGGCGTGGTGATGGCGCGCAGGAACGCGGGGTCGTCGTCGTTGTTGACCCACAGGCGGAACCAGCCGCACAGGTCCTTGATCTCGGCGCGGTCGAAGAAGCTCTGGCCGCCCGACACCTTGTACGGAATCTGCGCCTTGCGCAGCGCCTGCTCGAACACGCGCGCCTGGTGGTTGGCGCGGTACAGGATCGCGAAGTCGCGGAACTCCTTGTACTGCTTGCCCTGCGCGATGACGTCGCCCGCGCGGATGCTGACGATGCGCGCCACCGCGCGCTCGGCCTCGTGCACTTCGCTGTCGGCATCGACGATGCGCACCGGCTCGCCTTCGCCGAGCTCGGAGAACAGCGTCTTCGGAAACAGCTTGGGGTTGGGGCCGATCACGTTGTTGGCCGCGCGCAGGATGGCGCTGGTGGAGCGGTAGTTCTGCTCCAGCTTGATGACCTTGAGCGTGGGGTAGTCGACCGGCAGCTTGCGCAGGTTGTCGAGCGTGGCGCCGCGCCATCCGTAGATCGACTGGTCGTCGTCGCCCACGGCGGTGAAGTGGCCGCGCTCGCCGGCCAGGGCCTTGAGCACTTCGTACTGCGTGGCGTTGGTGTCCTGGTATTCGTCCACCAGGATGTGGCCGAGCGCGGCTTGCCACTTGGCGCGCACCTCGGGAAATTCGTAGAGCAGCTTGAGCGGCATGCCGATCAGGTCGTCGAAGTCCACGCTCTGATAGGCCGCGAGGCGCTCTTCGTAGCGCGCCATGATCTTCGCGGTGATGCGCTCGTTGTCGTCGGCAGCCTGGGCTTCGGCCTGCGCGGCGTTCAGGCCCATGTTCTTCCACTTGCTGATGGTCCACTGCCAGATGCGCGCGGTGGCCGCATCGGTGGTGCCGCCGGCGTCCTTCAGGATCTTGGTGACGTCGTCGGAATCGAGGATGCTGAAGGCCTTCTTCAGGCCGAGCACCGCGCCGTCCTCGCGCATCATGCGCACGCCCAGCGCGTGGAAGGTGCAGACCACGACCTTGCGCGCGTCCTTGCCGATCAAGTCCTTCGCGCGCTCGCGCATCTCGGCGGCCGCCTTGTTCGTGAAGGTGATGGCCGCGATGCGCTGCGGCTCGATGCCCGACTGGATCAGCCGGCCGATCTTGTGCGTGATCACCCGCGTCTTGCCCGAGCCCGCACCGGCAAGCACCAGGCAGGGACCATGCATGTAGTTGACCGCTTCTTGTTGCGCGAGATTGAGACCGTGAGACATGGGAGAAAAAGAACCGGGAAGGCCGCGAAGAAGGCCGTGGGGAACGGCTGGCGCAAAGCGGGCAATGATACGGGGCCGGCCTTTGCGGGGTTATAGCCCGGACACCCCCATGCAGCCCTGGAGCGGCCCGGCGACAGCGGACCGGTGCCGCCTGTAGTCCTTGTTACTTTCCCTTTCTTTGCGCCGAGCGCGGCCGCACCGCCCGCGTCGTCCAGTGGACGACGGGGGACTGCCTTCTTCAGCTTTCCGCTCGCGGCGCGCGCGCTATGGGGTCAGCACGCCGAGCTTGTACGGATCGGCATCGGCGAGGCGCTCGCACTTCGAGAAGTCGCGGCCCTGCGTGCCGTCGCAGTAGTAGGTGTTGTAGACACGCCCGAAGAGCGTGGGACTGGCGGTGAAGAGCACGCCGTGGTCGGGCTGCCAGTTGTCCTTGGGCGGCGGGGCGCTCGCTTCCACCGGCTTGGCCGCCGACCCGGCGGTCGGCGTGAAGTCGGCGAGCGTCTTGTGGGTTTCGTCGCCGCGCCAGCGCACCGCGAGCTCGGCAGCCGTGGGCCGCGCCGCCACCGGCAGCAGGATGCCGTTGACCTGCGGGCCGTAGCCGAAGCGGTGCGTCCTGCCCGCCAGGAAGGCATAGGCACAGGCCGCCATGCACTGGCCGCGAACCTCGGTCTGCACGCCGCTCGCACGGATGGCGTCGGCAAAGGCGCCGGCCGCTTCGGCGGTGCCGCCGAACGAATCCTTGAAGACCACGACATGCACCGTGCCGCTGGTCAGCTGCTCGGTGAATTCCTTGATGGCGCTGCCGTCGAGCATGCCCGACACCAACAGCCGGCTGCCCTGCACCTCCAGTTCGGCCGCGCAAGCCGAAGGCACGCCCGCGATGCAGGCGAGGCTCGAAGCGAGCGAGAGGACCCAAACAGAGAAAGACGACGGTTTCACGGCGACCCTTGCCTTTGCGACGAGCGAGCTTGCTTGGAACACGGTCCCCGCGGGGGGCTGGCGCTGTGACAGCTTGGCCAGCGCCGGGGTATGGCGTCAACTCTTTTTTCACAAATTTTCGGGTAGGCCGAGGCAGGCCGTAAGGCATAGCTATCGCTATCACTTCAGATGAATACTTGAGTTTGCAGATGAGCTGCTACAGTGTTTGCAAGTCAAAGATGTGAATGGAGCGCGCGATGGCAATTCTTTCTCGCATCCTGCTGTGGTTGGCCTGGCTCTTCGTGGTCGGCTGGTTCTGGCATGCCGACAGGTTCGGCACCGCCACCGCGATAGCGCTCGCCGCGCTGAGCCTCGTGGTGTTCGCGTGGCCCGGGAGCATCGTGCGGCGCAGGCATGGCGAGCTGCGCTACGTCGACATGGGCAAGGAGCCCGTCGGCCACCACTGAAACCGCGGCTTCAGGGTCGCTGGCGTTCCAGGTTCAGATGCTGTGCGGGTCGACGTCGACCAGCCAGCGGATCACGCCCTTGCCCTCGGGCGTGCGCCGCAGTTCGTGCAACAGCGGCTGCCAGGCGGCCAGCAGGCGCTGCAGCGCCGCCCGCGAGGGGCTTTCGATCAGCATCTGCGCACGCTCCACGTTCGCCACGCGCTGGATCGCCAGCGGCACGGCCGGGTAGCGCGTGACGAGCTCGGCACCCGGCAGCGCCTCGGCCTTGTCCGCGGCCGTGTTCAGGAAGCCCTGCGCCACCGGCTGCTCGCGCGCGTCGGCCCGCAGCAGCGCCTGGAACGCGAACGGCGGCATGCCGGCGGCGCGGCGCTCGTCGAGCTGCTGCTGCGCGAAGCTGGCGTAGTCGTGCCTGCGCAGCGCCATGAACAGCGGGTGCTGCGCATGGTGCGTCTGGATCCACATCTCGGCCTTGGCGCCTTGCGCGGCGAGGTAGGCGGCGTCGCGGCCTGCGCGGCCGGCCGACTGCATCAGCAGGCTGAACAGCCGCTCAGGCGCGCGGAAGTCGCTGGAGAACAGCGCACCGTCGGGGTTCACCGCGGCCACCAGCGTGATGCGGCGGAAGTCGTGGCCCTTGGCGATCATCTGCGTGCCGACCAGCACGTCGACCTCGCCCGCGTGAACGGCCGCGAGCTGTGATTCGAGCGCGCCCTGTTTCTTTGTGCTGTCGGCGTCGATGCGCGCGATGCGCACCGCACTCCCGTCCGGGTGCTTCACGCCTGCGAACAGCTCGGCCAAGTGTTCTTCGAGCCGTTCCGTGCCGCGGCCCACAGGCGCGATGTCGGGGTTGCCGCAGGCCGGGCAGGCGCGCGGCACGCGCTCGGTGAAGCCGCAGTGGTGGCAGCGCAGCGTGCGGTCGATCTTGTGGAACACGCGGTAGGCGCTGCAGTGCGGGCACTCGCTCTTCCAGCCGCAGTCGCCGCAGGCCAGCACCGGCGCATAGCCGCGCCGGTTCAGGAAGATCATGCTCTGCTCGCCGCGCGCGATGCGCTGGCCGATGGCGTCGAGCAGCGCGGCGGAAATCACCGTTTTCGGCGGCTGCAGGTTCATGTCGACGAGCCGCACGGCGGGCAGCTCACCGGCGCCGATGCGCGAGGGCATGGCCAGCCGCACGTAGCGCCCGCCCGGGTCGTCGCCCTCGGCGGGCCGGCTCTGGTGCCAGCTCTCGAGCGAGGGCGTGGCCGAGCCCAGGATCACCTTGGCCTTCTCGCGCTGGCCGCGCCACACGGCGAGGTCGCGCGCCGAATAGCGCGCGCCTTCCTGCTGCTTGTAGCTCGGGTCGTGCTCCTCGTCGACCACGATGAGCTTCAGCCCCGGGATCGACGCGAACACCGCCATGCGCGTGCCCAGCACGATGCGCGCCGCGCCGCCGTGCGCCGCCAGCCAGCTCGCGAGCCGCTGCGGATTCGTCATGCCGCTGTGCAGCGACACCACGGCCTCGTCGCCGAAGCGGGCCTTGAAGCGGGCTTCGAGCTGCGGTGTGAGGTTGATCTCGGGCACCATCACCAGCGCCTGCGCCTCGGGGTCGCGCGCGAGCAGGTCGGCTACGCAGCGCAGGTAGACCTCGGTCTTGCCGCTGCCGGTGCTGCCGACCAGCAGGAAGGTGCCCGTTTCTGCCTCGATGCGCGCCAGCGCGGCGGTCTGCTCCGCGCTCAGCGCGATCAGGTTGGCGGATTCGGCCGTCTCGGCCACCGGCCCGGCCGCTGTCCTGCGCTTGAGCCGGCGCGCCAGCTGCGCGGTCGACAGGTCGCGCAGCTGCGGCGGCAGCGCGGCCAGCGCGATCTCGCCGATCGAGCGCTGGTAGTAGCGCGCGGCAAAGGCCACCAGGTCGCGCCAGGCCTCGCCCAGCGGGGCCAGTGCGTCGAGCGCCGCGCCCACGGGCTTCAGCGCCATGTCGGGCTCGGCGCCCACCAGCGAAACCGGCTCGTTCCAGACCACGCCCAGCACCTCGCGCTTGCCCAGCGGCACCCGCACCAGCGTGCCCGGCACCAGCGGCTCGGTGCCGGCGTAGCTCAGCAGGTCGCCGAGCGCGGCATGCGCGGGCGTCTGCACCGCGATGTCGAGCCGCCACGGCAGGGCCGGCGAAGCGCCGTCCGTCGTCTGGTGAGCCCCGCCGAGGGGTGAGCCGGCTGTGGAGATGAGCGGTCCTTCTTGGAAAGGTTTGTTAATGCGACTTTGAGCAAAAGCGCTTAAGTCGTTGATTTGTCTGGGCTTTGAGGCCCATCCAGAGTTTCTGTGGATAACTTTGTTGACAAGCGGGCTCGACTCGCTGCGAGGCCTTGAAAATCAAGGCTCTGGCTGGAATGCCCGGAAAAAAAGCAAAGTTCAAATCCTATATAAATCAACAACTTAGCTTCGCTATTTCTTTAGGAGCAAAGAAAGAGGCCACTCAGATAATCTTGCGCGGTGCAACACCTGTTTTGTGCATAAGTCAGCGCTGATAGACCGTTTTTGTGCTTGACAAACGGCTGCGAACCCATTTTCGGGCAGGCCTGGCGCCATCGCCGGCCCGCCTCGGGTGACGACTTCAACTGCGCAGCGCGCGCGACTGGGCGTGCACCGCCTGCACCAGCGCCGCCACATGCTCCGGAGGCGTGAACTGGCTGATGCCATGGCCCAGGTTGAAGATGTGGGTCGGGCCCTTGGCGTTGCGGTCGGCATGGGGCTTGCCGAAGGCGTTCAGCACCTTCGCCACCTCGGCCTCGATCTGCGCGGGCGGCGCGAACAGCACGTTGGGGTCGATGTTGCCCTGCAGCGCCTTGGCCTTGCCGTCGGTGCCTTCAGCGATCTGCCTGCGCGCGGTGGCGAGGTTCACGGTCCAGTCGACGCCGAGCACTTCGCAGTCGAGCTCGCGCATGGCGTCGAGCCACAGGCCACCGCCCTTGGTGAACACGATGCGCGGCACGGGCTGGCCGTCGGCGCCGGTGCGTTTGAGGCCGGCCAGCACGCGGGCTGTGTAGGCGAGGCTGAATTCCTGGAACGCGCCGTCGGCCAGCACGCCGCCCCAGCTGTCGAACACCATCACGGCCTGCGCGCCGGCGTCGATCTGGGCGTTGAGGTACGTGGCCACCGAGTCGGCATTCACGGCCAGCAGGCGGTGCATGAGGTCGGGGCGTCCGTAGAGCATGCTCTTCACGAGGCGGTAGTCGCTGGAACCCGCGCCTTCCACCATGTAGCAGGCCAGCGTCCACGGGCTGCCCGAGAAGCCGATCAGCGGCACGCGGCCGTCCAGCGCCTTGCGGATCGAGGCCACGGCATCGAACACGTAGCGCAGCTTGTCCATGTCGGGCACTTCGAGCGCGGCGACGGCCGCCTCGTCGCGCACCGGGTGCGCGAAGCGCGGGCCCTCGCCGGCCTCGAACGACAGGCCCAGGCCCATCGCGTCGGGCACCGTCAGGATGTCGGAGAACAGGATGGCCGCGTCCAGCGGGTAGCGCGCCAGCGGCTGCAGCGTGACCTCGGTGGCGTAGTCGGTGTTGGTGGCCAGCCCCATGAAGCTGCCCGCCTTGGCGCGCGTGGCGACGTACTCCGGCAGGTAGCGGCCGGCCTGGCGCATGAGCCAGACGGGTGTGTGGTCGGTGGCCTGGCGCCAGCAGGCTCGCAGGAACGTGTCGTTTTGCAGGGGGGCGAAAGGCATTCCGCGATTGTCGCAGGGGTGTGTCCCGGCTCCCCGCAGCCCGGCCTATCGCCTATCGATGCGCTCAGACCACCGGCACGCGCCGCGCATCGGCCGGGTCCACGTTGCGCCGGTACAGCAGCAGCGTCGCAATCAGCCCGCACACCGCGGCGGCCGTCATCCACAGCCCCGGCGCGCCCTTGTCGCCGGTCATCTCGATCAGCCCTGTCGCGATCGCCGGCGTGAAGCCGCCGAACAGCGCCGTCGCCAGGCTGTACGCGAGCGAGAAGCCGGCGGTGCGCACGTTCACCGGCATCACCTCGGTGAGCGCCACGACCATCGCGCCGTTGTAGCTCGCGTAGAGGAACGACAGCCACAGCTCGACCTCGAGCATGCGTACAAAACTCGGCGCGCCGACCAGCCACTTGAGCGACGGGTACGCGGTCAGGATGGTCAGCACCGTGAACAGGATCAGCAGCGGCTTGCGGCCCACGCGGTCCGACAGCGAGCCCATGATCGGCAGCCAGATGAAGTTGGAAATGGCCACGCACAGCGTGACGATCAGCGCGTCGGTCGTGCTCAGGTGCAGCACGGCCTTGCCGAAGGTGGGCGTGTAGACGGTGATCAGGTAGAACGACACGGTGGTCATCGACACCAGCATCATCCCGGCGAGCACGAGGCCCCAGTTGGCGATCATCGACTGGAAGATCTCGCGCGCGTCGGGCCGGTGCTTGCGCGCCATGAACTCCTCGGTCTCCTGCAGCGAGCGGCGGATGATGAACAGCGCCGGCACGATCAGGCAGCCCACGAAGAACGGAATGCGCCAGTAGAAGTCGCCGATCTCCTGCGGCGTGAAGGTCACGTTGAGCCAGTAGCCGAGCGCAGCCGCCACGACGATGGCCACCTGTTGGCTGGCCGACTGCCAGCTCACGTAGAAGCCCTTGCGGCCCGGCGTGGCCATTTCCGACAGGTACACCGACACGCCGCCCAACTCCACGCCGGCCGAGAAGCCCTGCAGCAGCCGGCCGACCAGCACCAGCAGCGGCGCGACGAGGCCGATGGTGGCGTAGGAAGGTACGCAGGCGATCAGCAGCGTGCCGACGGCCATCAGCGCGAGCGTGACGATCAGGCCCTGGCGGCGGCCGACGCGGTCGACGTACGCACCGAGAAAGATCGCGCCCAGCGGCCGCATCAGGAAGCCCGCGCCGAAGGTCATGAACGTGAGCATCAGCGAGGCGAACTCGTTGCCCGCGGGGAAGAACGCCTTCGAGATCTGCGTGGCGTAGAAGCCGAACAGGAAGAAGTCGAACATCTCCATGAAGTTGCCGCCGGTCACGCGCAGGACAGTGGCGAACTTGGAGGAAGAGGCGGAGGAGGCGTGGGCGGCCGTGCCCGGTTGCGCGGCGGTGGGCGCAGGATTCATCTGGTTGTCCCCTTGGGCGATATTGGCGATGTGCTCGCCCGAGGGTAGGTGGGCTTCCCGACCGCTGGCTGACTGTGCGAGTCAGGTAGCTGTCACTGGCAGCGTCACGCGCGAGGCCCGGGCCCCGAGGACGAGGACGCTCCATGTCACATCTGCGCGGCCGAGCATGTCCTCGCGCTGGCCTAGAAATCGGCGCCGCAGACCGTGCGCTTCGGCAAGCTCGCAGGTCTCCTGAGCCGACACCTCGAACATCCGCCGGCCCGCGGGCACGGGGCCATGGCGCAGCGACATTGCAATCTGCCCGCCGTCGGCCACCAGTCCGGCAAGGGCCGCCATCGCGGCGCGACGTTCCGCGTCGTCGAGGTGCATCCAGACGGCGGTCAGCAGGATCAGGTCGTATCGCTCGCCGAGCGCCCGGGTGCGATGCAGGCCGGGCAGGTGGTCGTCGACCCACTCGATGGGCAGCGCGGCGTGGCGGCGCAGGCCTTCGGCGCGGAGTTCGGCGGTCGGTTCCACGGCCACGACCCGGTGGCCCAGCGCGGCCAGCGCCGCCGCGTCGCGCCCGGCGCCGGCGCCGATGTCGAGCACGCGGGCCGGCGGCGGGGGAAAGAGATGCAGCACCTCGCGGTGTACGTCGGCGAAGTGCAGGCTTTCGTACTGGGTGGCCAGCGCCGCGGCGTTGGCTCCGTATCCGGCGGTGCCCGGGACTTGCGTCATCCGGGTCGGGCTCAGGTCTTGTACTTGATCGAGCAGCCGTAGGGCCGCGTGCTGGCGGCCGAGATCGGCTTGCCGCCGAAGGCCTCGCCCAGTGCCAGGTTCACGTAGTTGGTCGCGGTCTTGATGTCGTCCGCCCGCGCCGAGGCGATGCTGTCGATGCCGCCCGCGTACACCAGCGTGCCCTTGGGGTCGATGATGAAGATGTGCGGCGTGGTGCGCGCGCCGTAGACCTGGCCGATGACGCCGTCCTCGTCCATCAGCACGGCGGTGGGCGCGGCCTTCTGCGACTTCATCCAGGCGTCGAGCGCCTCGGGCTTGAGGTAGTCGGTGGCGGCGCGCTCGGTGGAATTGATGGCCAACCACACCACGCCCTTGTCGGTCGCGGCCTTCTGGGTGGCGGGCATGTTGCCGCTGCCGTAATGCTTGCGCACGAAGGGGCAGCCGGGGTTGGTCCATTCGAGCACCACGAACTTGCCCGCGAAATCGGACAGCTTGTGCTTGGCGCCGCTGGTGTCGACGGCGATGAAATCGGGCGCCTGCTGACCCACCGCGGGCGCGGCGGCGGCATTGGTACCCATCAGGAAGGTGGCGCCGAGCGCCACGGCGGCGGCAACGACCGCACGGCGGGAGGCCCGGCTCAGTGCGGCGCGGGCATGGCGCGCGGCACGGCGGGAGCGCGAGTCTGTGGTTGGCGAAAGAGACATGGCCAGCTTGAACTCCAGAACAAATTCCAAACAACAACTGCAGCTTAGAACGGTTTCTTCAAGTGCATGTGACAACCCATGTCACGCTGGTGGTCAAAGCGCGGCGAGGGCGGCGCGGACTTCGTCCTTTCCCAATATCTCGGTCAGCACGACGGGCGGCTTGCCCGGCGCCTGCAGCACGTACACCGGCACGCCGCTGCGGCCCAGCGCGGTGAGCGCGGCGGTGATGGCGGGGTCGCGCCGGGTCCAGTCGGCGCGCAGCATGGCGACCTTCTTCGCGTCGAAGTCGGCCAGCACCGCGGCATCGGAGAGCGTGCTCTTCTTGTTGTACTGGCAGGTCACGCACCACGCAGCGGTGAAGTCGATGAACACCGGCTGGCCGGCGCCCGACAGCTCGGACACCCGCTCGGCGGACCAGGGCTGCCAGCGCTGGCCGGCAGTGCCGGATGCCGCCGCCAGCCGGGCCGGCTCCACCACCTGCAGCACATTGCGGCCGATGGTGGCGGTCAGCACGGCCGTGAAGCCGATCAGCACGGTGGCGATCACGACCCGCGTGCGCCCGCGCAGCGTGAGCGCCCAGACGATGGCGGCCAGGCACACCAGCAGCGCGAGCAGCGTGCCCGCGCCGTCGATGCCGCTTTGCTGGCCCAGCACCCACACCAGCCACGCCACGGTGGCGAACATCGGAAAGGCGAGCAGGCGGCGCAGCGTGCCCATCCACGGGCCGGGCTTCGGCAGCAGGTACGCCACGGCGGGCACGAAGCCGGCCACGAGGTACGGCAGCGCCAGCCCGAAGCCCAGCGCCGCGAACAGCAGCAGCGCCTGGCCGGCCGGCAGGCCGATGGCGAAACCCAGTGACACGCCCATGAACGGCGCGGTGCAGGGCGAGGCGATGACCACGGCGAGCACGCCGGAGAGGAAGTCGTTGGCCAGCGGGTGCTTGGCCTGCGCGCTGCACACCGACGAGGGCGCGGCGCGGCCGAACTCGAACACGCCCACGAGGTTGAGCCCGATCAGTGTGAACAGCGCCGCCAGCGCAGCGACCACGCCCGGCGACTGCAACTGGAAGCCCCAGCCCAGCCCGGCGCCGGCCGCGCGCAGCGCCAGCATGCCGCCGCCCAGCGCGAGGAAGGACAGCATCACGCCGCCGGTGTAGGCCAGCCCGGCCTTGCGGTGCGCGCTGGCGTTGCCCGCCTGCCGCGCGAAGCCCAGTACCTTGATCGCGAGGATCGGGAACACGCAGGGCATGAGGTTGAGCAGCAGGCCGCCGATCAGCGCGCCCAGCAACGCGGCCATGAAGGTGGTCGAGGAGGGCGCGGGAGCATCGCCGGCCGGGGCTGTTGCCTTGGCTGCATTGGCGGTGAGCGCAGCCTGCAGCGCCGGCGACACCTCGGCGCGCGGCGCAGTGCCTGCCGGCCAGGCGCCCGTGACCGGCGCTTCGGCGCGCCAGGCCACCGGCTGGCCGGCCTGCCGGTCGGACTCGGCCAGCGCCACCACCACCGGCATCACCGTGGGGCTCGCGCTGCGCTGATCGGCCAGCGGCAGCGTCGCCGTCCAGGTGCCGCCCTGCCAGGATTGGGTCCAGTCCTTGCCGGAGACGGCCGCGGTGCGGATCACCTCGGGGGTCTCGGGGAAGAAGCCCAGCGTCTTGCCCTGCACGGCGGCGGGCAGGCCTTCGAGGCGCACTTTCAGGTTGTGGCCATCGACCTCGATGGTGCCGGCCTTGGCCAGCGGCTGCGGCTGGGCCGCCAGTGCGGCGTCGAACTCGGCCTTGTGCAGCGCGGTCGAGCCCTGCAGCGGCAGGGGCAGCGTGAACGTGCCTTCTTCGGGGATGCATTCCTTGCGGCAGACCAGCCAGGAAGCCTTGAGCCGGATGTCCATGGCCGGCGTGCCGCCGCCCAGCGCCACCGGCGGCTTGTAGAGCGTCGACACCTCCAGCGGCACCGGCAGCAGCACGGTGTTTTCGTAGCCGTAGTTGGCGAGGTTGCCGACCGGGATCTTCGTCGGCACCGGCCAGGCGATCTCGCCGGTGGACACGCCGGCCGGCAGCGTCCACGCCATCTCGGTGGGCAGGCCCGAATCGCCGGCGTTCTTCCAGTAGGTGTGCCACTCGGGCTGGTGCGTGATCTGCAGGCCGACCCAGACCGGGGCGCCGGGCGCCACGCCGTCGGGGGCGTGGGCGATCAGTTCGGCGCGCACGTGGGGGGTGGTCACCACGGCGCCTGGTTTGGAAGCCAATTGCGCCGCAGCCGGCATGCTGGCTGCGGCGGTTGCTATCAGAAGCGTAGCGAAATGGATGCGCGAAAAGATCATGCCGTCAGTCGGAGCATTCAATGGGGGCGAAGTTCCGGGCCGTTTCAGGCCACCGCAGGGGCCCAGCCCAGCACCACGCGGCGGCTGTTGGCGCTCTTCTTCTCGATCTTGGTGACCATCACCGCCCCGATCTCGGAAGTGTTTGCAACATGCGTGCCGCCACAGGGCTGGAAGTCGATCTGGGCATCGCCGTCGCCGCCGATGCGGATGGTGCGCACCGTGCCCGTGCCGCGCGGCGGCTGCACGCTCATGCTCTTGACCAGCGCGGGGTTGGCGTCGAGTTCCTCGTCGGTGATGGCGCCCACGGTCAGCGGATGGGCCGCTTCGACCAGTTTCGCGAGCCCGGCGGTCAGCGCTTCCTTGTCCAGCGGATCGGTCATGTGGAAGTCGATGCGCGCGTATTCGGGCGTGATGGAGCAGCCGTTCACCGGCACCGGCACGAGGTGGCACAGCAGGTGGGAGGCGGTGTGGAAGCGCATCAGGCGATGGCGGCGCTCCCAGTCGAGGCGGGCGGTCACGGTGTCGCCGGGCTTCAGCGCGGCCAGCAGGTCGGCTTGTTCCGGGGCGGGCACGTGCACGAATTCATTCGTCGGCTGGCCTTCTTCGTTCCTGGCCTTGCGGGTGTCGGCAATGACCAGTTCGCGCCCGTCGGCCAGCGCCAGCACGCCGGTGTCGCCGGCCTGTCCGCCGCCCAGCGGATAGAACACCGTGCGGTCCAGCACGATGCCGGTTTCGTCGACGCGCAGGACGCGGGCGTCGCAGGTGCGCAGGTAGGCGTCGGCTCGGAACAGGTCGTCGGTCATCCGGCGATGGTAGCGGCGATGCGCAAATGAGGTGCGCCCACGCCAGAAAGCGCCCGTGGCCGACAACCCCGGGGCTGCCCGGCTGGGGATCATCCGGTGCATGCGGCACCCGGCCGCGCAAGGAATACGCATGACAGCACCGCAGCAAGCATCCGCACTGGCCCTGGCCGCCGCGCTGCTGCTCGTCGCCGGCTGCGGCGAGACCGCCAAGCTGGCCCCGGAGCTCACGACCGGCCCTCGCCCGCAACTGGCCCAGCCGAACAAGACCCTGATTCCCACCGTCAACGTCGCGACCGCCGTCGGCTGGACCGACACCGCCTCGCCCATCCCCGCCGAAGGCCTGCAGGTGACGGCGCTGGCACGCGGCCTCGACCATCCGCGCTGGGTCTATACCCTGCCCAACGGCGACATCCTCGTGGCCGAGAGCAACAAGCCGCCCAAGCCGGGCGGCAGCAGCGACGGCGGCAGCGGCGTGGTCGCGAAGGTGCGCAACTGGGTCATGGGCAAGCTCATGGCCCGCGCCGGCGCGGGCGTGCCCAGCGCCAACCGCATCACCCTGCTGCGCGACGCCGACGGCGACGGCCTCGCCGAGGTGAAGCAGGTGTTCATGACCAACCTGATGTCGCCGTACGGCATGGCGCTGGTCGGCAACGAACTCTTCATCGCCAATGCCGACGCGTTGGTGAAGGTGCCGTATACCGAGGGCCAGACCTCCATCCGCGCCAACCCGACGCTGGTGACGCAGCTGCCCGCCGGCATCAACCACCACTGGACCAAGAACGTCATCGCCAATGCCGACGGCAGCAAGCTCTATGTGACGGTCGGCTCCAACAGCAACATCGGCGAGAACGGCCTCGCGGCTGAAGAGGGCCGTGCCGCCATCTGGGAAGTCGACACGAAGAGCGGCGAGAAGCGCCTGTTCGCGAGCGGCCTGCGCAACCCCAACGGCATGGGCTGGGACCCGGACACGAAGGCGCTGTGGACCGTGGTGAACGAGCGCGACGAGATCGGCAGCGACCTCGTGCCCGACTACCTCACCTCGGTGAAGGACGGCGCCTTCTACGGCTGGCCCTGGAGCTACTACGGCGGCATCGTCGACGCCCGCGTCACGCCGCAGAACCCCGAGATGACGGCCAAGGCCATCGCGCCCGACTACGCGCTGGGCGCGCACGTCGCGCCGCTCGGCATGGCCTTCTCGCGGCCGGGCGGCATGCCCGACCAGTTCGCCAACGGCGTCTTCATCGGCGAGCATGGCTCGTGGAACCGCAAGCCCAAGTCGGGCTACAAGGTGGTGTTCGTGCCCTTCATCGGAGGCAAGCCCAGCGGGCCGCCGGTCGATGTGCTGACCGGCTTCCTGACCGCCGACGAAAAGGCGCAGGGCCGGCCGGTGGGCGTGGCGCTCGACAAGGGCGGGGCACTGCTGGTGGCCGACGATGTCGGCAACGCCGTGTGGCGGGTGTCGAGGGCGAAGTAGCTTTCTTCAGCGCTGCGGTCGGGCGATGCGGTAGAGCCTGTGCCGGCGCAGTGCGTGTCCTTCGGGCACCAGCGGATGGTCGAAGGCGCCGGCCACGTCTTCCTTCATGCCGATGCGCTCCATCACCGCGCTCGAGCGCGTGTTGTTCCAGGCGGTGAAGGCGACGATCTCGTCCAGCCCGATCCGCTCGAAGCCGACCTGCAGCGCAGCGCGTGCGGCCTCGCTCCCAGCCGTTTTCCGCGAAGCGCGCGCGGATGCGATCGGCCAGCGCATCGCTGTCGGCGCGCGTGGGCAGCGGCAGCAGGAACTCCATCACCTGCGGGTCGCAAGCCAGCGCGAAGAAGGGCGCCAGATCGCTCTCGCGCCACTGGCGCAAGCGCAGGCGCGGAGTGTCGAACTCGATGGGGTCGGCGGTCATGCACCCATTGTGTCGCACGGTATATATGTCACGACGTGATATATTTCGGCCATTCCGGCATCTCCCCTCGCCATGGCTTCCACCCCCCGCAAGCTCGCCAAGAAAGACTTCGAGGCGCTTTCCCAGTTCCGCTACCAGATGCGCCGCTTCGAGCGCTTCTCCGAGCGCGCCGCGCAGGCCGAGGGCCTCACGCCGCAGCAATACCTGGTGCTGCTGCACATCAAGGGCGTGCCCGGCCGCGACTGGGCCTCGGTGGGCGAGATCGCCGAACGCTTGCAGCTGCAGCCGCACGGCGCGGTTGCGCTCGTCACGCGCTGCGAAGCGCTCGGACTGGTGCAGCGCCGGCCCAGCGAAACGGACCGCCGGCAGGTCGAGGTGCACCTGCTCGCCGAGGGCGAGAAGCTGCTGCTGCGGCTGGCCGAGCTCCACCGCGCGGAACTGCGCTCGCTCAAGGGCGTGTTCGACGTGCCGCAAATCGATCTTCCGGAAATTCCATGAGCTCCAAAGCCAACTCCCATCCGCCGCGCGGCGACTTCGCGCTCAACACGCGCCTCATGCGCATCACCGTCATGGCGGCCGTCATCGGCGCCGTCAGCACCGTGGCCGCGCGCGTGCTGCTCGACCTGATCCGCTTCTTCACCAACCTGTTCTTCTTCCAGACTTTCTCGCTGGCCGACCGTTCGCCGGCCACGCACACGCTGGGCGCCTGGGTCATCGTGGTGCCGGTGATAGGCGGTCTGATCGTCGGCCTGGTCGCGCGCTACGGTTCCGACAAGATCCGCGGCCACGGCATTCCCGAGGCCATCGAGGCGATCCTGTTTGGCAAGAGCAAGATGTCGCCGAAGGTCGCGCTGCTCAAGCCGCTGTCCTCGGGCATCGTGATCGGCAGCGGCGGCCCGTTCGGCGCCGAAGGGCCGATCATCATGACCGGGGGCGCCATCGGCTCGCTGATCGCGCAGCACTTTCATCTCACGGCGGCCGAGCGCAAGGCGCTGCTGGTGGCGGGCGCCACGGCCGGCATGACGGCCGTGTTCGGCACGCCCGTGGCGGCGGTGCTGCTGGCCGTCGAACTGCTGCTGTTCGAGCTGCGCCCGCGCAGCCTGCTGCCGGTGGCCGTGGCCTGCGCGGTGGCGGGCTTCGCGCGGCCGTTGCTGATGGACGCCGGCCCGCTGTTCCCGCTGCAGACGGCCGTGCCCGGCCCGCTCGCCATGCTGTCGTGCGTGATCGCCGGCGTGCTGTGCGGCGCGCTGTCGGCATCGTTGTCGATCTCGCTTTACAAGGTGGAAGACTGGTTCGGCAAGCTGCCGCTGCACTGGATGTGGTGGCCCGCCATCGGCGGCCTCGCGGTCGGCATCGGCGGCTGGCTGCAGCCGCGTGCGCTGGGCGTGGGCTACGACGTGATCGGGGACCTGCTGCACAACCACCTCGCGCTCGGCGTGGTGATCGCGCTGCTGGCGGTGAAGGCCGTCATCTGGGTCATCTCGCTGGGCTCGGGCACCTCGGGTGGCGTGCTGGCGCCGCTGCTGATGATGGGCGCCGGCCTGGGCGTGGTGCTCTCGCACATCCTGCCGGGCAACGACCCGATGCTGTGGCCGCTGGTCTGCATGGCGGCCACGCTGGGCGGCGTGATGCGTGCGCCGCTCACCGCCACCATCTTCGCCTTCGGGCTCACGCACGACAGCAATGCGCTGCTGCCGCTGCTGACCACCTCTGCCGTGGCCTACGGCTTCACGGTGCTCACGATGCGCCGCTCGATCCTCACCGAGAAAATCGCGCGCCGCGGCTATCACATTTACCGCGAGTACGGCATCGATCCGCTGGAGCGGCATTCGGTCGAGGAGGTGATGACGCGCGAGGTGCGCAGCATCGACGCGGCCATGCCGGTGGCGCAGGCTCTGTTCAGCTACTTCGGCGAAGGGCAGGCGCACCGTGCGTTCCCCGTGCTGCGCAACGGCGCGGTGATCGGCGTGGCCGACCGCGCGATGCTGGCCGCGCGCGGTACGTGCGACCCGATCGCGACCGTGGGCGATGCCTGCGCCGACGCGCCGCTGTACTTCGCGCTGCCTGGCGAGAACTGCCGCGCCGTCGCGACCCGGCTCGCGCGCCACCGGCTCGAACGGCTGCCGGTGGTGAAGGACGCGCAATCGCTCGCGCTGGCCGGCATCGTGGCGCGCAGCGACCTCATCAAGCCTTCGCTCGCGCACTTCGACGAGGAAGAAAAGCGCGAGCGCATGCGCGGGCTGCCGTGGCAGTCCACGTAGCTCAGAACCCGGCCAGCACGACTTTCCCTTGCGCCTTGCCGCTCTCGATGAGCGCATGCGCCTTCTTCAGGTTCGCCGCATTGATGGTGCCGAAGCTCGCATTGGCGGTGGTGCGGACGCGGCCCGCGTCGACCAGCGCCGCAACCTCCGCCAGCAGCGCGCCTTGCTCGGCGACGTCCGGCGTCTCGAAGCGCGAGCGCGCGAACATCATTTCCCAGTGCAGCGAGATGCACTTGGTCTTCAGCGGCATCGCATCGAGCATCTTCATGTCGTCGATCACCGCGATCTGGCCCTGGGGCTTGAGGCTCTCGATGATCTGCGCGTAGTGCTGCTCGGTCTGCGTGAGGCTGGCGACCATGTCGACTTCGCCGATGCCGGCCGCCTTGAGCTCGGCCGCGAGCGGCTTCGAGTGGTCGATGACGGTGTGCGCGCCGAGCGCCAGGCACCATTCGCGCGTTTCGGCGCGCGAGGCGGTGGCGACGACGCGCAGCTTCGTGAGCTGGCGCGCGAGCTGGATCAGGATCGAGCCCACGCCGCCCGCGCCGCCGGTGATCAGCAGCGTCTGGCCTCCGCCGCCGCCCTTGGGCACCCGCAGGCGGTCGAACAGCAGTTCATACGCGGTGATGGTGGTCAGCGGCAGCGCGGCGGCCTGCGAGTCGTCGAGGGTCTTCGGCGCGATCGCCGCGATGCGCTCGTCCACCGCATGCAGTTCGGCGTTGGCACCCGGGCGGACGATCGAGCCCGCGTAGTAGACGCGGTCGCCCACCTTGAAGTTCTTCACGCCGCTGCCGATGGCCTCGACCGTGCCCACGGCATCCCAGCCCAGCACCTTGGCCTGGCCGGCCTCGGGTGCGGCGTTCTTGCGGACCTTGGTGTCCACGGGGTTGACCGACACCGCCTTCACGCGCACCAGCAGGTCCCGCGGGCCGGCCACGGGGGCGGGCAACTCGATGTCCTGCAGCGATTCGGGGTTGTCGATGGGAAGGGGCTGGTAGTAGCCGACGGCTTTCATGGGGAGGAACCTTTCAGTGACGATGCCTGAACTGTAGGATTGCAAGGAAGGTTTGATAAGGCGGCTTGAATCAGCAACACTTTCAAATGAAGATTGAAAATCTCTCCGACCTGCAGGTACTGGTGCAGACAGCGCGCGGCGGCACGCTCACGGCGGCGGCGCATGCGCTGGGCATCACGCCCGCGGCCGCCAGCGCCACGCTCAAGCGGCTGGAGGCACAGCTCGGCGCGCGCCTGTTCGAGCGCTCCACGCGCGCCATGCGCCTCACGCCGCAGGGCCAGACGCTGCTCGACTACGCGGTGCGCGCCTTCGAGCTGCTGGACGAGGGCGAGTCGCTCGTCACGGCCGACCGCGGCGATCTGGTCGGCACCTTGCGGGTGGCTTCGCCCTCGGACCTCACGCGCAGCACGCTGCTGCCGTGGTTCGACGAATTCCTGGCGCTGCATCCCGGCGTGCAGCTCTCGCTGTCGGTCGGCGACCGTCCGCTGGACGTGATGCGCGACGAGGTCGATGTGGCGTTGCGCTACGGTGCGCTGGCCGATTCGCGCCTGGTGGCGCGGCCCTTCGCGCTGACCAACCCGGTGCTCACGGCGTCACCGGGCTACCTGCGCCGCCATCCCGCGCCGAAGGTGCCGCAAGACCTGGTGCACCACAACTGCCTGATCTTCAACCGCTCGGGGCGCCGCCACCGCGTCTGGCGCTTCGCGCAGAACGGCCAGTGGACCGAAGTGCGCGTGAACGGCAACCGCAGCGTGGACGACGCCTCGCTCGCGCGCGAATGGACGGTGGCGGGCTACGGCGTGTCGCTCAAGTCCGCGCTCGACGTGCGCAACGACATCCGCGAAGGCCGCCTCGTGCGCCTGCTGCCCGACTGGGAGACGGAGCCCTACCCGCTGCATGCGCTGCTGCCGAGCGGGCGCTTCGTGCCCGCGCGCGTGCGGGCGTTCGTCGATTTCCTGGCGCTGAAGTTCGAGGCGTTGCAGGCTGTTGCCTGAGTAAAGAGGCTGCTCCGGATCGGCTCCCTCTCCCTCCTGGAGAGGGTTGGGGTGAGGGCGGCGGCGCTTGAAACCGCGCCTTCAGATCATCGGCGTCACCGCGCCGTCCATCGCCACGATGGCGCCCGTCACGTAGCTCGCCTTCGGTGACGCGAGGAAGACCACCGTGCTGGCGATTTCCTCGGGCGTCGCGATGCGCCCCAGCGGCAGGCGTGCCTTGGCGCGCGCAAGCGCCTCGTCGGTGCCGATGCCCTGCAGCTTCGCGTCGGCCTTCATGCCTTCCTGCAGCCGTTCGGTCAGCGTGAGCCCCGGGTTCACAGCGTTCACGCGCACGCCCTTGGCGGCATAGGCCGCGGCCATGCCGGCACTCACCAGCATCAGCGCTGCATTGGCCGCGCCGCCGGCCATGTGCACCGGGCTCGCGACCTTGCCGCCCTGTCCGATCACGTTGACGATGGCGCCGCGGCCGCGCTGGCCCATGCGCTTCACCACAGGGTCGATCATGTGGATGTAGGTGAAGTATTTCGCGTCCATCGCGTCGTGCCACGACGCGGCCGTCAGTTCGTCGGGCGGGGTGCGGCGCGCGGCGCCGGCCGAGTTGACGAGCACGTCGACCGCACCGAACACCTGCTCGGCCGCGTCGAGCGCGGCCACGGCGCCGGCCGGGTCCTTGAGGTCGGCCGCATGCACCGAGATCCGGCCTTCGGCCTGCGCGAAGGCATCCACCAGCATCCTGCGGCCCTGTTCCAGATTGGCGAGATCGCGCGACACGAGGCTCACGCGTGCGCCTTCGCGCAGGAAGCCCAGCGCGCACGCCAGGCCGATGCCCTTGCTGCCGCCGGTGACGAGAACGTGCTGGTCCTGGAGCTGGAGATCCATGAAAGAGTCCTTGATGGAGAGTGGAGTGTGGCGGTGATTGAAGCACCGCCGCGAAACCCCTGCACGGATGCGGCCGTATGCCGCCGTGCCCCGTCCGGCGTCAGTGCCCCGCGGCCGCGCGCTGCAGCGGCTCGGGCTCCAGCGCTCCCGGCGCGGTGTCCGTGGCGTCGCGCAGGTGGCCGTTGTTGTCGTGGTGCACCAGCAGCTGCCGCGCGCGCTGCCAGGCCGACAGCCGCGCCGGCGGCACCTCGATGTAGGAGGCCAGCGCGAACAGCGACGACTGTTCCTGGTCCGGCGGCGTCTCGCGCGTCTGCTGGCGGCGGCGCAGCGGCGCCATCACCAGCATCGAGACCAGGATCACGCCGATCGCGATGGCATAGAAACCGAGCAGCTGCATCACCTCGGGCTGCGAGCGCGCGCCGAGCACATAGGGCCATGCGTACCAGATCGCGCAGAGCCAGACGCCGAGGGTGACCGCCGGGCGCAGCACGCGCAGCCACAGATACATGGCCAGCGTGCGCAGTGGCGAGCGGCCCGTGCCGAAGGCGCGCAGCGGGATTCGTGCAGCGTCGATGATCGGCTCGTCCACCGCGGGCTGTCCCCAGGAGCGCTGGCGGCTCGGCGGCGGCTTGTCGTCGTGCGTCTCGTGCAGGCGGCTTTGGGCATGGGTCTCAGGGCGCATCGGAAACTCCTCGGTCGGGGCTCGTCCACACCGCGCGCTTGCCGCGGCGGCGTATCAGAGCATTGGGAAGGGCGATGACGGTGGTCGCCATCGTGATGATCCAGAAGGCGATCGGGTACCAGATCGTTCCGGCGAAATAGCGCATCAGGTCGCGGTCGTAGCGGCGGTCGATCCACAGGCTCAGCAGCATCTGCAGGATGCAGGTCATGGCCAGCAGCGTGCCTTGCCAGTGCGGCAGCAGCGCCGAATGCCAGGACGAGTTCGCCGGCAGCAGCGGCCGCACGAGGCCGATCACCAGCACCGCTGCCATGCAATAGGCCCACACCACGCTGGTCATGTACTCCAGGTAGATCGGCCACATCCGCCAGTGGCGCGGCCGCAGGATGCGCGAGGTGTAGCGCAGCATGGTCTGGATGCCGCCGACGGCCCAGCGCAGGCGCTGTTTCCAGAGGCCGCGCAAGGTCTCGGGCATCAGGATCCAGCACAGCGCGCGCGGCTGGAAGCGCAGCTTCCAGCCGCCGAGCTGGAGCTTCCAGCTCATGTCGATGTCCTCGGTGAGTACGTCGGGGCTCCAGAAGCCGACCTCGATCACGGCGCGGCGCCGGAACATGGCGAGCACGCCCGAGACGGTGAAGAGTGTGCCCACCAGCTGCTGCGAGCGCTTGATGAGCCCGATGATCGAAGAGAACTCGCCCACCTGCATGCGTCCGAGCAGCGTGGTGCGCGTACGGATGCGCGGATTGCCGGTGACCGCGCCGATGCGTTCGGAGCGCAGCATCGGCCGCAGCATCCATGCGATGGCGTCGACGTCCACCAGCGCATCGCCGTCGATGCCCAGGATGTATTCGCCGCGCGCGAGCTGGCAGGCGGTGTTGAGCCCGACCGCCTTGCCCTGGTTGCTGGCGTTGTGGATCACGCGCAGGCGGCTGTATTCCTGCGTCATCTGGTCGAGCAGCTCGCCGGTGCCGTCGGTGCTGCCGTCGTTCACGGCGATGACCTCGTAGTGCGGGTAGCGCGTGCGCATCAGCTGCTCGATCACCTCGCGCAGGTGCGGCGCTTCGTTGAAGCAGGGCACCACCACTGTGACCAGCGGGTGCGAGGGCAGCGAGTCGAGCGGATTGGCGTCGGCGTCGCGCCTGCGCTCGAACACCCATGCATGCGAGAGGCCGCCCGCCATCCACACGTAGGCCATGAAGAAGGGGTAGTAGAAGACGAAGCCGAACAGCAGCGTGGGCAACGAGTGCGCGAGGATCTGGACGGTGGTCATGGCGCGGGCTGTGCAGGGGTCGTCGCGGCGGCCGGGGCACGCAGCGCGCGCGGCAGCAGCGTGCGCACCGAGATCGCGCGGCGCACGGTTTCCAGCGAGGGTTGGTCGTTCAGGAAGTCGTCGGGGTAGTAGCCCAGGTGGCGCACGCCGGCGCGCTGCAGCAGCGTCCATTGGCGGGTGAGCTCGGCGTCGGGCACGGGCTTGCCGGTGTGCCAGTCGCGCGCCTGCAGTTCGAACACGGTGCCGTCGAGGCCGCGCGGCGTGCCGGCCGCGCGTTGCGCGAGCCGCGAGAGCCAGGCATCGCTGTCGGCGTCGGTTCGGGCCTCGCGCTCCATGCGCGGCATCGCCATGAGCCCGACGTAGTCGTAGGCCGCGAGCGAGGCCTCGTAGTTCTGCGCGAACCATTGCTCGGCCTGGGGGTCGAGAACCGGCCGTGCATAAAGGTTGCGCGCGGTTTCCAGCGCGGGCCGCCAGGCGCCCACGCGCGCGGCCAGTTCGTGCGTGAAGTCGATCAGGTAGCGCGTCTTGGCGGCGGTCCAGCGCGCCGTCAGTTCCGGCTTCGCGCGGATCGCGGCCACGTCGGCCGGCAGGCCCCAGCGGGCGTAGGTGGCGAGGGCGGCGGGGCTCGCATCCTCGTCGTCGGACAGCGTCGCGTCGTCGTGGAACAGCAGGCCGCCGAAGAAGGCGTGGCGGCCGAGGTCTTCGTAGATGTCGCCGACCAGCGCGCGCACCGCGGGGTCGAAAGGCGTGAGCCGGTGGTAGCGGCCGGCCGGCATCGCGCCGCCCTGCGCCATCACCGTGTGGGTGGCGAGCGGATTCGAGGCCGGCAGGCGGAAGGCCGTCACCGGCATCCATGCATAGACCTTCACGCCGGCGCGGCTGCGCAGCTGCCAGGCCGCGCGGCTGAACAGGTCGGCGCGCATCGGCAGGTGCCGGTTGGGAAAGTACAGCGCGTCGGCCACGCCGTCGCCGTCGGGGTCGGCGTAGGCCTGCAGGAACACCGAGCGCGGGCGCACGGCGGCCACGCGGTCGATCAGCTTCGAGAGGTTGCGCTCCTGCTGGGCCGGGTCGGGGTCGTACACGTAGTCGAGGTCCACGTGCATCACGCGGTTGACGGGCCAGACCTCGCCGCCTGCGGGGCTGCGCAGCAGCCGGGCGTATTCGGGCGCCTCGTTGTCGTACTCCGCAAGCGCGCGGCGGACGCGCGCGAGCGGAACCGTCGGCGTGTTCGAGCCGTCGTCCAGCGTGAGGGTGATGGGCATGCCCGCGCGCTCGGAGGCTTTGAGCGCTGCCGCGTTGTAGGCGCCATAGGGCCACACCATCGAGCGCACCTTCGCGCCGGTGCGCTTTTCGATGAGTTCGCGGCTGCGGCGCAGGTCGGACTCGATGCGCTGCGTGTAGGCGGCATCGTCCTCGTAGCGCCCGGTCTTGGGGTCGTAGCGGTGCGTGGCAGCGGCCGGCAGCATGTTGCCCTGCGGGTTGGCGAGGATGCCGGTGTGCATGGCGTCGCTGTGGCTCGCGAATTCGACGAGGCCCGAGCGGGCCATCTCGGCGGCCTCGCTCCACAGCAGGAAGTTCTCGCGCGGCGCGGGCTTGTCGCCCCAGTGCACCGGTTGACCCTCGGGCACCTCGAGCCAGCTCGTCACCAGCGCGAACAGCGCCGGGTAGTTGTAGCGCTTGAGCAGCGGGAACACCTTGGTGTAGGCGCTGCGATAGCCGTCGTCGAAGGTCAGCAGCACGGGCTTGGGCGGCAGCGGCTTGCCGCCGGCGCGCGCATCGACGATCTGCTGCAGGCTCACCGGGTGGTGGCCGTTGTACTGCAGCCAGGCCAAGGTCTCGGCGAAGGTGCGCTCGTCCACCGCGGTCGCCTCGGGCGAGGTTTCGAAGCTCGCGCGCACGTTGGCGCGCACGTCGTGGAAGGCGATCACGCGAAAGCTCACGCCGTCGTCGGGGTCGGCGCTCGGCAGGGGCTGCGCAAGGGCCGGCAGCGAAAGCGCCAGCAGCAGCCACGCAAGGACCGCGCGCAGGAAGGTGAAAGGGTTGTTCGTCGTTCGCATCACTGCAGGGGCATCGAGAGGTTCAGGAAAACGCCGCGCTGTAGTTCGCGCACGCCGTCGTAGGGGTGGCTGGCAATGCGCAGGCCGTAGCGCAGCGCGAGCTTGGAACCGAGGTTCCAGCGGTGCTCGTAGCGCAGGCTCCACGTCGGGCCGCTGCCGAAGCCCGCCTGCCGATAGGTGCCCCCGCCGAGTTCGACGACGTGGAAGAACTGTCGGTCGTCGCGCTTCCAGCCAAGCCACTGCGCGCGTGCCGAGAGCTGCGCGCTGCCGTCGCTCGACGGGTTGAAGTAGGGCGCGGTGTCGATGTCGCGGCCGCGGCTCGCGTCGGCGCCGAGCGTCGTTTCGAGCTGGAACGCCGGCGTGCTCACCCAGCGTTCGCGCCAGCCGAGGCCGAGACCGCTGCGCAGGTTGCCGTCGCTGAAGTCGAGCTGCTGCCACTTCAGGTCGAAGCGGCGCGATTCGTTCACCACGTAGCCCACGCTCGCGCCGGCCTCGTGCGCGCCGATGCCGGCCGCGCGCGCTTTCCACGGCAGCTCCCTGCTGTCGCCGTCGTAGGTGGCCGACAGCCGCCAGGCGTCGCTTGCGCGGTAGTCGAGCCGGCCAGCCGCGCTGTTGCGGTAGGGGCCGCCGTTCGCATGCTGCAGCACGCCTTCGGCCAGCCAGCGGCCGCGCTGCCAGCCCAGGCCGAGGCCGCCGCGCGCCCAGTTCGCGCTGCCGAGGTCGGTGGTTCCGCGGCCCAGCGACTGGTCGTAGAACACGCGCCACTGGTCGTCGATGAGGCCCGAGGCGAGCCGGCTGTCGATGCGCCATTCGCGGTTGGCGATTGCCGCGCCGCCGGAGGAGGCTCCGGCGTCCACGTCGAGCCGTGGGCCGACCTGGGTGAGCCGCCTGCGTTCCATGCCGCGCACCTGCTTCGAGTCGGGCAGGTCGGCGGCGAGCGATTCCGCGCGGCGGCGGGCTTCGCCGAATTCACCGGCATCGAGCAGCGCCTCGACGTGGCCGGTGCGCGCGCCGACGTCGTAGGGTGCGTCGGTCGCCAGCGCCTCGAAGCGTGCGAGCGCGGCTTCGGGGTGCTCGCGCAGCCGCTCGGTGAAGGCGGCGCCAGAGGCGTAGCCGGCGTTGAACGGCGCTTCGCGCGCCAGGGCCGCGAAGCTTTGCTGCGCGAGCGCCGGCCGGTCGGTGTAGAGCTGCATCAGCCCGCGCATGCCGCTCACCTCGGTGTACTCGCCGTTGGGGCGGCCGGCTTCCGGCGCGAGGTGCAGCAGGGCCGGCGTGGCGGCTTCGAGCCGCTGCAGCAGTGCCTCGGCATCGCTGAAGCGGCCGACGTCTTGATAGGCGTAGACCAGCCCCAGGTGGATGTCGTTGGGCATGGGCAGGTCGGCGCCGCCGCGGGCGATGGCCGTTTCGTAGATCGGCACGGCCTCGGCCGAGCGGCGCTCCTGTGCGAGCGCGCGCGCCGCGGCGCCGAGCCCGTAGGGCGGCAGTTCCGTGCCTGTGGCGCGCACTGTGTCGTAGAGCGCGACGGCGTCGGCCGGGCGGCCGCGTTCGACCAGCGCGAGCAGGCGATCGGACAGCAGCCGCGCGCGCACGGTGCGCCATGCGCCGGCGTCTTCGGGCGCGGCTTTCGAGGCCGCGGCATCGGCCCGTGCCAAGGCGGCTTCCTGGTCGCCGAGCACGCGATCGAGTGCAGTGACGCGCTCCGCGCCAATGCGCTGGTCGCGCGCCTGGATCGCCCATCGCAGCCGCTGCGCCAGCGCCTCCTGCTGCAGGGTGGAAAGCGCCAGCGGCGAAAAGCTGCCCGGCGCGGCGCGCTCCGCTGCCTCGGCGTTGTCGAAGGCGCTCGATGCGGCGCCGCTGCTCGCGAGCAGGAAGTCGGCCTCGCGCCGGATGTCGCCGCGCCCGGGCCGCAGTGCGCCGGCCTCGGTATAGGCGGCGAGCGCCTGCAGCGGATCTTTTTCGGCGCGCGCCAGGGCGGCGCGCAGCTCCAGCAGCGCGACGCGGTCTTCGACCTGCGTGGGCGCCGGCTGCGACAGCGCGCGGTACAGCGCCTGCGCGCCCGCGACGTCGCCGCTGTCGAGGCGCCAGTAGGCCTCGTGGATGCGCGCCTCGCGCGCCCCGGGCTGATGCGCGCGCCAGAGGCCGATGGCTTCGCCCTGCAGGGCAAGGTCATGCGTGCGCCGCGCGGCCAGTGCGAGCGGGCCCAGGGCGTAGTCGCTCAGTTTCGACGGCTTGGCCTGGCGGCCCAGCGCGGCGGCTTCGGCAAAACGGCCGTCGGCGGAGGCGATCGCGATCGCATCGGAGGCCACTCGCTGGCGGGCTGCGCCGTCGATCGGCGCGGCGAGCCAGTCCTTCAATTGCTGCAGCGCCTGGGCCGCGGTGATGCGGCCTTCGCGGCGCGCGACGATCAGCGCATCGTGCCGCTGGGCGTCGTAGGCTGATGCACTCCGGTCGACCGCGGGTGCCGCGGTGACCGACGGTCCTGCGAATGCCCCGGACGCGCCGAAGGCCAGCATGCAGACGAGGGACGGAAATTCTCGTGCCGCCTGCGCGAGATGGCGAGGCAACGATCGGGCGGACGCCGATTTGCGTCCGTCCGTGACCGTGCCTCCAGTTTTTTTCTGGATGAACACTCTGCTCCCTTGGAACCACAGCTTTCACGACTAGAGATGCCGCCGCGAAAGCCGAACCACCGATATGTGACAGGTCGGCGGTTCTAGAAAATCAAATCAAGAATCACTCTAGACAGAACTGTTAACTAACGCAAACCAAAGTGCCACGAACTGGTTGTATGTGTGAATAGCTTGGCGTTTTTGGCGTCCGCGTCGACCGCCTTGTCCGGACCGAAGCTTTCGAGGCCGGCTCGCCACCAGCCTAAGATTGCGTGATGAATGCTCCTTCGGCCCCTCCGTTGCCCCGTTTCTGGTCCCAGCTCACCACGCGCGATTTCGCGTCGCTCGATGCGGCGACCACCGTCGCGGTGCTGCCGCTGGGCGCGACCGAGCAGCACGGCCCGCACCTGCCGCTGGGCGTGGACACCGTGCTGGCCGACGGCATCGTCGCCGCCTCGCTGCCCCTGCTGCCGGCCGAACTGCCGGTGCTGTTCCTGCCGACCCAGCAGATCGGCCTGAGCCCCGAGCACGCGCGCTTCGCGGGCACGCTCACGCTGTCGGCCGAAACGCTGATCCGCATGTGGAAGGAAATCGGCGCCGGCGTGGCGCGCGCCGGGGTGAAGAAGCTGGTGCTGTTCAACGCCCACGGCGGCCACGTGGGCCCGATGGACATCGTGGCGCGCGAGCTGCGCGCCGAGCATGGGCTCATCGTCTACAGCGTGAGCTGGTTCAACCTGCCGCTGGGCGATGCGGGCGCGCAGTTCAGCGCGCAGGAGCACCGATTCGGCGTGCACGCGGGCGAGATCGAGACCTCGATGATGCTGGCGCTGTCGCCGCAGCTGGTTCGCATGGGCAAGGCACAGGATTTCGACTCCACCTCGCGCCAGCGCGCGGCCGACTACGCGATCCTGGGCAACGGCAAGAGCGCCAAGCTGGGCTGGGCCATCGAGGACTACAACCCGCACGGCGCCGCCGGCAACGCGGCCGCCGCCACGGCGGCGCATGGGCAGGCGGTGGTGGACGAGGCAGCCCGGCAGCTGGCGCTGCTGCTGGAAGAGGTGTCGAGGCTGCCGCTGGACACGGCCAATACGGGGCTGCTGCCGTAGCCTGCCTTTTCCGCCGTGAGTTATTCAGGCTGCGCCGCAGCCAGGGATGGCTCGCCCATTGCAAATTCTCCTCGGGGCGGGGGCGACCAGATGGCCAATTGCCGACACAAATATCGGCGACCGACGGCACGACGATCGATCGAATGAAGGATTGACGCCGGGCCTCAGCAAAGCGTTGTGAATTGCAGCTTGAACCGGCAATAGACCGCGCGAGATATCCCCTCCGAAGATGTTCACATTCGAAATTGCTTTTCACCTCTATCGGCGCAAGCATGGCATTGTCAAGGCACTGGCGGACTATGCCGATCTGCAAGATGCGCCCATGCGGCACGCGCTCAAGCCCACCTCGTCAGAGCCGGTGATCTTGTGGCCGCCCGAGCCCACGGTCTTCGACTTCAACGAACACTTCCTGGAGCTGAGCAATCTGCGCAGCGGCGAAGCGCCGCGTTGGATAGCCTTGGTGATGCGGGCGTTGTTCGCACCGTTTTGCTTGATCATGGGCGTGGGTGCGCTGTGGTTCTTGTGGAATATCGTGTTCGTCGGCGATTCGCGGATGCCCTTTCCGCCGACTTCCTTCGCGGAACTTGGACTGCTCCTTGGCGTGCTGGCGCTGGCAATATTCAGTGTGCCTATGACGGTCATGCTGTGGCGCGAGTTCGCAGGCCAGATATTCACCGCGCGCTGTGCGCGCTACCGCTTCAATCGGACTACTGGCAAGGTCTATGTGCTTCGGCCCGATCGATGGGGCGGCAATGCGATGCTCGACTGGTCGCGTGCACAAGCGCACGTTCATTGGGCGCCGCCTATCGAATCGGCGCAAAACCGACACCATGCTGCGTCGGTCGACGAAACGACTCAGGAACTCCACAAGCAGCTGAATGCATCGCGGCACTTTGGCTGGGAAGTGGATGGCAGCCTGGCCTACTTTGGACTGCTGGATCTGATCATGGGGCTTGGCGTACCACGCTATGACCTGTCCGATGAAGCGCGAAGGAAAAGACGCAGTGCAAGCAGCAATGGTTGCCTGCTGCTGTATTGGCCACCGCTGAATACCGCGGATCCGCAACGCCGTGGGGAGGACCTGATCTGGGTTGGGCCGAGCAATAGCGGCGAGCGCTTTTGGCGCTACCTGCAGACTTTCATGCAGCGGGGCATGGACGCCGTGCCCGCTCCCGAAGTCCCGAATGCATGGATATGCAAGGGCCGCGATCCGGATCGGGTACTCAACTGGCTGGCGGAGTGCCTGTGCTATTGGCCGGTTTTTCCCTCGGAGTGGAAAAGCGACTCGGGCCAGGCACGACGCGAAAGCGGCATCGGGCCCGAGCAACCGCTGAGGTGGAGGGCCAAGTTGCCCTAGCTTCCGATTTCGTCGATCAGCGAGCAAAGTCGATGCAGCTTTTCGATGATCGAAACTGTGGTCGCGATCCTCTTGCAGCGCCGGAAGCTGGCGTTCCAGGCATCCACGAAGTGGCCGATGCGTTGCACGGTTGCTTGAAACCGGCGAACGAGTCACGCCGGTGTTCTTGTCTCTGATCAGCGAGGCGCAGCGCTCGATCTGGTGGGACCGGGAGCGTGTCTGTGAGGCCGGTCTGCGGTCATGCCTATGTCCATCGATGGCTCTTCAGGGCTCGTTTGCCGACGATGCAGCGGATGCCCGGCACAGTTCATTTCGTCGAACGATCAGCGCCGTTGCGAAGCACGAACTCATCGTGCAGGCGATGGGGACAACTCCCGTGGGCCCACCGCAATGGTTCCTCAGGGCCGATGCCGCTCTCGCGGCGGCGCTGGCCGCAGTCGCTGCCCCATTCTTCCGGGAAGGTGGGCCAGTAGCACAGCCGCTCGGCCAGGCTGTGCAGCGGTGCCCAGATGAAGTTCACCGCATAGCTGGTGAAAGTCGCACCTGAGGTGCCTCTGCCCAGGATGTCGTCGCGCCTGTGCGCGCCGTGCATGACAGTCTCTTCCAGATGCTCGCCAGGGCCGCTGAAACCCTTGCGCAGCCAGTCGTCCTCTCCGGGAGGAGGCACGGCATCCATGCCTTCTTCCATGAAGGTGCGGATGTACTGCCACAGGGATGCATCGCTGCCGCTGGGGCCTACCCACAGAACGTCCTCTCCCTTGCGCTCGGGATCGCTGGGGTCCAGCGGGGGCCAGTACAGCAGCAGGTTGCTGTCCAGGCCTGCCGAGCGCAGGCGTTCTTCGCGTGCGGTTTCGCTGGCGGCCAGCTCCTCGGCTGTCCACGACTTGGGCGGCGCCCAGCGCACATGCGCCTGCACGCGGTCCCAGTCGAGCACCACGTTGCCGCCGTACTTCTTTGGGCGCAGCGCGTAGACCTTGCGGGTGGTTCGATTGAAGCGGTAGCGGGCGCGCAGACTGGTCAGGAAGGTTGGCGCGAGCATGTAGGGCCAGATCATGAAATAGATCAGGAGAAAAACCAGAACACCCATCAGCAACAAGATGCCCATCGCGATGTACCAATCCTGCGGGTACGGTCTTTGGTCCGTAAGCAAGAGACCTATGCCATAGGTCGGAAACAAGGCAACAAGTCCAAATAGCGTTAGAAGCAAAAGCCCAAGTGAGCGCTTTTCTTCTCCCGCATTGCTCAGCTCGATGAAGTGCTCATTGAAGTCGAACAGGACACGCATTCCATGGAGCGAGGGTCGTGCATATTCCTGCTGTTGGAGTTTCTCCTTGCGGGCGGGCTTGGGTTCGTTCCCGACGCGAGGTCGCACGCCTTCATGAATACCGTACAAGCGCGTGTGTTGGTTGACGTCCGCGTAATACGCCAAGGCTTCCGGCGTACCCCCGCTGCGGCACTCCCGCCGGAAGCTGTTCTCCGAGATAAACATTGTCTGGTTCAATCCATGTCGGCGATCGCATTGGCCAACTGACCGAGCATGAACTGCTCGCTGCGATGCGGAAACTTTTTGCTGTCGATTTTGCGGAACGGCTGGGCCTGCAGCCAGTCGATCCACTCCTTTTCCTTGAGCTTGTCGATCGCATAGCTCGCGGCGAGCGTGATCGTCCCCGTCACGAGATTGATGCGCGTGCACCAGCGCACGATCTTCGTAACGTCGTAAAAATAAGCTCCAACAAGCGTTGATCCAATGGTTGCGGTTCCCATTGCTGCACGACCAAAGTAGGCAGCCATCAGCACGCGGTCTTTTTCTCTGAAGGCCGTAACGCCATCAATCGCATCCCAAACCACCCCCACGACAGCCGCAGAAGCAACCCAGTGCGCAGCACCGATCTTCAAGATGCGCAGATCCTCTCCAGCCGCCTTCACCAGATCGCCCCGCGCAGCCAGCGGCGCATCGGCCTTGATCGCCTCGAAGATGTTCTTCTCGTAGTAGTCGGAGCGCAGGCCCTTCCAGGTGCCCATGGCGCTGGCCACGGCGCCCGCACTCTGGCTGCCCGCCCTCGGGTCGTCGCCGCGCTCGCTTGCGCGTCCGAAGGTCGGAATCAGGCTCATGATTTCCAGCGCGCCCAGCGCGCCGGGAATGCGCATGTTCTTCACCGCGTTGTCTTCGCCCACCAGCGTCAAGGCCCGGTCGACCCGTACCTGCATCTTCTCGCCCTTGTGGTCGTAGTGGCGCGTCCACGCCCGGCTGTCGGGCTGCGGATTGCGCTTGTTGCTGTAGGCCGCCTGCCGGCCCTGGTCTTCCAGCTTGCGGGCCAGCGCCCGCTGCTCATTGCGCACGAACTCCACGGCCTTGTCGCCCAGGCCGTGCGACAGCAGGACGATCTGCGCCTTCGCGAAGCTCAGTTCCATCGCCGAGGCGCTCAGCTTCTGCGCTGCCTGCACCACCGCCACAGCCCAGACCGCGTGCACATTCTTTCGGGCCGTCTCGGCGATCTTCTGCAGCGACTTGATCTTCTGCATCGTGTTCAGCCCCGGGTCGCCCAGCTTGTAGACCTCCTTGATCAAGGTCTGGCTGCCCTTGAGCGTCTTGGGGATCTTGCTCAATGCCGTAGCCATCGCGGCCCAGGCGCGCTGCTGGCGCGCGCTTTCCTCGGCCGTTTGCGGGTCGTGCACTTCGGTGGCCGGCGGCAGGGTGTCGCGCAGGGTGTCCATCACGCGCCGCAGCTCTTGCGAGATTTCCTCGTTGTTCAGGCTCGCCATGCGCCACACGAGGTTCCTCGGTTCGTCTTTGAACAGTTGCAGCTCGGCATACCAGCGCCGCCCCCTCGGGCTGCTGTCCATCGTCTCCAGGATGGCGCACAACTGGCCCGCGCAGCGCGCCCCGTCGCCGGTGTCGATGCCGTCGGGCTTGCGGTTGTAGCGCCCCAGCGTCTTCACCAGGAAGGCATCGGCCTGCAGCCAAGCGATCAGGTCTTCGCTGATCTTGTCCATGCGCTTGTCGCGCTCCTTGACCTGCGCCAGGTGCGCCTTGTCGAAGGCCTCGAGCCGGGCCGGGTCGAAGTGGGCGAGCGTTTTCTGCAGCGCGGCCTTGGATTCGGCATCGCTGATGAGACGGCGGTCCGACTCGCGCGCCGCGATCTCTTCCTGCAGGGCCGTGCGTCGTTGCGCCTCCAGGTCCTTGACGGGGACTTCGGCCGGGCTGCCATCCTTTTGTTCGACCATCACGGTGCCCACCGGGTAGGCGTGGCGCTGTCCCATCACCTCGTGCACGTTCTTCAGGCGCTCGGTCTCCGAGTCGTACAGCTGCATCGCCTTCTTGTAGATGGCCGAGCGCACGGTCTTGATACTCTCGCTGGCCGCGTGCTTCCAGGCGTTGGTCACCAGGGCGTTGCCTGGGTCGGTGTTGTCGGTTTCCTTGAGCCACGCCACATAAGCGGTGGCGGCCGTCAGATGGTGCAGGCTGAGTTCTTGCGCGATGCCGATGGCGTCCTCGCAGGCGACGACCGCGCCCTTGTGCTCGGTCAGGAACTCGACCATTTTCCGCAGGCGTGCACCGTGCACGTCCTTGTACGGCGCACCGGTGATGCGCGCAATGTAGGGGCCGTGTGCCAGACCACCGGCCGCCCCTGTGTCGGTAACCACCACGCCGTCGGCGCCGCGGGCTTCGTGGCGCACGGCTTCGAAGTGCCGTCCGACGCGCGCTTCTTCGTAGTTTCCCCACTCGCGCTCGGCACCATGGATCCCCATAAGTCCGTAGTGCTGTTCGCAGCCCACCGTCTGCGCGGCGGGGTTTTTCAGCGCGGAGAATTCCATGACCTGGCTGTTGAGCTGGCCGGGCTGGCAACTGTCTTGCTGGCTCGTGTTGCCACCCGCCCAACCCGCCACATCGAAGCTTTGCATGTAGATGTTGCGTTTCGGCTCGATCTGCTCGAACAGGTGCTTCGGCACGATCGGGTCCGGGTGGAACATGTAGTTCAGTTCGGTGACGTCCTTGGCATCGCGTATCCACACCATGCTGGCGTTGGCGCCGCGCACCTCGATCTCGCAGGCGGGATTGGATTTGGCGGCTTCCGGAAATCCGATGTCGAACTGGGCGAGATAGCCGTGTGGGTGCACGATGTAGGCGAGCCACTCGGGATTGGCCTGGCCCGCATACTGCAGCCGCACGTACAGGTAGCCCGGGCGCAGCATGCGGACGCCGTACAGCGCTGTCTGCATGGAAACGCCGCCGGGCCTGCGCTGGAAATGCCCCGTGGGCTGCAGTTGCCCGAGCGCAGTCATCCCCTGGTCCTGCGCGCTGAAGGCGGCGGCATAACGGGTAAACAGGATGGGCAGGCCCTTGCGATCGCAGTTTCTGCAGGGAGTTTTGCAAGCCATGGGTTTCAGTTGTTTCGTGAGGGCTGCGCGCGGGCCGAAGCTGCTTGCCGGGCCTGGTGCAGCGCACCGGCAAAGCTGGGTGCTTCGGGAGGCGATGCCGTCGCGACGGTCGCAAGACCGGGGGCCGGATGCATCAGGGCAAGCGTGTGCCTCAGCACGGCGGCTTCCTGCGGCGCCGACCAGTCGCGCGGACTGGCCTTGCCGGCGTGGAGGTCGGTGCGCCACGACGCGTCGATGAAATCGGCGATATCGCTCTCCCGGCTCAACCCCATCCCGGCGCCATGGCCCAGCAGGTGAGCCATGGTCATGCCATCGGGCTGTCTGCCTACGGGCACTTGCCGCGACGCCATGCGAAACCATGCCCTGTTGCCCGCGGATGCACTGTGGGCGGCATGCCACTGGGCCAGGTGCAGAAGGTGGCGCATGGCCTCGCGGGATGGCAGCCGCCCGGGCGCCTGCAGCGATGCTCGCGCCAAGGCGAAACGACTGGCGATGAACCACTCGGGCTGATGTCCTGATGCGTCCTCGGTGCCGTCGGTTTCATCGCCCTGGCCGAAGGCTTCGGCGCTCGCCCACGGTCCCCAAGGTTGCTCCAGGGACCACCATTCGGTGACCGGCCCAAGCCACGAAGATCGCTGCGCGTCGTCGAGCACAGGCCACACGCGCTGCATGACGCGGGCATCCTGATAGCGAAACAGCTTGTCGTGGCCATCTATTGGCGAAGTCTGAAACCCCAGGCAGTTCCAATGCATCGCGATGGTCGCGGGTGTCGCGGGGCTGAAAACGACGCCGCACAGCGTCTGTTCGGCCAGGCGCCGCCGCGCCTGCTGCCAGGCCGAAGCAAGCGCGACTGCGAGGGTGCGAAGCACTGCCCGGGTCTGGTCGCAAGGTGCGTCCGAGGTCCAGTCCGCGGGGAGCGGCACCAGGGTAGGCGCGGCTTCGGGTCGGTCCTTGTAGATCTCGTCGGGCACGTCGGCTCGTTCGTCAGCCAGCGTGGGATGGTGCTCCTGCAGGTGGGCAGCCAGCGGGTTGGCCTCCCAGCGTTCGAGCACCAGGCAGGCGTGCAATGAAGCCGGCATGAGGCCGCCGAGCATCGGACGTGCGGCTGTGGATGCGAAAGCTGTCTGCGCCTTGATGAAGCCGCTTTGCAGGCGGCGCAGCAAAGCCCATGTGTCAAGCGAAGGCGAGGTCGAGGGCGTGCGCCTGGGGTCGCGAGGATCAGTGGCGCTCATGGCTTTCTTCGCATCAGCGCGAGGCGGATGCGCCGCCTGCGGCATCGCTGTTCTGCAATTCGCATCGGGCTTCATAGCCCTTCGGCGGCGGCATGTTCTTGGGCCCCACGAGGTTGTGCGAGGCCGCATGTTCGCGCCACAGGCCCTGGGTGCAGTGCTCGATGCCCGAGGCGTTCCAGCGGCTGAAGCTGCCGCCGCCGTTGACGACCACCTCTTCGCGCGCGGCAATGATGATCCTCTCGCCTTCGAGCCTGATGCCGAGCCTGGCGATGATGTTGACACTGCTCTTCAGAGCCCGGATGTCGATGTCCTCGTTCGCGGCGCACAGCCGCATGCCTGCCTTGTGGGCGAACAGGCGCACTGCGTCCTTGGCACTGGTCAGGAAGCTCTTGCCGGAGCTGATGCTCGTGTGCCCGCCACTGGTGAAGGCGGTGTGCTCGGTGCTCATCAGATGGGTGGAGCCCGCGGCGGCGCTCTGGATGCCGGCGGGGCTGGCCAGCGTGAGATGGGGCTCTTCAAATTCGGGGAAGACGCCTTGCGCCGGGTTGCCGCCGTGGCCCTTGAGAGCATCGTTCTGCTCCTTCAGGGTTTTCGTGACCGCATCCTGATCGCCGGCCTCGTGGGCCTGGGCCTCCATCGCCGCCTGGCTGAGCCCTTCGTGCATATCCCGGCCTTGCGTGAGGCGCGCGAGCGTCTCGGGCATATCGGTAGTGTGACCGTGCGCGTCGGGGCGCGCCTCGGTGGTCAGCAACATTCCCCTGGCGGCGCGCAAGGCGCCACGGCCATCGGTGCGCAACTCGAAGCCCTGGCCCCGGTCGTCCTTGCGCCCGGCGGTGTCCTCGATGCGGCCTATATGCCCGAGACCGAGGCTGCTGCTTGAGTGGTCGCTCTTGAGCTGCGCCTGGATTTTTTGCGGCCCGTCGTCCAGTGCGAGATGGTTGCTGCGGCCACCACTGCCGCTGCCGAGTTCGCGGCTGCGAATGCCCGAGAGGTGCTTCTGGTCCGGTAGCTGCCACGCCGGCATTTCATCGGCATTGTGGGCGCGGCCCACGACGATCGGGTGGTCCGGATCGCCGTTCAGAAAATTGACGATCACTTCCTGCCCGATGCGAGGCAGCGCGACGTCGCCGAAACTGGCGCCCGCCCAGGATGAGGACACGCGAAGCCAGCAAGAGGAATGCTCGTTCTTGTGGTCCAGCCGATCCCAGTGGAAATGCACTTTGATGCGGCCAAGCTGATCGACCCAGATKTCTTCGCCGGCCGGGCCGACCACAAGGGCTGTCTGCGGACCGTTGGTGCGCGGCTTGGGTGTGGTGCGCGCCGGTCGCCACGCGTGGCTCACCGGCTGCGCCTTGAAGGCGAAGCACTGGATGGAGCCTTCGCCGCCGTCGCCTTCACTGGCTTGAAGGTTCTCCTGCAACTCATAGGCAACGCTGACCAGAAGGTAGCGCAGGTTCTGGTCGGCCCTCGGATGCCTGGAGAGTTCAAAGATGTAGCCCGGCGCAAGATTGCGCCGATTGGAAGAGCCGCGTGCCTGAATGCGCTCGCTCTGTTGCTCTTCGGTGCGGATGTGCGCATAGGCTTCACCGTCGGCCAATTGCGTGTAGCCGCCTGGCCACTCGTACCGCTCGAAGTGGTCGTGATCGTGACCGGCAGGCATGCGTCGACGACTGGAGATATCCGCGCCGGGTCTGCCGGGGTCGTAGTCATCGGTGTAGTAGAGACCCGAGCGCACCTCTTCGGACATCGTCCATTCGTAGATGCGTTCACCGGCCTCGAGGCCACCGGTCATGCCGGCGAACGGGTCGACGTGGTAGCGGATCGCCTCGCCGCCAGGCAACGGCCCATGCGAAGTGGCGATGTCGTCTGCAAAGACCAGCACGTGCTGCCCGGCTTCATGACGAAACCAGTAGTACATCCCTTCGTGCTCAGCCAGTCGCGAGACGAACGCGAAATCGGTCTCGCCTCCATACTGGCAGCAATAAGTCCATCGACGGTACTCGCGGCTGAGTTTCTGTTCCATCGGATAACCGTAGGGCCCGAGAACGGCTGCGATGATTTCCGGGACGGTGAGATCCTGGAAGATGCGGTAGTCCGAACGCCGTGTGGCCAGCCACAGCCACGGGCGCAGGCGCATCTTGTAAAGGGAGCGACGGTCGTCCTCGTGCGACAGGCCGAACTGGGTGACGATTCCGCCGAGATGACGGACACGGCCGCTCTCGGTCTGGATCGCCACGGTGGTGTGCTTGCCGAGCAGCGCCTTCGGGTCGACGGCATTGCTGGCTGCCAGCAGATCGACCTCGAAGAGGTAGGGCCTGCTCAATTCCTCGGTGCCAACCAGCCGGTGGAACTGGAGTGCTTCGACCAGCGGCGTCCGGACGGTGACGCGGCGCGATGTCATGGCGCGCACCTGCGCAATAGTGCCCTCTGCTGCGAATGGATCACATGAACTCCCTGCTGTTCTTGTTCGGAAGGTGACAACTGCCGCAACGTTTTGTGCCATCACCGTGGCCGGTCGCGTCCAGTGGCGGCGATTCTGCGGGAATTCACTGGCGCGATGTTGGAATTAGGTCATGTTGTGCGATGGTTTTTCTGTGTGTGAGCGGTCGTTGTACGGTGTTGGTTTTAAGAGTCGCATCCAGAGAGCGGCTGTTGGTGCTTTCGTCCGGCATGGCACCGGGGACCCGATGCACACGCATGTGGTCCACGCCGACTCCAGCCGGGTCGATGTCCGGATTGAACGGCCTTCTGGCGTTGGCCGTTCCCGGCGTGCAGGCACGCGGTGGCGGTGCCGATGAGACATCGCCAACACCGGCCCGCTGCCCAGGCCCTGCTGACTCCGGATTACGAAGCGCTGTGCCCCAGCACCGCGGCAAACATGCCGGTATCGACATTGCCCCCGCTCAGGCACACGCCCACCGTCTTGCCGCGCCAGCGTTCCTGCTGCTGAAGCGCGCCCGCCAGCGCCGCGGCGCCCGCGCCCTCGGCCACGTTGTGCGTGTCGCTGAACAGGATGCGCATGGCCTCGGCGATCTCGTCGTCGGTGACGGTGATGACGTCGTCGGCTTCGCGCAGGATCACCTCGACCGACTCGGGCACCGGCACGCGGCAGGCCATGCCGTCGGCCAGCCGCGTGGTGACGGGCGACTCGACCGGCTTGCCGGCGCGGAAGGAGTCGCGGTAGGCCGTGGCGTGCGCCGACACCACGCCGATGAGCTTCGTCGACGCGCCGCAATGCGCACGCGCCGCCGCTGCCGCGGCAAAGCCGGAGCCCAGGCCGATGGGCACGAACAGCACGTCTGGCGGCGTGGCCGACAGGGCGTCGAAGAACTCCACATACGCGGTCGACACGCCGCGCACCAGTTCGCGATGGAACGATGGCACGCGGTGCAGGCCGTCGCGCTCGGCCAGCGCGGCCGCGTGCTCGGCAGCCGCCTGGAAGTCGTCGCCATGCTCCACCAGCGTGACGCCGAGCGCGCGCATCGCGGCGTTCTTCTCGGTCGAATTGCCGTGCGGTACCACGATGGTCGCGCCCAGCCCATGGCGCCGCGCCGCGAAGCCGACCGACTGACCGTGGTTGCCGCGCGTGGCGCTGATGGCGTGGCGCACGCCCGGCTGCTCGCGCGCCAGGGTCTCGAAGTAGGTCAGCCCGCCGCGGATCTTGAAAGCGCCGGCCGGCGTGTGGTTCTCGTGCTTGGCCCACACGTTGGCGCCCAGGCGCTGCGACAGAAGCGGCCAGGCGTACTGCGGCGTGGGCGGCATGGCCGCATGCACGGTGCGCTGCGCGGCTTCGATTTCTTCGCGGGTGAACCTCATCGGGTGTCCCATCTATTTGCGTTCCGTCAGCGCGACGCGCACGGCCAGGGCAGCGAGCACGCTGCCCATGATGTAGCGCTGCGCGCGCAGCCAGCCCGCGCTTTGCGACAGCACGGCCGTGATGCTCGCGGCGCCGACGATCATCACCGTGTTGACCGCGGCGCTGGCGGTCATCTGCGCGACGCCCAGCTGCATGCTCTGCAGCAGCACCGATCCGCGCTCGGGATGGATGAACTGCGGAAAGAACGAGAGATAGAACATGGCCACCTTCGGGTTCAGCAGGTTCGTCAGAAAGCCCATGCGGAACAGCCTGGCCGGCGGATCGGCCGGCAGCACGCGCGCCTCGAAAGGTGCATTGCCGCCGGGCCTGACCGCCTGCCACGCGAGCCACAGCAGGTAGGCCGCGCCCGCGATGCGGATCGCGTCGAACGCGAGCGGCACGGCCAGCAGCAGCGCGGTGAGCCCGAGCGCAGCCGCGAACAGGTGCGCCAGGAAGGCGATCAGCACGCCGCCCAGCGAGATGAGCCCGGCGCGGCGGCCCTGGATCAGCGTGCGCGAGACGCAATAGATCATGTTCGGCCCCGGCGTGAGCGCCAGCAGCAGCGAGGCGAGGGCGAACAAGGCGATTTCAGGGAGGCTCAGCATGGTCAGAGTCCTTGGGATTCGAGGGTGACGGGGCCGCGCGGCGTGTCGAGCACGGCGATGAGATTGGGCGCTCCGGCAGCGACGGCCATGCCGGTCATGCCGATGGCCGACAGCGCGGCGGAGAGCGCGGGCGCACGCGGATGCACGGCGCGCAGCGAGCGCATCGAAAGACCCGACGCAGGCATGGCATCGGTCGGATGCACCGGCCCCCACTGGATCAGCGTGGGCAGCGCGCCGTAGAACAGCCGCTGGCCGTCGTCGCGCACGGTGATCTGCCACTCGAGCCGGCCGGCGGGCGTGTCGCGCGAGGCTTCGAGCAGATGGCCGCGGTCGATGTGCGCGTGCTCTTCATGCGCGAGCGCACGCGTTGCCGCATGCGCATCGGGCACGCGGGCGACGAAATGGATCAGCCGCGGCCCGTGCCGCGCGAGCCCGGCCTGCAGCGCGGCGTCGTCGAGGTCGAACCAGCGGTGCGTCTTGGGGCGCGAGGGCCGCTTGCCCGGCTCGATCGCGATGATCTCCGCGTAGGCGGCAGGAAAGGCGTCGCTCGCGATGTTCAGCAGGCGGTTGTGCGTGCCCATCAGCGGATGCGAGCCGCCCGGTGCCGGCGTCACGCCGAGCGTCGCTTCGCACCACGCCACGCCCTCGGCGAGCGAGGCGGCGGCAATCACGAGATGGTCGAGCTGCGCGTGCATGGTGCGATGGTTCTCGCCGAGGTTCAGAGCGTGACGTGGCCGTCGATGCAGGTCACGGCATCGCCGCCGACCCAGATCTTTCCCTCGGGGTCGCGCTCGATGTGGACGCGGCCCGCGCGGCCCAGGCACTGGCCTTGCGCGGCGAGGTAGCGCTCGGGCATGTGGCCGTCGGCGATCAGCCATTCGGCCAGGCTCGCGTTGAGGCTGCCGGTGACCGGGTCTTCCTGCACGCCGATGGGTTCGGCGAAGGCGCGCACTTCGAGGTCGATCTTCGCGCCGTCGTCGTAAGCGGCCGCCGGGCGGTTGCCGAAGGCGCGCGCCTCGCGATTCGAGCGGCCGATCAGCGGCGAGGTGTCGAGCGTGGTGGGCACGCCGGCCACACCCGCCTTCACGCCCAGCTCCTTGAGCATGCGGTGATCGGGCGCGAGCGCCAGCACGGCGTCGGCATCGTTGACCAGCAGGCCGAACCAGACCGGGCCGTTGTCGAGCACCTGCGCCGCGATGATCTGCTGCGCCTTCAGGCCCAGCGCGCCGGCCACCTTGGCCAGCAGCGCGGGGCTCGGGGCGCTGCGCCTGAGCGGCGGCGCGGCGAAGGCCAGGCGGCTGTCTTCACGGCGCAGCGGCACGAGGCCGGCGCCGCACTGCTGCACCACGAGGCCCGCGGCCTTCGGCTTGCCGCCGGCCTGCAGCCACGCATGGCAGCTGCCGATGGTCGGGTGGCCGGCGAACGGCAGCTCGCCGCCGGGCGTGAAGATGCGCACGCGGTAGTCGGCGCCCGGGTCGGTGGGCGGCAGCAGGAAGGTGGTCTCGGACAGGTTGGTCCACTGCGCGAAGCGCTGCATCGCGGCGTCGTCGAGGTCCGTGCCGTCGATGACGACGGCGAGCGGATTGCCGCGATAGGCCGTAGCGGTGAAGACGTCGACTTGCTTGAAGGGGCGGGATTTCATTGGAGACTCGGGAGGATCAGATCAATGGGCGATGTCAGTCGGGGAAACACCGTGGATCGGCTTTCCCGGGCCACAGGTGCTGCCCCCTGGAAGGGGGTGGCGAAGCGACACGAAGTGCGCGGAGACCGGGGGTCATTCCAGGCTCAGGTCGAGCACGCCGCGCGTGCCCGGGCGGGAAAGCAGTTCGGCATACCAGCGCTCGACGTTCGGCCACGTCGGCCGGCGGTATTCGGCGGGGGGCAGGCCGAACCAGCGGTGCGCCTCACAGCCGATGGGGATGTCGGCCATGGTGAAGCGCTCGCCGGCCATGTACGGCTGGCGGGCGAGGTGCGCGTCGAGCATTGCGAACAGCGCCTCGCTGGCGCGCACCGAGTCGTCGATGAGCGTCAACTGTCGCTCCGACGGCGGCGTGCGCACCCATTGCACGAAGGCGTCGCGGCTCGCGCGGTTGAGCGTGGTCTGCTGCCAGTCCATCCAGCGCTCGGCGTCGAAGCGCGCGGGCAGCTCGCTCGGGTAGAGGGTGCCGTGCGAATGCTTCGCGCAGAGGTAGCGCACGATCACGTTCGACTCCCACAGCGTCACGCGCTCGGCGCCTTCGCCGTCGTCGATGGTGGGCACCATCGCATTCGGGTTGAGCGCGAGGTATTCGGGCGTCTGCACCACGCCGAACCTGCCGCCGGCCTCGGTGCGCTGGAAGTCGAGCCCGAGTTCCTGTGCGCACCACACCACCTTGCGGACGTTGATCGAACTGATGCGGCCCCAGATGTTGAGCATGGTCGGTTTCTTGGTCAGCGGGGTGAAGGACGGTCGAGGAAGAGCAGGCGCACGGCCAGACCCAGCATCACGGCAGCCAGCAGGCCGCTCTGGAACCGTGCCGCACCGGGGCGGCTGTGCAGCCAGCGGCCGATCTGGCCGCTGCATGCGCCCAGCAGCGTGTTGAAGGCCAGCGCGGCCATCGACAGCAGCACGCCGAGCTGCACCAGCTGCAGCGGCACGCTGCCGCGCGCCGGATCGACGAACTGCGGCAGGAACACCATGAAGAACAGCAGCGCCTTCGGGTTGACGAGGTTGTTCAGCAGCGCCATGCGCACGATGCGCCCGAACCCGGCCGGCTGCGCCTGCGCGCCCATGCGAAGGCCGCCGCCGCTTCGCAGCGCCTGCACTGCCAGCCACACCAGGTACAGCGCGCCCGCATAGCGCAGCACGTCGAACGAGGGCGGCCACGCCGCCACCAGCGCGGTGACGCCTGTGGCGGCGAACAGCGTGTGCACGAGGTCGGCCGCCGAGATGCCGAGGGCCGCCGCAAAGCCGCCGCGCGGACCGTGGGCCACGCCGTGCGAGAGCACGAAGGCCATGTTCGGGCCGGGCGACAGGAACAGCGCCAGTACCGCGAGCAGGAAGAGCGAGAGCGTTGCGAGGCCGATCAAGGGAGGCTCCTGGGTCAGACCTGCGCGGCGGCCAGTTGCCTGTCGCCGAGCAGCACCAGCTCTTCGCGCAGCGTCTGTGCCAGCGCGGCGATGGCGATGTCGATTTCTTCCACGCTGGCCGTCACGAACGACAGGCGCAGCGTGCGCGGATCGCCTTCGCCCGCATAGAACGGCGCGCCGGGCACGAAGGCCACGTTGCGCTCCACCGCCTTGGGCAGCAGCGTGACGGTGTCGACGCCCTCGGGCAGCCGCGCCCACAGGAACATGCCGCCCTTGGGCGCGTTGAACTTCACGTCCAGGCCCTTCATCTCGCGCGTGAGCGCGGCGATCATCGCGTCGCGCTGGCGCTTGTAGAGGGCGCGGATGGTGGGCACGTGGCGGTCGAGGAACTTGTCCTTCATCACGGCAGAGACCATGCGCTGCGTGAAGATCGGCGTGTGCAGGTCGACCGCCTGCTTGGCCTGCAGCAGCTTCGGGTAGATGGACTTCGGCGCCACCAGGAAGCCCAGGCGCAGGCCTGGCGCCAGCACCTTCGAGAACGAGCCCAGGTAGATCACGCCCTCGGGGTTGCGCGCGGCCAGTGGCAGCGGCGGGGCTTCGTCGAACCAGAGTTCGCCGTAGGGGTTGTCCTCGACGATGGGCAGGTTGGCGGCCGTGGCGGCGGCGGACACGGCGGCGCGGCGCTCCTCGGTCATGGTGCGGCCGGTGGGGTTCTGGAAGTTGGGCAGCAGGTAGACGAAGCGTGCGTCCTTGGCCTTGGCCACGAGGTCTTCGACGATCACGCCGTCATCGTCGCTGGCCACGCCCACCGGGTGCGGCTCCATCGGGCCGAAGGCCTGCAGCGCGCCGAGGTAGGTGGGCGTCTCGACCAGCACCTTGCTGCCCGGATCGATCAGCACCTTGGCCACCAGGTCGAGGCCCTGCTGCGAGCCGGTGGTGATGAGCACCTGCGAGGCATCGACGTCCCACGGCAGCATGTCGGCCACGGCCTGGCGCAGCGGCGCGTAGCCTTCGCTGGCGGCGTACTGCAGCGCGGCCTGGCCGTCGTTGTGCAGCACTTCGGCGCAGGCATCGGCAAAGGCCTGGATCGGGAAGGTCTTGGGCGAGGGCAGGCCGCCGGCCAGGCTGATGATGCCGGGGCGCTCGGTGACCTTGAGGATTTCACGCAGCACCGAAGGATTCATCTTGGCGGCGCGGGCGGCGAGTTTCCAGTTCATGGCTTTCTTCTTTCAGGCGGTGAGGTGAGATTCGGATAGGGGGCAGGTGGGCCGGAGGTCAGTCCGGTGGGATGTCGCCACGGTACACGACATGGATTTTGTTGCTGTCCGGGTCGCGCAGGTAGGCGCCGTAATAGCCATGGCCATAGCGTGGGCGGGGGCCCGGCGCGCCCTCGTTGCGGCCGCCGTGGCGCAGGGCCGCCTCGTGGGCGGCATTCACGGCTTCGGCCGAGGCCGCGGAGAACGCGACCATGCTGCCGTTGCCGGCGCTGGCGGGTTCGCCGTCCAGCGGGATGTACACGTAGAAGCGCGGCAGCACCTGCCCCGGCACGACCCAGCAGGCCGCCTCAGGCCCGCCGTCGGGCGTGACCGGGCGGCGCTTCAGGCCGAGCGGGGCGAGCAGCGCGTCGTAGAAGGTGGTGGCGCGCGGCAGGTCGGTGCAGCCGACGGTGATGTGGCTGAACATCGTCAGCTTCTCCCCGGGCCGACGGCGCCTGCGGGCAGCGATGCCGTAGCTGGCGCGGCCTGCGGTTGCGACAGGCGCTTGCCGATGACCACCGTGGCCACCACCGCGATGGCGAAGCCCAGCGTCACCACGTCGAGCGGTTCGCCCAGCAGCGGGATCGACGCGAGGATCGACAGGAAGGGCTGCAGCAGCTGCGTCTGGCTCACGCGCAGCGCGCCGCCCAGGGCGAGGCCGCGGTACCAGGCGAAGAAGCCGATCCACATCGAGAACATGCCGACGTAGACGAAGCCCACCCAGGCCGACACCGCGACGGGCTGCTGCGGCCACAGCGCCAGCGCAGCCGGCAGCGTAAAGGGCAGCGCCATCACGCAGACCCAGCAGATCACGCGCTCGGCGCCCAAAGACGGCGTGACCTGTGCGCCGTAGATGTAGCCGAAGGAGGCGGCGATGACCGCGCCCACCAGCAGCAGGTCGGCCCACTCGAAACCGAAGCCATGGCCACCCTGGCTCGCGCGCAGTACCGAGAACGCCACCACCAGCAGGCTGCCCGCAATGGCGCAGAGCCAGAAGCCGAGCCGCGCGCGCTGGTGCAGCACCCAGGCCGCCACGGCGGCCGTGACCAGCGGCAGCAGCGCCGTCACCACCGCCGCGTGGCTGGCCGTGACCACGCGCAGCGCAAAGGCCAGCAGAAGCGGAAAGCCGATGGCGTTGCCCAGCACGGCCATGCCCAGCGGCTTCCACTGGTGCGCGGCGGGCCTTGGCGCGCGCGTTGCCAGCAGGAAGATGGCCGACAGCACGCCTGCCAGCGCCGCACGGCCGACCGTGACGAACCACGGCGACAGCTGCGGCGCGTCCTGCGAGCCGGTGGCCAGGCGCGTCATGGGCAGGGTGACGGCGAACATCGCGACGCCGATGACGCCGAGCCACATGCCCAGCGTCTCGTCTTTCATGGCGAGCTTCATACGCTCACCATCCACCAGGCGGTGAGCACGAGGACGAGGCCCATCGCGCGGTTGAACCACAGCAGCCGCGAACCCTTGGCAAGCCATTCGCGCAGCAGCGCGCCGACCATCGCATAGGCGAAATTGCTCGTGAAGGCATAGATGAGCATTACCGGCGCCACGATGGCGAAGCGGCCCAGGGCGTCGGGCTGGCCGGCGATCCAGCCCGCCACCAGCGTGAGCGCGAGCAGCCACGCCTTGATGTTCACGAACTGCAGCATCACGCCCTGTCCGAAGCCGACCGACAGGCTCGCCCCGTCGGCCTTGCCGAGCGTGGCGCTGCCGCTGAGCTTGTACGCGAGCCACAGCAGGTAGCCGATGCCCAGCCCCTTGATGGCCAGGCGCAGCGAGGGCATGGCCACCACCAGCGCGCCAATGCCGGCGGCGCACAGCGCCAGCAGCAGGGTCCAGCCCACGGGCACCGCGACCACGAAGCGCATGGCGCGCGGCAGGCCGCCGTTGGCCGCGAGGGCGGTGGAGAGCGTGGTGTTGGGACCGGGCGAGAAGCTCATCGCCGTGGCCAGCACCAGCAGCGCGGTGAATTCTTGCCAGTTCATGACACACACTCTAAACTTGAGACCATTACAGTTCCGGTACAGATGGTCGAACAATCAGGCAATCTGTATTGGTCACTCCTTCGACACAGAAGCCGGCCCGGCCCGGAAAACGCATGCTGACACGCACCTCCACCCAGTCGCTGACGGGGCAGTTGGCCGACCGCCTGGCCGAGCGCATCCGCACCCGCCTGCTGCCGCCCGGCGCCCGCCTGCCCTCGGTGCGCGAATGCGCGCGGCAGCAGGGCGTGAGTCCCTATACCGTCGTCGCCGCCTACGACCAGCTGCTGGCGCAGGGCCTCGTCGAGGCCCGCCGGCAGCGCGGCTTCTATGTGCGGGATTCCGCCCCTGCGCAGGAGGGCCGTCCGCCGAATCCGGCCGCGGCCGCGCCCATGGTCATGCAGATGATGGCCTCGCGCATACCGGCGGATGCGAGCTCGCTGATCCGCAGCATGTTCCACCGCCCGAGCGACAAGCCGCAGCCGGGCATGGGCGTGTTCCCGCCGGACTGGATGGCGTCGACCTTCATGCCCACGGCCGTGCGGCGCATGACCAGTACAGCCGCCCTGCAGGAGCTGTCGCTCCAGTACGGCGAGCCGGCCGGCGACATGAGCCTGCGGCGCAGCCTCTCGCAGAAGCTGGTGGGCATCAACGTGCCGGCGTCGCCCGAGCAGATCGTGACCACCATCGGCGCCACGCATGCGCTGGACATCGTGAGCCGCACGCTGTTGCGCGCAGGCGATCCGGTGATGGTCGAGGAGCCGGGCTGGGCGCTGGAGTTCGCGCGGCTGGAGGCGCTGGGCATGCGCATCCTGCCGGTGCCGCGGCGCGCCGATGGGCCCGACCTGGAGGTGATGGCGCAGTACTGCAGGCTGCACAGCCCCAAGCTCTTCGTCAGCGTGAGCGTGCTGCACAACCCGACCGGCTACAGCCTCACGCCGGGCAGCGCGCACCGCGTGCTCAAGCTGGCGAACGAGCACGACTTCCACATCGTCGAGGACGACACCTACAGCCACCTCGCGCCCGAGCACGCCACCCGGCTCAGCGCGCTCGACGGGCTGCAGCGCACCATCTACGTGAGCGGCTTCGCGAAGATCCTGGCACCCAACTGGCGCATCGGCTTCCTGGCCGCGCCGCCAGCGCTGAAGGAACGGCTGCTCGAAACCAAGCTGCTGGCCACGCTGACCTCGCCCACGCTGTTCGAGCGGGCCTTGTCGTGGTGCATCGACCAGGGGCAGCTGCGCCGGCATTCGGAGCGCGTGCGTATCCGCCTCGACGGTGCACGGGGACGGGCGGTGAAGCTGGCCATGTCGCATGGCTGCACTTTCGCCTCGGAGCCAGCGGGGCTGTTCGGCTGGGTCGATACGGGCGTGGACACCGACGCGCTCACCCAGCGCATGCTCGACCAGGGCTACCTGTTGGCGCCGGGCTCGCTGTTCCACGCGCGCCGCCCGCCGAGCACCATGATGCGGATCAACTTCGCGACCTCGCAGGACGCGGCCTTCTGGAAGGTCTTCAGCAAGGTCCGAAGCGAACTCTGACGGTGCCGAAAGGCCGAAAAAGGCCGGGGGCTTGGAGTAAGCTGGCAACACAAGAAAACCATCCCAGGAGACCTCCGCATGAGCAACGCCAGCAAGCCCTTCGACTTCAGCCAGTTCGTTCCCGGATTCGACTTCTTGAAGAACCTCGCCGGCGGCGCCGCGGCGGGCTCGGGCGCCGGCTCGGTGCCGGGGATGCCGAGCCTTGCGAGCTGGGTGGCGCCCACGCTGAGCGTGGAAGAGGTCGACAAGCGCATCCAGGAACTCAAGACCGTGCAGTACTGGCTCGAACAGAACGGCCATGCCCTCAAGGCCACCATCCAGGCGCTCGAAGTGCAGAAGATGACCTTGTCGACGCTGCGCGGCATGAATGTGCGGATGGAAGACATCGCCAACGCGTTCACCAAGCAGGCAGCCGCGATGGCACCAGCGGCATCCCCCGAGCCCGAACCCGACCCCGAACCCGAGGAGGTCGAAGACGCGGACGAGATGCCCGAGGAGCAAGCTCCGGCGCCGAAGAAGCCGCGCAGCAGGCCTGCTGCGGCCAAGGCGAATGCCGGCTCGCCCGACGGCCCCGGCGTGGTCGACCCCATGCAGTGGTGGGGCTCGCTCACCGAGCAGTTCCAGCAGATCGCAAGCTCGGCGCTGCAGGACGCGGCGCAGCTGAAGGTGCCGGCCATGGCCCAGCCGTTGGCCGACGCGGTCGACACGGTCATGGGCAAGCCCGCTGCGGCTGCCCGCAAGCCCGTAGCAGCCAAGAAGACTGCAGCACCGGCCGCAAAGAAAAGGCCGTCGACCGCCGCCCGCAAGCGAACCTCCGGCCGGCGTTGACGTCATACACATTCATTCGTTGAAGAGAACGGGTTGGCACGCACCATGAAGTTGTTTCCCTCCGGCCACGCCACCCATCCGCAATGGCGTATGGCGGCCGGCCTCGTGCTGGCCCAGCTGCGCGCACAGATGGCCTTGCCCGACTACGCGTCTTCGCCGACGCTCGGGCTGCTCTACATCACCGACCACTATGCGAGCGAGGCGCAGGACATCCTCGATCACCTGAGCGCGGAGCTGCCCGAAGTGACCGACTGGTCGGGCACGGTCGGCGTCGGCGTGTCGGCCAACAATGCCGAGTATTTCGACGAGCCCGGGCTGAGCCTGATGCTCTGTGCCCTGCCCAGCGACCAATACCGCGTGTTCTCGGGCGTGGCGCCGCTGGGCAACTCCGAGATGAGCGGCTTCGAGGCCCACACGGCGCTGGTGCATGCCGATCCGGCCACCCCCGACCTTGCCGAGCTGATCGCCGAGATGGCGGGGCGCACGAACACGGGCTACCTGTTCGGCGGCTTGTCTTCGGGGCGTGGCAGCGCGCTGCAGTTCGCGGTCGGCGGCAACGGCAACATCCGCGGGCACGGGGCGGCGGGCGGGGTGTTCTCGGGCGGCCTGTCAGGCGTGGTTTTCGGCGAGGGCGTGCGGCTGGTGTCGCGCGTCACGCAGGGCTGCCAGCCGCTGCGATCGGGGGCGGCGCGCGAGCGCGAGATCACCGAGGCCGACGGCAACCTGCTGCTGAAGCTCGACGGCGAGCCGGCGCTCGACGTGCTGCTGGCCGACCTTCAGGTGTCGCTCGAGCGGCCGCAGGAGGCCATCGACGCCGTGCGTAACACGCTGGTCGGCCTGGCCGATGCGGGCAGCGACGGCATCCGCCGCACCGGCGACCTGGGTGCCGACGTGCTGGTGCGCCACATCATCGGGCTGGACCCGACGCGCCGCGGCATCGCGATCGCCGACGTGGCCGAGGCCGGCATGCGGCTGAGCTTCTGCCGCCGCAATGCGCAGGCCGCGCGTGCCGACCTGATGCGCATCTGCGCCGAAATCCGCGAGGAACTGGAGCCCGAAGAGCAGACGCTGGCCACCGCGCGCGCCGTGGCGGCGGGCGAGGCCGAGGCGGCGCCGCATCCGGCGCGGCGCATCGCGGGCGCGGTGTACGTCAGCTGTTCCGGGCGCGGCGGTCCGCACTTCGGTGCGCCGGGGGCGGAACTGCAGATCGTGCGGCACGCGCTGGGCGACGTGCCGCTGGTGGGTTTCTTCGCGGCGGGCGAGATCGCCCGCCACCATCTGTATGGCTACACCGGCGTGCTGACGGTGTTCGCCAGCAACGACTGACGGCGATCAGGCCGGCTGCAGCGCGCGCGGCGCGGGCGCGGGCATGCCGGTGAACACGAAATCGACCTCCGGCGCCAGCCCGCTCACGATGCGCGCGATCGACTTGCCCGAGCCGCAGGCGTGCGTCCAGCCGAGCGTGCCGTGGCCGGTGTTGAGGAACAGATTCGGGAGCTTCGTCTTGCCGATCAGCGGCACGTTGCTCGGCGTCGCGGGACGCAGGCCGGTCCAGAACTGCGCCTGTGTGGTATCCCCGGCGCCCGGGAACAGCTCTTCCACGCGGCGCACGATGGCTTCGCAGCGAACCCGGTTCAGGTCGCGGTCGTAGCCATTGAGCTCGGCAGTGCCGGCGATGCGCAGGCGGTCGCCCGACTCGGATGTGTAGCGCGAGAACACGAGCTTGAATTCGTCGTCCGTCAGCGAGACCTGGTGCGCCTTCGAGGCGTCCTTCACGGGCAGCGTCACCGAATAGCCCTTGGCCGGGTAGATCGGCAGGCGGATGCCCAGCGGCGCGGCATACAGCGGGCTCAGCGAACCCATCGCCAGCACGAAGGCGTCGCCGCGGATGCGCTGGAAGCGGCCTTCGCTGTCGGTGGCCTCGACGTGGTCGATGCTGCCGCCGGCCTCGCGCAGCGCGGTCACGGTGTGGCTCATCAGGAACCTGACGCCCGCTGCCGTGGCCAGGCCCACCAGTTCGCGCGCGAAGCGGTTGGCGTCACCTGACTCGTCCTCGGCCGTGTAGGTGGCGCCGGCCAGCTTGGGCCGGATGTGGGCGAGGGCGGGCTCGATCTTCACGGCTTCGTCGGCCGAGATGACCTGGCGCTCGCAGCCCAGGGCGCGCATCTGCTCGGCGGGCGCGAGGGCGCCGTCGAACTCTTTCTGCGTCGTGTAGAAGTGCAGGATGCCCTGCGTGCGCTGGTCGTAGTTCAGGCCGGTGTCGCGGCGCAACTGTTGCAACATCGAGCGGCTGTATGTACCAAGACGCACGATCTGCTCGATGTTGTGGCGGGTGCGCGCCGGCGTGCATTCGCGCAGGAACTGCAGGCCCCAGAGCCACTGGCGCATGTCGGCGCGGATGCGGAAGAGCAGCGGGGCGTCTTCCTTGCCCAGCCACTGCAGCACCTTCAGCGGCGCGCTGGGATTGGCCCAGGGTTCGGCATGGCTGACCGAGATCTGCCCGCCGTTGGCGAAGCTGGTTTCGGCGGCCGGGGTGGCCTGCCGGTCGATCACGGTCACTTCGTGGCCGAGTTGCTGGAGGTAGTAAGCCGAGGTCACGCCGAGCAGGCCGGCGCCAAGAACGATCACGCGCATTTCAAGTACCTTTGAGGTTGCAGCGCTTGAACGGCGGGCGTGGTGTGCTATTGAATCAATAGCGAGCAACCGGACGACCGCCGTCCAAGTTGCCGCTCCCCCTGTCCTTGGTACCTGAGAGATTCACCCGCTGCGCCCGCAGGGGGTTTGCTCCTTCGGTGCGCCACATGGCGTGGCGGCTCTCCAGACGGCGTTTCAGTTGGTGCAGTACAGACCCCTTGTTCGGGCCGACCTGAGCGTTTATGGGAGTTTGCGCCTTCGGTAGGGCCACCTGGGTGGCCCGCTCTCCTGCAGTGGGGGGATTGTAGGCGGGGCTTGCGCGACTGCCAATCTCGCGGGTTCTGCGTTTCGGCCCAATGGGATAATCATTGGTTGATTTGCCGCAGGGCGATCGTTCCACAACAACAGGGGACCCCATGATCCTGGTAACCGGCGGCGCCGGCTTCATCGGCGCCAATTTCGTACTCGACTGGATCGCCAACAGCGACGAGCCGGTCGTGAACCTCGACAAGCTGACCTACGCAGGCAATCTCGAGACGCTCGCATCGCTCAAGGACAACCCGAAGCACGTCTTCGTGCAGGGCGACATCGGCGACAGCGCGCTGCTCGACCGCCTGCTGGCCGAACACAAGCCTCGCGCCGTGGTGAACTTTGCGGCCGAATCGCATGTGGACCGTTCCATCCACGGCCCTGAAGACTTCGTGCAGACCAATGTCCTCGGCACCTTCCGCCTGCTCGAATCCGTACGCGGCTTCTGGAGCGCACTGCCGGCCGAGCAGAAAGCCGCCTTCCGCTTCCTGCACGTGTCGACCGACGAGGTCTACGGCTCGCTCTCCAAGACCGATCCGGCCTTCACCGAAGAAAACAAGTACGAGCCCAACAGCCCGTATTCGGCCAGCAAGGCCGCCAGCGATCACCTCGTGCGCGCCTGGCACCACACCTACGGCCTGCCGGTGGTCACCACCAACTGCTCGAACAACTACGGCCCGTTCCATTTTCCCGAGAAGCTGATCCCGCTGATGATCGTCAACGCGCTGGCCGGCAAGAGCCTGCCCGTGTACGGCGACGGCATGCAGGTACGCGACTGGCTCTACGTGAAGGATCACTGCAGCGCCATCCGCCGCGTGCTCGAGGCCGGCAAGCTGGGCGAGACCTACAACGTCGGCGGCTGGAACGAGAAGCCCAACATCGAGATCGTCAACACCGTGTGTGCGCTGCTCGACGAGCTGCGCCCGCGCGCGGACGGCAAGCCGTACAAGGAGCAGATCACCTACGTCACCGACCGCCCGGGCCATGACCGCCGCTACGCCATAGACGCGCGCAAGCTGGAACGCGAACTCGGCTGGAAGCCCGCCGAAACCTTCGACACCGGCATCCGCAAGACCGTGGAGTGGTACCTCGCGAACAGCGAATGGGTGCGCAACGTGCAAAGCGGCGCCTACCGCGAGTGGGTCGAAAAGCAGTACGACGCGAAGGCCGCGGCATGAAGTTGCTGCTGCTTGGCAAGGGCGGGCAGGTCGGCTGGGAACTGCAGCGCAGCCTTGCGCCGCTGGGTGAGCTGGTCGCGCTCGATTTCGACAGCACCGATTTCAACGCTGACTTCAGCCGCTCCGAGCAACTGGCCGAGACGGTGCTGAAGGTTCGCCCCGACGTGATCGTCAATGCCGCGGCGCACACGGCGGTCGACAAGGCCGAGAGCGAGCCCGATTTCGCACGCAAGCTCAACGCCACTTCGCCGGGTGTCGTGGCCGAGGCGGCCCGGCAGATCGGGGCGCTGATGGTGCACTACTCGACCGACTACGTCTTCGACGGCAGCGGCACCAAGCCCTGGAAAGAAGGCGACGCGACCGGCCCGCTCAGCGTGTACGGACAGACCAAGCTCGAAGGCGAGCAACTGGTGGCGCAGAACTGCCCAAACCATCTGATCTTTCGCACGAGCTGGGTGTACGCGGCGCGCGGCGGCAACTTCGCCAAGACCATGTTGCGGCTGGCGAAGGAGCGCGAGAAGCTGACCGTCATCGACGACCAGTTCGGTGCGCCGACCGGGGCCGAGCTGTTGGCCGACGTGACGGCGCATGCCATTCGAGCCACGCTGCAGGATCCGGCGAAGGCGGGTCTCTATCACGCGATTGCCGGTGGCGAGACGACGTGGCACGGCTACGCGCGTTTCGTGCTCGAACTGGCGCAGCAAGCCGGCGTCGAACTCAAGGCCGGCCCGCAGGCTGTCGAGGCGGTGCCCACCAGCGCCTTCCCGACTCCGGCGAAGCGCCCGCACAACTCCCGGCTCGACACCACCAAGCTGCAGGCCACTTTCGGCTTGCGCCTGCCGCCCTGGCAGGAAGGCGTCGCGCGCATGCTGCGCGAAATCCTTTGAATCTTCACGAGAAAAAGTACATGACCAAGACGACGCAACGCAAAGGCATCATCCTGGCCGGTGGTTCGGGCACTCGCCTGCATCCGGCCACACTGGCCATGAGCAAGCAGCTCCTGCCGGTGTACGACAAGCCGATGATCTACTACCCCCTGAGCACGCTGATGCTCGGTGGTATGCGCGACATCCTGATCATCAGCACGCCGCAGGACACGCCGCGGTTCCAGCAGTTGCTGGGGGATGGGAGCCAGTGGGGGATCAATCTGCAGTATGCGGTGCAGCCCAGTCCTGACGGATTGGCGCAGGCGTTCATCATCGGGGACGAGTTCCTGGGCAATTCGCCCAGTGCGTTGGTGCTCGGCGACAACATCTTCTATGGGCACGACCTTGTGCATCTGCTGGCCGACGCCGACGCGAAGACGTCGGGTGCCACGGTATTCGCGTATCACGTGCAAGACCCCGAGCGTTATGGCGTGGTGGCCTTCGATGGCAAAGGCAAGGCCAGCAGCATCGAGGAAAAGCCGCTAAAGCCCAAGAGCAGCTATGCGGTGACGGGGCTCTACTTCTATGACAACAAGGTCGTAGACATTGCCAAGGCCGTGGAGCCCAGTGCGCGCGGCGAACTGGAGATCACGGCCGTCAACCAGGCTTACCTCGATCTCGATCAGTTGAACGTTCAGATCATGCAGCGCGGTTATGCGTGGCTTGATACCGGTACGCACGACAGCCTGCTGGAAGCTGGGCAATTCATTGCGACTCTGGAGCATCGCCAGGGGCTGAAGATTGCTTGTCCGGAGGAGATTGCGTGGCGCAACCGGTTCATTTCGACGGAGCAGCTCGAGAAGCTGGCCGCGCCGCTGGAGAAGAGCGGCTACGGAAAGTATCTGAAGCACCTTCTGAATGAGGAGATTCGCTCGTGAAGGCGACACCTACGGCGATTCCTGATGTGCTGGTAATCGAGCCCAAGGTGTTCGGGGACGCTCGGGGGTTTTTCTTCGAGAGCTTCAACCAGAATGCGTTCGATGCGACGCTTGGCAAGCACGTCGATTTCGTTCAGGACAATCACTCGCGCTCGGTGAAAGGAGTGTTGCGAGGATTGCACTATCAGGTGCAACAACCGCAGGGGAAACTGGTCCGCGTCGTGCGCGGCGCAGTGTTCGATGTGGCTGTGGACATACGCAAGACATCGCCGACATTCGGAAAATGGGTTGGTGTCGAGTTAAGCGAGTCGAATCACAAACAGTTGTGGGTACCCGCAGGCTTCGCTCATGGTTTTCTCGTACTGAGCGACATCGCGGAGTTTGTCTACAAGACAACCGACTACTACGCGCCCGCATATGAGCGAGCAATCAAGTGGAACGACGCGGATCTGGGGATTGCATGGCCCGCTACAGGGGGTGAGCCTCAGTTGTCGGAAAAGGACAAGGCAGGCTCGGACTTTGTCCACGCCCAGATTTTTACTTGATCTGGTGATTACTGTCTTGCTTGGCTGCGAGAAGCATCCGCGCCAGCGTTTCTTCAAGCGTCGGCGCTCCTAGCGCGACGTCGTGCTCCGCCAGCAAGGCATGGAGTTTGGCCGGATCGCCGCACAGTCGGTGCACTTCGTTTGCTCTGACGAAAGCGGGGCTGACTTCGATGCGGGGACTGTGCGAGGTCATCCGTGAAAGTACATCGATGACTAGGCGCAACGCGTAGGGCCTGCCCGAACAGATGTTGTAGGCCTCGCCAGCTGTGCCATGCGCGAGCAGCAGTAAGTACGCATCGCAAACCGTCTGTACATCATTGAACTCGCGTTCCACATCAAGGTTGCCAAGCGCAATCGAGGGCGCGCGATGGGCGAAGTGCATCGCTAGCTTGGGGATGAGGAAATTGACGTCTTGTCCCGGCCCTGTGTAGTTGAACGGACGCGTGATCACCAAATTCAACCGGTCGCTGTATGTTCTTGCCATGTATTCCATCGCAAGCTTGCTCATGCCGTAGTGGTTGACAGGTGCCGGCGGCTGTAACTCGTCGATGGGTGAGTTGGTCGTGTTTCCGTAGATGTTGGCGCTACTGGCCAAGAGAACGCGCTTCGGTCGAACTGGAAGCGCCACCAGCGCGTCCAAAAGGTTTGTAGTCCCAACTACATTGACGGCGTAAAACGCCGCATCGTTGGCGTGCCCCGCAAAACTGATTGCGGCCAGGTGCACGACAGCTTCCGGCGCGACCTCCCGTATTTCCTTGCGAAGCGCCTCATAGTCGGTGAGGTCGGCCTGAAGTTCGTGGATTGTGTGGTCCGCTGAAACAGCGCGCTCGGCGAACAATCGGCCGGTAAACCCTTTGGCGCCGGTGAGCAGAATCCTCAAAATGAAAAGCCCTGCTTGTTGCGTCGAATGTCGGCCTCCACCATCATCTGGCAGAGCCCTTCCAGCGTGGTGGTGGGTTCCCAGCCAAGCTTGGCCTTGGCCTTGGCAGGATTGCCGATCAACAGTTCGACTTCGGCGGGGCGATAGAACTTCGGGTTGATGCGCATCACCGTTTTGCCATTGGCCGTGTCGATCGCGGACTCTGTTTCGCCCGCGCCCTTGAACTCAATGCCAATGCCTGCAGCCTTGAATGCCATCAAGACGAAATCTCGCACCGTTTCCGTACGATTGGTGGCAAGCACATAGCTGTCGGGTTCGTCGGCCTGCAGCATGCGCCACATGCCCTCAACATACTCCTTCGCATAGCCCCAGTCGCGCTTGGCATCGAGGTTCCCGAGTTCCAGTACGTCGAGCTTGCCGAGCTTGATCTTCGCGACGCTATCGGTGATCTTGCGCGTCACGAATTCGCGGCCGCGCAGCGGGCTTTCATGATTGAAGAGGATGCCGCTGCAGCCGAAGATGCCGTAACTTTCCTGGTAGTTGATCGTCATCCAGTGCGCAAACAGCTTTGCGACGCCGTAGGGGCTGCGCGGATAGAACGGCGTGCTCTCGATCTGGGGAATGGCTTGCACCTTGCCGAACATCTCTGAGGTGGATGCTTGGTAGAAGCGGATCTTCGTGTTGGTGAGGCGAATCGCTTCGAGCAGATGCAGGGCGCCCATGGCGGTGATCTGGGCCGTCGCTTCAGGCTGGTTGAAGCTCACGCCGACAAAACTCTGGGCAGCTAGGTTGTAGACCTCGTCGGGCTGTGCTTCTTTGATGAGCGTCAGGGAGCTGCCAAGATCGGTCAAGTCGTACTCGATCAGATGTAGATCCGGATTGTCTTGGATGCCGAGTTCTTCGATGCGCCAGAAATTGACTGAACTGGTCCGGCGGTAGGTTCCGTAGACGACATAGCCTTTGCTGAGCAGCAGCTCCGCAAGGTAGGCACCGTCCTGGCCTGTGATGCCCGTTACTACTGCACGCTTTTTCATTGAAACTCCTTCTAGATCTGGTCGACGACGTAGCGGGGGACTGCTTCGGATCCTCGCCTTGCGTAAACCGTCAATTTTGCCCGAAAACGAATGTGTGTCTGAATGTCGCCGAGGAGGGGACTCTCCCGCCCTATAAAATGGATCGGCGACCTTCGTTCTGTTTTGTGGGCTGATCGCGCCCCATCTGCGTCTTTGCAGCACGAGAGCTTTTTTGGGAGCGGCGATGGTTCAATCCTTCCAACGCCCGCAGTTCCGACTTGACCATGCCATTTGTCTCCTACGCCCAGAATTTCGAAGACGTCATGTTGTGGCGTGCGCTTGGCCACATCGAGCATGGGTTCTACATAGATGTGGGAGCGCAGTCGGCAGATCTGGATTCCGTTACGCGCGCGTTCAGTGAGCGAGGGTGGAGGGGCATCAATATCGAGCCGCATCCGTTTTACTATGCGCACTTGTTGGAGCGCCGCCCTCTCGATATCAATCTCTGCACTGCCGTGGGCGATAGCGTTGGGATGCTCACGATGAATTTCGTTGGAGCAACGGGCTTGTCCACTGCGGACGATCAAATAGCGGCGAGGCATGTCGCAGCCGGTCACGCATTGAATCGTGCCCAGGTAGAACTAACCACGCTCGCCAAGCTATGGAAAGAGCATGTGGCCCATGGTCAAACGGTCCATTTTCTCAAGGTCGATGTGGAAGGGTTCGAGACGGCAGTTCTGGCCGGCAACGACTGGGTCGCGAATCGACCGTGGATCGTCGTTGTGGAAGCAACACTTCCCAATTCGCGAACCGAGAGTCATGGCGAGTGGGAGGGCGCGCTCTTGAAGGCAGGCTACGAGCACGTCTATTCAGACGGCCTGAATCGCTTCTATGTTGCGGATGAACACCGCGAGTTGTCGGACGCGTTCAAGTATCCGCCGAACATCTTCGATGATTTCGTTCCGGCGCAATTGATCGATCTGCAACGGCGTACGGCGCACGCGGAAGGTGAGTTGGCCGAATGGCAACGGCGTACGGCGCACACGGAAGGTGAGTTGGCCGAATGGCGGCGGCGCGCCGGATTGACTGAGAACGAACTGATCGAGGAGCGTATACGTCGCTCTTACGCCGAAAAGGCGCTGATCGAGTCGCGACAACGTATCGAACTGACAGAGGCGAGTGCCATTGACGCAAGAGCTTGGGGTCGGCAAATGCGAGCGCAAGTCGATGAGTTGCGGCGGGAGATCGATGCGCGCGATGTGCTGGTCTCGCAGGCGAATTTACGAGCCGAAGGCTTGGCCGCTCAATACCGCGAAGTTTTGGCATCGAGCTCCTGGCGCATCACAGCCCCATTGCGCAAGATTGCCTCCGCAATTCCCGGGTCGTTCTGGCGCTACTCGCGTCGCGCGGCAAAGGCCGGGTGGTGGGCCGTTACGCCGTGGCGCTTGCCGGCACGCCTGAGATTTCTTCGCGATCGGCGCGCCATGATGCCGCATGGCAATTGCGTCAGTGAATCCAATCTCCCCGTGACGCTCGATCTGGCTAACGACCAAGCCTTGGTGGATGCGAGTGGGCTCTCATCCGATCAGGTGCTATGGCCGACGCAGGCCCCCCACGCCGTTGTCGATAAATGGTCGGCGGCGAGATTCTGCATCGATACATTGCGCAAGCGCGGCGATGTGCGCACGCAGTTCCCCCTCGCGCTCTCCGATCCTTCGGGTAGTGGCTTTGCACACTGGCTCATTGATGAGTACGGCAGCCAACTGGGCCTTTCCGAAGTTGCAAAACAGGCGTTGCGGAACCTCCTGAGCGAGGATATTTCGGCATCCGCCCGGCAAATGTTCTTGTTTCGCGCGGACGTCAGGGTGAACATTCCACACGGTTTGACGCCGCGCGGTCAGGCGGCGTTGTACCGATGGCTCATGGACGAAGGACGGCGCGAACTCGGTCTGCGGGCTGAGGAAATTCTCTGGCTGCTGATGCAAGCCGCAGAGAACCCCGCCTTGGAGTTGGTGCGGGCGTTCCTGTTCACCCCGGAATGGCAAAGAGTTCATCCGGGCGGATTGACCGTATTCGGGCGCGTGGCATTCTCCAAATGGTTCGCTGCAAATTATCAAGTGGCCCCCGACCGCTGGTTGGCTCCGGTCAATTGGCCTGTGAGCATTTCTGCAGCGCGCCAACTACGTGAGTTTTATCATGCGAGCGATGACTGGCGGAAGCGCCATCCAGGTGCTTTGCAGAGCGCCGCCGCTGCGGCGGCGTTGATCACTTGGCTGCAATCTGAAGAGGCCTCGCTGGACGAAGAAGCCCGGGCATGGTGTGCCGCGCTGGATGTGCAGAAGGTCTCTGAAGAATTGGTCTCCGAAGGAGTCAATTTGATTGGACATTTCTGCTGCCCCTCGGGCGTTCGGGTGTCGGCCGAAGCACTGGTTGCGGGTATGAATGACCTTGGTATTCAAACTTCGCTGCGAGATTTGAGGACGGATATCAAGGACGAGCCGAACCACTTTCGTTTTCAGGGGTTAGAGGATTTCGACATCACCATCATTCATACCCAGCCTGAACCGTTCTTCGAAAATGCGTACGCGCGCAGTGATCTGCAGGAGCGTTCTCCTCGAACGTACCGGATCGCCTATTGGTACTGGGAGTTTGACTCCGTGCCTGAAAGCTGGATTGACCGTTCGGCAAACGTCGATGAGGTTTGGACCGCTACCGAGTTCATCGCAAAGGGGCTGCGCGAACGGCTGTCGATACCTGTCAGGACTTTGTTCCCTGGCGTACGACTCGGCAACTACACCCCTCGTGACCGCTCATATTTTGGGATCCGGGAAGACACCTTCACCTTCCTGTTCAACTTCCACATGAACAGCGTGATGGAGCGCAAAAATCCCCTTGGCCTCATTCGTGCCTTCAAGCTGGCGTTTCGGGTGGATGAGCCGGTTTCCCTGGTGGTGAAGACGATGTTCGGTCACCATCATCCCGCCCAAATGGATCTATTGCGCGAGGCGGCAGTTGGCGCCAACGTACAGATCATCGACGAGGTGTACGACGCCGACGAGATCTTGTCGCTTACGGATGTTTGCGATGCTTACGTGTCGCTTCATCGCAGTGAGGGCTTGGGCCTCACGATGGCTGAGGCGATGCTGATGGGGAAGCCAGTCATCGCTACCAACTATTCCGGCAATACTGATTTCATGAACGAATCAAACAGCTTACTGGTGCCCTTCGAACTCGTGAAGGTGGGGCGCCAGTTGCCCCCTTACGATGCCGATCTGGTATGGGCCGAGCCTTCGGCGGAGCACGCTGCGGCGCTGATGCGCCGGCTCGTCGACGAACCCGAATGGGCTCGCGAAGTTGGCGCAAGAGCTAAGGCCAGTGCGGAAGAAACTCTCTGTGTGGAGGCTGCTGCCCCCAAGGTCGCACAACGGCTGGCGGAAATCAGAGCACTCCGAAACCGAGCGTCCGGATTCCAGTGAGCGAGCGTGGCGGCTGGCAGAGGAGTCGATCCTGGGTAAATGCATGGGATTTCTTGCGACGCGGATGTAGGCGCTTCGCAGTACCGCTTTTTTCAAACAAACTTGTGATCTGACAATGAATGAGCTGCATCCGCGCTTGGCGCTGGATATGTATGTATTGACGCAACGAGTCGAAACTGGAGTATTTCGGGTCTGCGATGAGTTATTTCCGTTGATCGCACGATCGCCCAAGTTCAATACGCGGCTTTTCTACAGGCCAGGAAGTGAGGGGAGTGCAGCGGCGCGTGTGCTGGACGAGCGCGTGCCTGCCCCGCGGCATGTGGCAGGCGAAGCGCCCTCACAGGACGCTGACATTCTGTTGTCCCCATTCGGCGTGGCACCTAGGGACTGGTTGCTGGACTCGCGCCTGCTGCAGGCTCATATTGTTTACGATTTGATCGCCATAAATCGCCCCGATTTCTTCTCGCTCGAGGCAGCGGCGGAGGTGCGAAGTATTGTTGACAGCCTGGACGAACACACCGTCATCTTTGCCATTTCGGAGTTCACGAAAAAGGACCTGTTGACTTGCAGGCCAGACCTCAATCCGCGGCAGATCACGGTCATTCCCCTGGCTGCAGGGGCGTCCTTCAGGCCTTGCTCAGACTCGAGGGCGAAGGCTGGAGTGCGTGCGAAGTATGGAGTTCCGCCTCAAGTTCCATTCATCCTTAGCTTGGCGACTCTGGAGATACGCAAGAACCTTGACCAGGTTGTCAATGCGTTCGTTCTGCACATGGAGCAGAACACGTCGAGTCCGATCCACCTCGTGCTCGCCGGTATGTCCGGCTGGAAGTTGGAGCAATTGCAGCACGCGCTGGCGACGGCTGACCGTTGGCGCCATCGAATCATTCTGACCGGTTTTGTCGAAGACGCTGATTTGTCTGCGCTCTATAGCGAGGCGTTGTGTTTTGTCTATTTGTCCCGCTACGAAGGTTTTGGCCTTCCCCCTTTGGAAGCAATGGCGTGTGGCACGCCGGTGATCTGCGCCGACAACTCGTCGCTGCCAGAGGTCGTCGGTCAAGCAGGGTTGCTGTTGGACGCAGACGACATACAAGGCGTGGCCGATGCGGTGCAGAAGATTTTCGTGTCCGAGGAGTTCCGGACGGAACTAGCGCGCGCAGGCATGCAGAGAGCTCGGCTCTTCAGCTGGGAGCGCTGCGCAGAAATTGTCATCACGACACTTTCCACGGCCTATGCACGTCATGCAGAGCGCCCGACGAACCGTCGACAGCGGCCGCTGGCTCCCGGCGCGACGGCCACGAGGTACGCCCGCCCAGACGGCATTGTCGAAGCCAACTTTCTCGACTATCAGAACGGCAGCCATGGCCCACATTTCGCGCGGCATGATACTGCGCCTTTGAAGGTGGCCGGCAGCGAAGGCTGGCCCCGTTGGGCCGATGCAATTCCTGCTCAAGGGGCTCGATCGGAAGAGGGCGGGTTGCGTACGCGCGGCCACTACAAGACGGGTACGGCATCGTTGCCGCTTGTGACGTACATCACCGTGGTGCGCAACAACGCTGCCACGTTGGCGCGCACTATCGAGAGTGTGCAACGCCAGACTTATCCCAATGTGGAGCACGTGGTGCTTGACGGTGCCTCCACCGACGGCACCCTGGACTTGATCCGCCAGTATGCCGACAGAATCGACTACTACGCTTCCGAGCCGGACAAGGGCCTGTATCAGGCCGTCAACAAGGCGATACCTCTGGCGAGGGGCCAACTGATCTGCATCCTCAATTCGGACGATTGGCTGACGTCAGATGCTGCCGAGATCGCTGTTCATCGGATGGGCGATTGCGAAGGGGCCGCCATTCTGCTGACTGCCGCGAACGTCGTGCAGGCGGACACGGTGGTCCAAGAGTGGTATCCAGCGTTTGTTCATCCCGGTAGCTACTTCATGTGCGCGAATGATTGCCATAACGGCATCTATGCCACGCGGGCCGCGTATGAGAACTCCGGTCCCTATGACGAGTCCTACAAGATTGTCGCGGACTTCAAATGGATCATGACGTGCCTGGAAGCGGAGGTGACCTTCGTTTACACGCGCGAATTGACGGTCAATTATTCGCTCGGCGGCACATCCGGTGACGTGCGTCAGCACAGCGTCGAGTGCATGCGAGTGGTCGGCGAGCGCTTTACATTTCTATCGCCTTCCGACATCACGGGGCTGTATCACTGCTTCTTCCTGTTTGCGGGCGCCGCGCGTCTGGAGGCAGCGCCCCTCCGGCGAACGGAATTCTTGCGCGATGTGCATGCTCGGCACGCAGCAAATCCCGATTTCCTCTCAGCGCTTGGCTGGGCATCGATCGAGAAGCTTCAGCACCCCGCCGATGGCGAATCGACGAAGCCTCCAGTTGTCGATGCAAAGGTCCCATCCGGCAGATGGCTTGTCAAAGAGTTGGCAAAGAAAATACTGTCGCCATTTCCGCGTGTGTACTTGGTTGCCCAGCGCCTGTTTTGGTCACTGCGAAAGAGGTGAGTCGTGGCAAGAATTGCCTATCTGGACCATTCGTTTCACCGGACAACCAAGTCAACTGCGTTTTTGCCTGAGATTCTGGAGCGTCACGGGCACAGTGTCGATTTCTTTTGGGACGATGCATGGCGGGGGGGGATGCCGGTCGCATGGGCGGACGTGCAACCCTATGATGTCGTCATCATGTTTCAGTCGTACTGCCGGCCGGATGAGCAGTATTTTCGGCGTTCGCATCCGAACGTTGTCTATATACCGATGCTTGATCAATTTGGAGTATGGCAGGGCCCGGTCTTCAATCTGTCGGCATTCTGGGAGCCATTCCAAGGATCCAAGGTTCTGAATTTCTCGAACGCGGTGCATTGCATGACAACGGGCTTTGGCATCGTCAGCCACTTCGCACGTTTCTATCAGCCAATGGAAGCGATGCCTGCACCGTCGCAGCAAGGCCTTCACGGATTTTTTTGGCTGCGCCGCGAATTGCAGTTGCCTTGGCGCGTGATTCGCAAGCTTATAGAAAACACGAGATTCGATAGTTTTCATATTCATCTGGCGACCGATCCAGGCAGCCCGCCTGCCGAACTGCCATCCGCGGAGGATATTGCTCGGCATCGAATCACCACTTCCGCATGGTTCGAGAACAAAGCAGACCTGAACGAGTTGATGGCGCGCGCCAATGTTTTCTTCGCTCCACGGCTGGAGGAAGGAATCGGTCAGTCTTTTCTCGAAGCAATGTCTCGCGGCCAGTGTGTGGTGGCGCCCAATCAGGGAACGATGAACGAGTACATTGTTCCGGGTGTCAATGGATTGCTGTACGACCACCAGAATCCGCAGCCGCTCGATTTTTCCCATGTGAACAAGCTCGGCGCCGAGGCGCGAGAGGGCGCATTGGCGGGCCGTGCCCTGTGGGAGAGCGCGGAAGCGGAACTCGTGAGCTTCATCTTGACGCCCAGCGAGACGCTTTATGCAGGCAAGTACCAGCATGCGTTCGTGGGCGCTCCTCTGCAGGCAGGTCCCGGGAAGACTGCCGCGGCAAACCAGGCGAACGATCCTGGCGCCCCGTCAGCGGCCAGCTTGCGTCGCCTTGCCCAGAGCCACGCGATCTTCAGGACGACGAGGTTCATATGGCATCCCATGGTCAGATTCGTTCGTCATATCATTGGGCGCTAAGAGTGATACCGCACAGTTTTTCGTCGCATTCGCTGCGCAACTAGACAAGGGAGCCACGTTGCAAATGAAGAAGATTTTTATTGCCGGTCATCGCGGTCTGGTAGGTTCGGCCACGCTCGCGGCGCTCGAAAAGCAACCGGGAGCTTACGAGGTGCTAACGCGAACCCGCACAGAGCTTGATCTCGAAGATCGAGACGCTACGCGTGCATTTTTCCTGCAGCATCGCCCTGACTACGTGGTCATGAGCGCTGCCAAGGTTGGCGGGATCCTTGCGAACTCAAATTTCCCCGTCGATTTCCTGCACAACAACCTGCGCATCCAGTTGAACGTCTTCGATTCCGCTCACGAGGCGGGTGTCGATCGAATGCTCTTCCTGGGGTCCTCATGCATCTATCCGCGAGATTGCCCGCAGCCGATCAGGGAAGAGTACTTGCTGACCGGTCCGTTGGAAGCTACCAATCGCCCGTACGCGCTCGCTAAGATCGCCGGCGTGGAGTCTTGCTGGGCTTTCAATCGACAGTACGGCACGCGTTATCTTGCCGCTATGCCGACGAACATGTACGGCCCGGGAGACAACTACCATCCGCAGCACTCTCATGTGCTGCCTGCGCTAATTCGCCGGTTTCACGAGGCCAAGGTAAAGGGCGATCCTGAGGTGGTCGTCTGGGGATCCGGCACTCCTCGCCGGGAGTTCATGTATTCCTCCGACTTGGGCGAGGCAATCCTGTTCCTTCTCGGTCTTCCCGATGAGCGGTTCGCAGAGCTCACGCATCCCGACGTCACGCCTTTGATCAACATTGGCGTGGGCGAGGACGTGACCATTCGCGAGGTGGCGGAGCTCGTGAAGCAGGCCGTCGGCTATGAAGGCGAGCTCAAGCTTGACGCGACCAAGCCCGATGGAACGCCGCGCAAGCTGCTGGATGTAGGGCGGCTTTCGGCCCTCGGATGGAAGGCCCGAACGCCCCTCGTTACCGGCCTCCAGAATGCGTATCAGGACTTTCTCGGGCGCCATGGCTGAACACCCGCTGAAGCGTTACGCGAGGCGCCTCGCCAAAGGTGCGTGGTGGCTTGCAACGCCGTGGTGGACGCGTAGACGGTTGGCTTTCTTGCGTCAGCGCTCAGAGGTCGCGGCGCGCACCACCGAGTTCGAGCTGATGATCGGTGCCGAACGCGAGCAGGGCGAGTTGCGCAGGCGCGGAATACCGGTGGCTATGTCGGTTCCATTTGATCTGTTTGACGATGAAATGGTCTGCGAGGTGGCCGGCTTGCCACGAGACAAGGTCCTGTGGCCACCTGTGGCCACCGCAGACATAGCCGATCGCCAGTCGGCCGCGCGCTTCCTCATCGATTTGTGGCGTAGGCGCAGTGATCTGCGCGGGCGTTTCCCGCAGGCTCTTGAAAGTGGTCGGCATGGGGAGTTCGCGGAGTGGCTGCAAGGCGAGGGCGCCTCGGAGGCGGGCCTGAACGAGTCGGCCTTGTCATTGCTGCTCGACGCGTTGGACGTCGGCTTGGCCGACCCTGCCCGCCAAGCATTTCTTGCAAACATCGCACTGTCTGCCGCGATGCCGCATGGCCTGACTCCGGTTGGTCAACGGAAGCTGTTTCGATGGTTCATTCGGCATGGGGCGGAGGAGTCGGGATTGCGTCTCGAGGAGCTCTGGTGGCTTTTTCTGCAGGCAGAGCGCAACCCGGCGCGCGAGCTGATGCTGGCCTACGATTTCAGCCCGGCATGGCAACGTTCGCATCCCGATGGGCTGACCATCTTCGGTCGAGAGGCATTTTGTGCCTGGTTCGCGTCGGAATACGGCGCCTCGGGTGGCTGGATCGACCCGGTGAATTGGCCTGCGTGGGAGGCGCCCGCACTGCAAATTCGAAGTGCTTATTGGGCGCGGGACGAATGGCGTGCAGCTCACCCAAATGCGCTGCTGCATGAAGAGAGTGCCGGCGTATTTCTGACGTGGTTGGCATCGCCCGCGGCGGGCTTGCCAGAGACCGCCCGCAAATGGTGTGCGTGCCTCGATGTGTCTAGCGTAGCCCGCGAAATTGCGCAGCCAGGCATCAACATGATTGGGCACTTTTGCTACGCGTCGGGTTTGCGCGTTTCGGCCGAATCGATGGTCCAGGCTGTGAACTCCGCCGGTGTGTCCACTTCACTGCGCGACCTGTGCACGGACGTCAAGGATGAGCCCCGCCATGCTGAGTTCGGTGGTATGGAATACCACGACGTTACGGTCATACACACACAGCCCGAGCCTTTCTTCAAGACGGCTTATGAGCGCGCTCACTTGTGCCCCCGAAGTCCGCGCACCTACCGCGTCGGCTATTGGTACTGGGAGTTCGACTCCATTCCTGAATCCTGGTTGGCTCACGCCGAGCAAGTAGATGAAGTTTGGACTGCGACCGAGTTCGTAGCACGTGGGCTGCGCGAACGACTACATGTACCGGTTCGTACTCTGTTTCCGGGGGTCAAGCTGGCGCCTTACAAGAAGCGCGGCAAACGCCACTTCGGGTTGAGCGGTACGGACTTCACCTTCCTTTTTACGTATCACATGATGAGTGTGATGGAGCGTAAGAACCCGAAGGGGCTAATACGTGCGTTCAAACAGGCCTTTACTCCCGACGAGCCTGTGCGACTGGTCCTGAAAAGCTCATTTGGCGATCGCCATCCCGAGCAAATGAAGGAGTTGCGAGATGCTGCCCGCGGCGCCAACGTCACCATCATTGACGACATTTTCAGTCCTGACGAGGTGCTTTCTCTCATGGATGCTTGCGATGTTTACGTTTCTTTGCATCGCAGCGAAGGGCTCGGTTTGACAATGGCCGAAGCAATGCTGATGGGGAAACCCGTGATCGCCACGGCCTTTTCAGGCAACATGGATTTCATGAGCGAGGACAACAGCTTGTTGGTGCCCTATGAGCGCGTGAAGCTGGGGAGTCCGATTCCCCCCTACGACGCCGATCTTGAATGGGCCGAGCCCTCCGTTGAGCACGCGGCGCTGTACATGCGACGTTTGTTCGAGGATCAGGAGTGGGCTCGGCAGATTGGGGAACGCGGCAAACTGAGTGCGCAAGCCAATTTGTCACTGGAGGCCGCGGGGCATCGCATCGCATGCCGCCTTGACGAGATCAGGGCCTTGCGGGCAACGACGACTTGAATCGAGCGGTTATTTCTCGACGATTCGTCCGTGCTCCATGTGGATCACGCGGTTGCATTCCTTGGCAATGAGTTCGGGCGAATGCGAAGCAAGCACCAAGATGCCGGACTTCGAGACCACATCCCGCATCCGTTTCTCGGCCTTTTCCGTGAACTCCGCGTCTCCAACCGATAGCCATTCGTCCATAAGGAGAATGTCGGCCTCGACGCTTGTGGAAATCGAGAATGCCAAGCGCATCATCATGCCGGTAGAGTAAGTGCGCACAGGCATGTTTACGTATTCGCCCAAGCCGCTGAACTCGCAGATGTCGAGCGTCAGGTTGTCGATCTCTTTCTTGCTCATCCCCATGACGAGTCCGCGCAGCATGATGTTCTCAATGCCCGTTGCGTCCATCTCGATGCCAAGCGACGGGTCGATCAGGCTGGCAATCGAGCCTTGGCGCTCAAACTCGCCCGACGACGGTTCGTAGACGCCGGCCAGCGTGCGCAGCAAGGTCGACTTGCCCGCGCCGTTGTGACCCACCAGACCGAGCCGGTCACCGCTCTTGAGTTCGAGGTTGACGCCACTGAGCGCTTGAACCACGGTCACACCGGTTTCCTTGCCGAAGCGTCCGCCAGTCACGGAGGCTGCAAGCGTCTTCTTGAGGGAGTTGGCGCCAGCGCCGTAGATTGGGAAATTGACTGCGACGTTTTTGAGTGAAATGAATGCCATGGATCAGAGCCAGTAGACGACGCGGCGGCGGTACTTCGAGAACAGAAGAATGGCCAGCGTCAGACACATCGCCGTCCAGACCAGGATGCCGATCCAGCTGTGGATGTGTGCAACGCCGCCCATCAGAGGGGTGCGCAGAAGGTCCAGCATTTGCGCGAACGGGTTCCACAACACGTACTTGGCGCGTCCGGGAAGGCTCTCGGGCAGCCAGAAGACGGGCGTCAGAAACATCAGCATCTGCATCACGCTGGTGACGATCTGCGTGACGTCGCGATAGCGTGTGCAAATCAGGCCCAGCAGGAGGCCGAGGGCATGCGCATTGACGATCAGGATGGCAAAGGCTGGCAGGACAAGAAGCACAGACCACGACAGCGAAATGCCGGCCCAGATCGCCACCGGGATGTAAAGCACGATCTGATGGGCAAACTGGATCAAGTTGCGAGCCAAGCTTCGCCAGACGAACAGGCTGATCGGAAAGTAGCCTTGCTTGAGATAGTTGGACGACCCGACGAAGGCATTGCAGGCGTCCGTAACGATGCTGGAGAAGAACCCCCAGAAGATGATGCCGAGCGCCAGGTGCGGAAAGAACCTGGAAAGCTCGGTGCCGAACAGCGAGCTATACAGCGGGCCCATGCCGCCGATCATCACGCCCATGCTCAAGGTGAGCCACATCGGGCCGAGCATCGAACGGCGATAGCGCAGAACAATGTCGAACCAGGCGAGGGTCCACCAGATGTCGGTGCGGCGGGTGCCTTGCCACCAGTCAGATAAGGCGCTTCGGTGTAGATTGGAATGGACTTGGCTCATGTACGTCCGTAAGTGTCCGCAAGGCGGACGATGTCGTCTTCGCCCAGGTAGCCGCCACATTGCACTTCGATGAGCACGAGCTCTTCGTCGCCGGTGTTGGTGAGGCGGTGTTTCTCTTTCAGGGGAATGTAGCGGTATTGGCCGGGGAGGGTCTGATGCTCGACGTCTCCGATCTGCACGATGCCCTGGCCTTGTACCACCACCCAATGCTCGGCGCGCTGGTGATGATATTGGAGCGACAGTGCTTCACCAGGCCGGACCGTGATTCGCTTGACCTTGTAGCCTTCTTCTTCCTTGAGCGAGGCGTACGTGCCCCACGGGCGGTGGACCACTGGCGGCAGATGCACGGTCTCGTGCTTGCGGGCCTTCAGTACATCGACGACTTTTTTCACCTTCTGTGCACTGTCCTTGTGGAGGACGAGCAGCGCGTCTGGCGTATCGACGATCACGAGGTCGTGGACGCCCACAGTAGCAACGACCTTCGGTCCATAGCTTTCGACCTGCACATGCGTACCGGTCGTGTCGAGTGCCACCACGTCGTCGGGCAGCGTGTTGCCGCTGGCGTCGGGGGTCAAGGCGTTGGCAACGGCGGGCCAGGAGCCCACGTCGCTCCAGCTGAATTTGGCGGGAACCACATGAACATTGGAGGCGCGTTCCAGCACTGCATAGTCGATGCTGATATCCGGTTGGAGGCCGAATGCATGAAGATCGAAATTCACGGATTCGCCTGCGGTCTTGGAAGTTTCCAATGCATACCTTGCTGCCCGAATCACGTCGGGGGCATGCTTTTCGAGGGCCGCGATGATTGTGTCTGCCGTGAAGGCGAACATGCCGCTGTTCCAGTAGTAGCGACCCGTGGCCAGGTACTTTTGTGCTGTCTCGAGGTCGGGCTTCTCGACAAACCGCTTGACTCCCTGGCTCTCGCGCGAGACATGCTCGACCTCGATGTAGCCGAAACCCGTGTCGGGGCTCGTCGGGCTCACGCCGAACACCACGAGATTGCCTTCCTCGGCCAGGCGGAAAGCCTCGGTCGCACTGGCCACGAAAGCATGAACATCGGGCACGAGATGGTCTGCCGAAAGAACCAGCATGACCGTATCACCGCTGAACTGGCGCGCGCACTGCAGCGCAGCCAGCGCGATGGCCGGGCCGGTGTTGCGCCCCTTGGGCTCGAGCAGAAAAGTCGTCGCCGGTGGATCGCTCATCTGCTGGAGCACGTCCCGGGTCAGGAACAAGTGATCCTTGTTGGTCACGACCATCAGATCGCCAGTGCCGCAAGCCTGACCTCGTTCGATGGCTTGCTGGAGCAACGTGGAGTCCCCGATTTTCATGAATGGCTTAGGGAAAGCCTGGCGCGACGCAGGCCAGAGCCTGGAACCGGCGCCTCCCGACAGCACCACTGAGAGTAGCCTCATCTTTTTTCCTTTTGCTTTAAAACCGGATCAATTTTACGGGCAGCCCTTTCAGGCATCGGTGCGAGGGTGCCGCAACCGATACCGCGCTGCCTATCCGGGCGTTACGAAGATAATCCTCTGCCCTGCGGCCGGCGGTCCATGTGTCGGGCGCTGCCCCATTTTTCACCCATCACCCTGCAAGCTCCGTTTCCATCCGCTCCTCGGGTGCGCATCCTATGAAATCTGTCTATCGATTCATCCTCGGCCTGGCCGGACTTTGGCAAGGCCCCGGGCTGATGGGGCGCGTGCAGCGGGCGTGGCGAATGTTCAGGAAATCGGGCTGGCCCGGCATCCGCTGGGAGCTGGGCCGGCGCTTCGGCGGCTACAACAACTATTCGTCCTGGGTGCGCCGCTACGACACGCTGACGCCCGAGCTGCGCGACCGCATTGCCCAGCGCGTGGCTGCCATGAACGACCGGCCCCTGATCTCGGTCGTCATGCCCACCTACAACCCGAACCCCGGCTGGCTGCGCGAGGCCATCGAATCGGTGCGGGCGCAGATCTACCCCAACTGGGAGCTCTGCATCGCGGACGATGCCTCTCCCTCGGCGGAGGTGCGCCAGATCCTCAAGACGTACAGCGAGAGCGACCCCCGAATCAAGGTCTTCTTCCGCCCCGAGAACGGCCACATTTCGGCCGCTTCCAACAGTGCGCTGGAACTGGTCTCGGCCCCCTGGGTCGCGCTGATGGACCACGACGACCTGCTTCCCGCGCACGCGCTCTTCTGGGTGGCAGATTGCATCGCGGCCCATCCCGATGTGAAGCTGATCTATTCCGACGAGGACAAGGTCGACGAGGGCGGCCACCGGTTCGGCCCGTACTTCAAGTGCGACTGGAACGTCGATCTCTTCCGCTCGCAGAACATGTTCAGCCACCTCGGCGTGCTCTCGACCGAGCTCATGCGCTCGGTCGGCGGTTTCCGCGTCGGCATGGAAGGCTCGCAGGACTGGGACCTCGTGCTGCGCTGCATGGAGCGCGTCGAGCCCGGGCAGATCCGCCACATTCCGCGCGTGCTGTACCACTGGCGCGTGCACAGCGAGAGCACAGCCCGTTCGATGAGCGCCAAGCCCTATGCGGCCATCGCGGGCGAGCGCGCGCTGAACGAGCACTTCGTGCGCACCGGTGTGCGCGCCACGGCCGAACACCTCGACTTCGGCTATCGGGTGCATTACGCCTTGCCCGATGTCTTACCCTTGGTTTCGGTAATCATCCCCACGCGCAATGCCCTGAAGCTGACGCGCCAGTGCGTGGAGTCGATCCTCGCGAAGACCAGTTATTCGAACTACGAGATCATCATCGTCGACAACGGCTCCGACGATCCGGACACGCTGGCCTGGTTCAAGCGCATCGCTTCGGAAAAGCCGAATGTCCGCGTGCTGCGCGACGACCGCGACTTCAACTATTCGGCGCTCAACAACGGTGCGATCCCCGCAGCGAACGGCGAGATCCTCGCGCTGGTGAACAACGACATCGAGGTCATCACGCCCGACTGGCTGAGCGAGATGGTTTGCCTGGCCGTTCAGCCGGGTGTGGGGGCGGTGGGGGCCCGGCTCTGGTATCCGAACAGGACACTGCAGCACGCAGGCGTGATCCTCGGCATCGGCGGCATTGCGGCGCATGCGCATCGGGGCATGCCGGTCGGGCGTGAGGGTTATGGCGGCCGCGCCGCACTGATTCAATCGTTCTCCGCTGTCACGGCGGCCTGCCTCGTGATTCAGAAACGGCACTACCTCGCCGTGGGCGGCCTCGACGAAGTGCATCTGAAGGAGTCCTTCAACGACATCGACTTCTGCCTGCGCCTGCGCGAAGCGGGCCTGCGCAATGTCTGGACGCCGTATGCGGAACTGTTCCATTACGAGTCCGCGACCCGTTCGAAGAACATGTCCCCGAAGAGGCAGGCCCAGTTCCAGGAAGAGTCCGCCTACATGCACCAGCGCTGGGGCGATCTCATCCAGAACGACCCCGCCTACAGCCCCAACCTCATGCTGGCCCGTGAGGACTTCAGCTACGCCTGGCCGCCCCGCCTGCCCCCGGTCTGATGGCTCTCGACGTCTCCGTCGCGCTCTGCACCCGCAACGGCGCGCGCTATCTCCCCGAGCAGATCCGCAGCATCTGCACGCAGGCGCCGTTGCCGCGGGAGATCGTGCTGTCCGATGACGGTTCGACCGACGACACCCTGGCCGTCGTGCGCGACACCCTTGCGCAGTGCGGCGTGGCCGATCGGATCGAATTGCGCGTGTTCAGCAACACGCCGCCGCTGGGCGTCACGCGCAATTTCGAGCAGGCCGTGCGCGCCTGCAGCCATGACCTCATTGCCTTGTGCGACCAGGACGATGCCTGGCATCCTGGCCGGCTCGCGCGCATGGTGGCGCAGTTCGAGGCGCGTCCCGACCTGCTGCTGCTCCACACCGATGCGCGCCTGGTCGATGCCCAACTCGAACCCCTGGGCTCCACACTCTTCCACGCGCTGGAAGTGCAGCCCGCGGAACTGTCGGCCATCGCGCATGGCGAGGCCTTCGGCGTGCTGCTGCGGCGCAATCTCGTGACCGGCGCCACCACGATGTTCCGCAAGACCCTGCTCGACACGGCGTTGCCGTTCGCGCCCGAATGGGTGCACGACGAGTGGCTGGCCGCCGTGGCCGCGGCCATCGGCCGCATGGACGTGCTGCCCGAACCGACCATCGACTATCGCCAGCACGCCAGCAACCAGATCGGCGCGCGGCGGCTCACCTTGTCCGAGAAGATCGCCAAGGCATTTGTCGAGCGTGGCGACAAGCACGTGGCGCGTCTGCGCCGGGCCGAGGCGCTGCTGCGGCGCCTGCAGCAGCTCGGCACCAGGGTGCCAGCCCGTTACCTGGAGGCACAGCGCGACAAGGTTGCGCACCAGAGGTTCCGGGCCGAACTTCCGTCAGCGCGGCCGCTGCGCCTTTTGCCGATCCTGATCGAGGCGGCGCGCGGGCGCTATGCGCGCTTTGGCCGCGGTGGGCACGCCATCGTGCAGGACTTGTTCGAACGCGGCTGACTCAACCGCGAAGCCGCCAGTACCGCCAGAACGCCCCCGACAGCCACACCTTCAGCAGGCTGGTCACGTGCCAGTACAGGTATTTCTTGCTCCGGTGGCTTTCGCGTTGTGCGTCGTGTCGCGCCACCAGGTCCTCGCCCACCTGCAGCTTCCAGCCAGCGAGCCGGGTGCGTGCGCAGATGTCGAAGTCTTCCCCGTACATGAAGAAGCGCTCGTCGAAGCCTCCGACTTCCCGGTACGCCTCGCTGCGAAACAGCATGAACAGCCCGGGGATCCACGCCGGCACGCTGGGCCGCACGTAACCGGGCTTTTTGCGCCCGACGATCTCGAAGGGGGTGAGCAAGGCCCGGTGCGGCTCCGGTGTGTTCTTTCCCGGCTCCAGGATGCGCGGCGTCAGCAACCCGGTGTCAGCCGCGGCTTGCGCCAGCAGCGGCGTCAGCACGTCGCTGTCGAAGCGGATGTCCGGGTTCAGCACCAGGAACCACGGCGTGCCGCAGCGCTCGAAGGCCTGGTTGTGATTGGCGCCGAACCCCTTGGGGCTCGCGTTCCCGATCCGCTCCACCTCGAAGCCCCAGTTGCGGCCGGCGAGCACATCGGGCTCGGGAATGTTCAATGTGAGCACGACCTTGGCAATGACGGCTCGGCTGTGCCGGTCCAACTGCTCGAGCAGCGGCAGCACCAGCGGGAGCTGGCCGTGGCTCACGATTGAAATGGTGATCGGGGGGCGGGAGGGGGGAGGCGTGGGCATGGTCTAATTTCGCTCGGGAATTCTAGGGTTCCCCAACTCCCACACATGATTGCTCTGATCGTCATCAGTTTCTTCGTCGCCGCTTTCGCGGTCCAGCTGTTCATGCGCCGCGCGCGCAGGCATGCCCGCCTCTATGGCGCCGACATGCCTCAGCGCTTCCACAAAGGCCATGTGCCGCGCCTGGGCGGTGCGGGCATCCTGCTGGGCATGGGCGTGGCATGGCTGGCGGCCGGCGTCACCGGCACCGATCCGTTCAACGTGTCGTGGCCGGTCAAGACCTCGATGCTCACGCTGCTGTGCATCGCGCCGGCGGTGCTGGGCGGCATCGTCGAAGACGTCACCCAGAACGTCAAGGTGCGCTACCGACTGGGGCTCACCATCGGCTCTGCGCTGCTCGTGTGCTGGGTGCTGGGGTTGGGCGTGGCGCGCACCGGCTCCGAAACGGTCGACGGCTGGCTGGCGATGATTCCCTTTGCCACTGTGCTGTTCGCGGCCCTGGCCATCGGCGGCCTGCCGCATGCCTTCAATATCATCGACGGCTACAACGGCTTGGCGGGCACGGTCGCCGTGCTGGTGTGCCTGGCAATTTCCCACGTGGCGCTGCAGGTCGGCGACCGGCAGCTGGCGGCCATGGTGATCTGCCTGGTGGGAGCCACCTTCGGCTTCCTGGTGTGGAACTACCCGCGCGGCAAGATCTTCGCCGGCGACGGCGGGGCCTACGTCTGGGGCATGGTGATCGCCGTGGCCTGCGTGACGCTGGTGCAGCGCCACCGCGTGGTGTCGCCCTGGTTCCCGATGCTGCTGCTGATCTACCCGGTGTGGGAGACGCTGTTCTCCATCTACCGCAAGCTGGCCCGCGGGCAGTCGCCCGGCACGGCCGATGCACTGCATTTCCACCAGCTGATCTTCCGCCGCATCGTGCGCGTGGCCTTCGCGGACGACGAAGCACGGCAACTGCTCGCGCGCAACAACCGCACCTCGCCGTACCTCTGGATGTTTGCTGCGCTGTCGGTGGTACCGGCCGTGCTGTTCTGGAACAACACCATCGTGCTGATGTTCTTCTGCCTGCTGTTTGTCACGACCTATGTGGGCGCGTACCTGATGATCGTGCGTTTCAAGGTGCCGCGCTGGCTGCGCCCGTGAACCGGCACACCCCCAGGCTTCGCGCACTTCATGTCGCTGCGCCAACCCCCTTGCAGGGGGCAACACCGGTGTGGCCCGGCAAAGCCGGTTCCACGGTGTTCCCGCGCAGTCAGTCGGCTGTCACCGCGATTGCGCGAGAATTTGAGCCTCACCTGATCGTCCACTGTTGCTTTGGAGCCTGACCGCCCATGACCGACCCCGTCCTCAACATCCCCCCCCGCGACAAGGCCGAGATCCTGGCCCAGGCGCTGCCGTACATCCGCAAGTTCCACGGCAAGACCATCGTCATCAAGTACGGCGGCAATGCCATGACCGATCCGGCGCTGCAGGCCGACTTCGCGGAAGACGTGGTGCTGCTGAAGCTGGTCGGCATGAACCCGGTGGTGGTGCACGGCGGCGGCCCGCAGATCGAGGCGGCACTCAACAAGCTCGGCAAGAAGGGCAGCTTCATCCAGGGCATGCGCGTGACCGACGCCGAGACCATGGAGGTCGTCGAATGGGTGCTGGCCGGCGAGGTGCAGCAGGACATCGTGGGCCTGATCAACCAGGCTGGCGGCAAGGCCGTGGGCCTGACCGGGCGCGACGGCGGCCTGATTCGCGCGCAGAAGCTCAAGCTGGCCGACCGCACCGACCCGAACCTGCACCATGACGTAGGGCAGGTCGGCGACATCGTCTCCATCGACCCCAGCGTGGTCAAGGCGCTGCAGGACGACGCCTTCATCCCCGTCGTGAGCCCGATCGGCTTCGGCGAGGAGAACGAGAGCTACAACATCAACGCCGACGTCGTCGCCGGCAAGCTCGCCACCGTGCTCAAGGCCGAGAAGCTCATGCTGCTGACCAACACGCCCGGCGTGCTCGACAAGGACGGCAAGCTGCTCACCAACCTGAGCGCGCGAGAAATCGACGACCTGTTCGCCGACGGCACGATCTCGGGCGGCATGCTGCCCAAGATCGAAGGCGCGCTCGACGCGGCCAAGAGCGGCGTGAACGCGGTGCACATCATCGACGGCCGGGTGCCGCACGCGATGCTGCTGGAGATCCTGACCGACCAGGCTTACGGGACGATGATTCGGGCGCGCTGAACGGGAGGGCGCGTGCTCACAGCCCTGTGCGAGAATCAATTGATTACATCTTTGCACGCGCTCCCATGCAGAACGAAGAGACGACCAGTGCTTCCGGCGTAGAGACCTCTGCGGACACGCTTACCCCCCCGACGCGCAAGCGCCCGAAGCCGGGTGAGCGGCGCGTGCAGATCCTGCAGGCGCTCGCCGCCATGCTCGAGCAGCCCGGCGCAGAGCGGGTCACCACCGCTGCGCTGGCCGCGCGGCTCGAAGTGAGCGAGGCCGCGCTTTACCGCCACTTCGCCAGCAAGGCCCAGATGTTCGAGGGCCTGATCGACTTCATCGAGCAGAGCGTCTTCACGCTGGTCAACCAGATCCTGGAGCGCGAGGGCGCCACCGGCGCCCAGCAGGCCGCAAAAATCCTCACGCTGCTGGTCCAGTTCGCCGAGCGCAACCCTGGCATGACCCGCGTCATGGTGGGCGATGCGCTGGTCTACGAAAACGAGCGCCTGCAGCAGCGCATGAACCAGTTCTTCGACAAGATCGAAGCCACCCTGCGCCAGGTGCTGCGCGGCGCCGCCGCGGCCGACGGCTCGGCCACGCCCAGCGTCGACGCGCAGGTGCGCGCCGCGGCGCTCACGGCCTTCGTGGTCGGGCAGCTCCAGCGCTTTGCGCGCTCGGGTTTCCGCCGCGCGCCGTCCGAGCATCTCGAAGCAACGATCGCCTTGATCGTTTGATTCGTCCCTGTCGGGGCGATGGCTGATCGAACTGCGAGCCCGCAGGGTACCCAGGTGACGGCGCGGAGCCCGGCACCGCGCTCGACTTGCTTCGTTGCGAAGCGTAGGATCGGTGCCCCTTGCCGCCCCGTCGCGGCGACAAGTCCGTGTTCGTGTGGCTTCTTGAACGGAGGTTCGTATGAGCTATCACCTGGAAGGTCGCCTGCTCGAGGTATGCAACTGCAACGTCCTTTGTCCCTGCTGGATCGGCGAGGATCCTGACAACGGCACCTGCGACACGATCGTCGCGTGGCGCATCGACAAGGGAACGATCGACGGCATCGACGTCGGCGGCAACACCATCGCGGCCGTGGCGCATGTGCCCGGAAACATCCTGGAAGGCAACTGGACGGCGGCGATCTTCGTCGACGAAAGCGCCTCCAAGGAGCAGGAAGAAGCGCTGCTCAAGGTGTACACCGGGCAGGCCGGCGGACCGATCGCCGACCTGGCCAAGCTCATCGGCCAGGTCGTGTCGGTCGAGCGGGCGCCGATCCGCTTCACCGTGAACAACGGCAAGGGCGAGCTGGAGATCGGCAAGGACTACTACGCCGAACTCGAGCCCTACCGCGGCGCGACCGGCGGCCAGACCACCCTTTCCGACACCGTGTTCTCGACGGTTCCGGGCGCGCCGGTGTTCGTCGGCAAGGCCCCGACCTACCGTTCGAAGAATGCCGCGCTGGGCATCGACCTCGACATCAAGAACCACAACGCGCTGCAGAGCACCTTCGTCTTCGACGCATGAGCGCCGCGCGGGGCCGCCCCAAGCAAGTTCGCACCGCAGTGCGAAGCACGAAGGTTGCCCAATGAACCCGGCGGCCGGCTCGCCGCCGCGCAACGTCTCGCGCCACCGCCGTGTGTTCCTGCCGGTGCTTGTTGCGCTGATCACGCTCGCGTGGATGGCGTTGTGGGCCTGGGCGCGCAGTCCCTACGGACGCTATCTCGAACACGGCGACTGGACCGCCTCGGGGCCGGCCGCGTTCCTGTGCCAGGTCGTTCCCGCCGGCGACGTGGTCGTGCCCATGGTGCTCTACGCCGCTTCGTGGATTCTCATGACGGCGGCCATGATGCTGCCGACGACGCTGCCGTTGTTCAACGCCTTCGACCGGTTGACCGAGGGGCGCCCGGACCATGGACGCCTTCTCGTGCTGCTGGGGCTGGGCTACATGGCGGTGTGGGGCGCCTTCGGGTTGCTGGCGCACGCACTCCACAGTGCGGTGCTGGCCCTGCTCGCCAGCGCGCCGACCCTGGCCTGGCACGGCTGGGTGATCGGTGCCGCGACCATCGCGCTGGCTGGAGCCTTCCAGTTCAGCCGTCTCAAGCACCGGTGCCTGGAGAAGTGCCGCACGCCGCTGAGCTTCGTCGTCGAGCATTGGCGGGGGCAGGCGCAGGCCAGGCATGCGTTCGCGCTGGGCACGCACCACGGCCTGTTCTGCGTCGGCTGCTGCTGGGCGCTGATGTTGTTGATGTTCGCGCTCGGCACCGGCAGCCTCGGCTGGATGCTTCTGCTCGCGGCCGTCATGGCGGTAGAAAAGAACGTTCCCTGGGGCCATCGTCTCAGCGCGCCGCTTGGGTTTGCGTTGCTGGGCTGGGCCGCCTTCATGGTGGCGATGCATGTCTGAAGCCATGTCTGAAGGGCGCCGCGGCCCGTCCCTCCTGCAGACCATCGCCCTTACCGCTGTGGCCATGGTCGCGTTCGCAGCCAATTCGCTGTTGTGCAGGCTCGCGCTGCAGCAACGGGGCATCGATCCCGCCAGCTTCGGCAGCATCAGACTGGTTTCCGGGGCAATCACGCTCGCGCTCGTCGTGCGGCTCAGGGTACGGCCGTCTGTGGCCGGGCGGGCCGACTGGCTTGCCGCCGCCATGCTGTTCGCCTATGTCGCGTTCTTCTCTTTCGCCTACCTCAGCCTGCCCGCGGGAACGGGTGCGCTGATCCTGTTCGGTGCGGTTCAGCTCACGATGCTTGGTGCGGGTCTGGGCTCCGGCGAGCGCTTCGGGCCTGCTGCATGGTTCGGTTTCGCCCTGGCGGTGGTCGGACTCGTGTACCTGGTGTCACCGGGGATTTCCGCGCCGCCGCTCTTCGGCGCCGTGCTGATGGCGGTGGCGGGCGTGGCGTGGGGCCTGTATTCATTGCGCGGCCGCGGCGTGGCCGACCCGCTGGCCGCCACTGCGCGCAACTTCACGCGGGCGGTGCCGCTCGCGCTCGCGCTGAGCCTGGGCTTCGTGGCAAGCGCTCATGCGGACGCGACCGGCGTCGCCCTGGCCGTGGCTTCCGGTGCGCTGACCTCGGGTCTCGGCTATGTCGTCTGGTATGCGGTGCTGGGCCGCCTTTCGGCGATGCGGGCAGCCACCGTGCAGCTGTCGGTGCCGCTGCTGGCCGCATTTGGTGGCGTGCTGTTCCTGTCCGAGGCGATCACGCCGCGGCTGGCGGCCGCCTCCGTGGCGATCCTGGGAGGCATCGCGCTCGTGCTGAGCCAGAAGTCGCAAAGCGCGCGCCGTTAGCCGTCGTCAAGCCCTTACGCGATGGCAATGCCCACCTTGGCACCCGCCGCGACGATCTCCCCCCACGTCGCCTCATCGACCCAGATCCCGTCCCGCCGCCGCGCAGCCCGCGCCTTGCGCTCCGGTTCGCCGGCAATCTGCACCTCGTCGAAGCCCTGTCCCGGCGGGCTCTGCCGCAGCCATTCGACGAACTCCCGCGCCTCCTGGTCGAACGAAGTCTGCGTGCCCAGGCGTGCCGGGTCGATCAGCACCGTCAGCATGCCGTTGAGCACCGTGCGGGCCGTGTCGGCCGGCCGGTGCCATGTGCCACCGCCCGTGAGTGCACCGCCCAGCAGCTCGCACGCCACGGCCATGCCGTAGCCCTTGTGCTCGCCGAAGGTCATGAGCGCGCCGAACAGGCCGTTGCCCTGAGGCACGACCACCACGCCGGGGTCGTTGGTCGGTGCGCCGTTCTCGTCGATCAGGTAGCCGTCGGGTACGCGCTCGCCCTTGTTGTGCGCCACGCGCATCTTTCCCTGCGCGACGCGGCTGGTCGCGTAGTCGAGCACGAAGGGGTCCGCGCCCGAGAGTGGAATGCCGATGCAGCACGGGTTGGTGCCGAAGCGCCCGTCGCCGCCGCCCCAGGGCGCGACCACCGGACGCGACAGCACATTGACGAAGTGCATCGACACCAGTCCCTGCGCCGTCGCCATCTCGGCGAAATGCCCGATGCGCCCCAGGTGGTGCGCATGCGAGAGCGTGAAGATGCAACTGCCGTGCTGCTTCGCCCGCGCAATGCCGAGCTCCATCGCCTGCACGCCGACGATCTGGCCATAGCCGTGCTGGCCGTCCAGCCCCATCAGCGTGCCGATGTCGAGGTTGACGCGCACGGCGGCGTTGGGCTTCAGCCCGCCTTCAGCCACCGCGTCGACGTACCGCGGCAGCATGCCCACGCCGTGCGAGTCGTGGCCGCTGAGGTTCGCCAGCACGAGGTTGGCGGCCACCTGTTGTGCTTCGGCCGGGGTGCTGCCTGCGGCTTCGAGGATGCGGGCGACGGTGGCTTGCAGGCCATCGGCCTCCAGTGTTCTGGACATGGATCAGACTCCCTTCGCGTTCAGCGTGATGGCATAGAGCGACGTGGTCGCACAAATGAAAAGGCGATTGCGCTTCGGCCCGCCGAAGCAAACGTTGGCCACGCGCTCGGGCAGCAGGATCTTGCCGAGCAGCGTGCCGTCGGGGTGGTAGGCGTGCACGCCATCGAGCGCGCTGGTCCAGATGCGGCCTTCGGTGTCGAGGCGGAAGCCGTCGAACAGGCCGCTGGTGCATTCGGCAAACACTTCGCCGCCGCTCAGGGTGCGGCCGTCGGTGCCCACCTTGAAGCGGCGAATGTGCCGCGGCCCGTCCGCCGCATGGCTCGCGCCGGTGTCGGCGATGTACAGCAGCGATTCGTCGGGCGAGAACGCCAGCCCGTTGGGCTTCACGAAGTCGTCGGCCATGCGCTCGACCTCGCCGCTCGCGGGGTCGATGCGGTAGACGTGGCAGGCGCCGATCTCGCTGTCCGCCTTCAGGCCTTCGTAGTCGGAGAGGATGCCGTAGCTCGGGTCGGTGAACCACACGCCGCCGTCCGAATGCACGACCACGTCGTTCGGTGAATTGAGCCGCTTGCCCTGCCAGTGCGAAGCCAGCACGGTGATCGATCCGTCGTGCTCTGTGCGCGTCACGCGCCGCGTGAGGTGCTCGCAGCTCACGAGCCGGCCCTCGCGGTCGACCGTGTGGCCATTGGCGTTGTTCGACGGCTCGCGGAAGATGCCGACCGTGCCGTTGACCTCGTCGTAGCGCAGCATGCGGTTGTTGGGAATGTCGGACCACACCAGCGTGCGGTGCGCGCCGAACCAGGCGGGGCCTTCGCACCAGCGCGCACCGGTCCACAGGCGTTGCACCCGCTCGGGGCCGGGAATGCAGGTCTTGAAGCGAGGGTCCAGGTGTTCGAAGCCGGTGCCGTCGAGGAAACCGAAGGGGAGTGTGGCCATGGGGTTCCTTGTCGATGGATTCACATCACGGCGCCGACCTGCCACGGAACGAACTCGTTCTGCCCGTAGCCGTGCTGCTCGCTTTTCGATTGCGCGCCCGAGGCGGTCGCGAGCACCAGTTCGAAGATTCGCTGGCCCATCTCCTGGATCGACGCGGTGCCGTCCACGATCTCGCCGCAGTTGATGTCCATGTCTTCTTCCTGCCGCTGCCAAAGCGCCGAGTTGGTCGCGAGCTTGAGCGAGGGGGAGGGCGCGCAACCGTACGCCGAGCCACGCCCGGTCGTGAAGCAGATCAGGTTGGCGCCGCCGGCCACCTGGCCCGTGGCGCTCACCGGGTCGTAGCCCGGTGTGTCCATGTAGACGAAGCCGTGCGCGGTGACGGGCTCCGCGTATTCGTACACCGCCTCGAGGTTGCTCGTGCCGCCCTTGGCGACCGCGCCCAGCGACTTCTCGAGGATGGTGGTGAGCCCGCCTGCCTTGTTGCCCGGCGAAGGGTTGTTGTTCATCTCGCCTTCGTTGATGGCGGTGTAGTGCTCCCACCACTTGATGCGGTCCACCAGCTTCTGGCCGACTTCGCGCTTCACGGCACGGCGCGTCAGCAGGTGCTCGGCGCCATACACCTCGGGCGTTTCGCTGAGGATGGCGGTGCCGCCGTGCGCCACCAGCAGGTCGACCGCCGCGCCCAGCGCCGGGTTGGCGCTGATGCCCGAGTAACCGTCGGAGCCGCCGCACTGGAGCCCGATGGTGATGTGCGCAGCGCTGCATGGCTCGCGCTTCACCGCGTTGGCGCGCGGCAGCATCTCGTTGATGAGCGCCACGCCTCTCTCCACCGTCTTGCGCGTGCCGCCGGTGTCCTGGATGTTGAAGGTGCGGAAGTTCTCGCCCTCGGCCAGGTGGCCGGTCGCGAGCCAGGCGTTGATCTGGTTGGCCTCGCAGCCGAGCCCGACGACCAGCACGCCCGCGAAGTTCGGGTGCGTGGCGTATCCCGTGAGCGTGCGCTCCAAAATCTGCATGCCCATGCCCTCGGTGTCCATGCCGCAGCCGGTGCCGTGCGTGAGCGCGACCACGCCATCGACGTTCGGGAACGCCGCAAGTGCTTGCGGATTGGTCTTGCGCGAGAAGTGGTCGGCAATGGCGCGCGCGGCCGTGGCCGAGCAGTTCACGCTGGTGAGCACGCCGATGTAGTTGCGCGTGGCCACGCGGCCGTCTGGGCGCTTGATGCCCATGAAGGTGGCTTCGCGCTTGGCGGGTGCGGGCTTCACGTCGGCGCCGAAGGCGTAGTCGCGTTCGAAATCTCCCTTGTCCGGACCCATGTCGAGGTTCTGCGTGTGCACGTGCTCGCCGGCGGCGATGGGCTTGCTCGCGAAACCGATGATCTGGTTGTAGCGGCGCACAGGCTCGCCCGGCGCGATGGCGCGCATGGCGATCTTGTGGCCCGGCGGGATCAGGCCGCGCACGGCCACGTTCTCGACGACGGTGCCGCCGAGCAGTTGCGAGCGCGCGATGACGACGTCATCGGCGGGGTGGAGTCGGATGTAGGGAGTCATCGTGAGTGTCTGCCGGCGCTTGTTTGTTTGTCAGGAGGCCTTGGTGCGGCGCCAGCTCGCGCTGAACCGCTGGTGGAACTTGTCCATGTGATGGTGCATTGCGTCGCGCGCCGCGGCCGGGTCGTGCGCCGCGATGGCGTCGAGGATGGCTTCGTGCTCGCCGATGGCGGCCTGCCACGAGTCCATGGTCTCGAAGTAATCGATCATCCGGGCGAAGATCGGCCCATGCCGCGACTCCCAGAAGCCCTGCACCGTCTCGGTCAGCACCACGTTGTCGCACGCGTTGACGATGGCCAGGTGGAAGGCGCGGTCGCCCTCGTGCGGCACCTCGTTGCGTGCAGCCATCTCGCGCATCATGCGGATCGCGCGGCGCATGGCGTCCACGTCCTTGCGCTTGCCGTACTGGGCCGCGGTGGCGGCGGTCTCGCCTTCCACCAGGCGGCGCGCGCGGATGATTTCGAGCGGGCCCCATTCGACGCCGGCTGCGCCGTTGGCTGGCGGGGCCGCTCGGTGCGACCTGTCGAGCACGTACACGCCCGAGCCGGTGCGGATCTCGACCCAGCCTTCGACCTCCAGCGCAATCAGCGCCTCGCGCACCGAGGGCCGGCTCACGCCCAGCTGCGCGGCCAGGTCGCGCTCGGCGGGAATGCGCGCGCCCACCGCGAACTCGCCCTTGCCGATGAGCACGCGCAGCTGCTCGGCAATCTGGCGGTAGAGGCGCTGGGGTTCGAGGGTCTGGATCGGCACGGGAACGAAAAGAGGAAATCGAACGGGTTAAGGGTTGTCCTGAATTGGACAAGTGGTAAGGCCAATTCAGAATACGATACACCGCCCGGATCAACATCGGGCCTAACCCGAGGAGACACCCATGAGATTGAAGGGAAAGACCGCGCTGGTCACCGCCGCAGGCCAGGGCATCGGCCGTGCCAGCGTGCTCGCCATGGCGGCCGAAGGCGCGCAGGTCTGGGCCACCGACGTCAACGAAAAGCTGCTCGAACGCTACGCCGGCATGCCCAACGTCACGGCGCTCAAGCTCGACGTGCTCGACAAGGCCGCCATCGGCGCGCTGGTGGCGAAGCTGCCCGCGCTCGACGTTCTCTTCAACTGCGCGGGCGTGGTGCACAACGGCACCATCGAGCAGGCCACCGACGACGAGCTGCTGTTTGCCTTCAGCCTCAACGTGCGCGCGCAGATGTGGACCATCCAGGCCGTGCTGCCCGGCATGCTGGCGGCCGGGCGCGGCAGCATCATCAACATGGCGAGCGTGTGCTCCAGCATGAAGGGGCTGCCCAACCGCTTTGTCTACGGCACCACCAAGGCGGCGGTGCTGGGCCTTACCAAGAGCGTGGCGGCCGACTACGTGGCCCGGGGCATCCGCTGCAATGCCGTGTGCCCGGGCACGGTCGATACGCCTTCGCTCGGCGAGCGTATCAACGCCAACGCCGACCCCGATGCCGCCCGCAAGGCCTTCATCGCGCGCCAGCCCATGGGCCGGCTCGCGCAGGCCGAGGAGATCGCGCCGGTGGTGGTGTTCCTTGCGAGCGACGAATCGATCTTCGCTACCGGACAGGCCTTCACGGTCGACGGCGGCATCACCATATGACCCGCTCGACTTCGCGGGCCACCGCTGTGGTCTTCGACCTCTCCAGTGGCCGCTCCACGTATTGATTCAATGCACTGAAAGGAAAGCATGAAACTCGTCCGCTATGGCAACCCCGGCAAGGAAAAGCCCGGCCTCATCGACGACAAGGGCCAGCTGCGCGACCTGAGCGCGGTCGTCAAGGACATCGGTCCCGACCAGCTCGGCGATGCCGCCATTGCCAAGCTGCGCAAGCAGAAGCTCGACAAGCTGCCGCTGGTCAAGGGCAAGCCTCGTTTCGGCAGCCCCGTGGCCAACGTCGGCAAGTTCATCGCCATCGGCCTCAACTACGCGGACCACGCGGCCGAGTCCGGCCTGCCGGTGCCCAAGGAGCCCGTGGTGTTCATGAAGGCCAACAGCTGCATCCAGGGGCCGAACGACCCCGTGATGCTGCCCAAGGGCTCTGTCAAGACCGACTGGGAAGTCGAGCTCGGCGTGGTCATCGGCACGCGCGCCCGCTATGTGTCGCAGAAGAGCGCGCTCGACTATGTGGCCGGCTACTGCACCATCAACGACGTCAGCGAGCGCGAATACCAGATCGAACGCGGCGGCACCTGGGACAAGGGCAAGGGTTGCGACACCTTCGGCCCGCTCGGCCCCTGGCTCGTCACGCGCGACGAAATCGAGAACCCGCAGAAGCTCTCGATGTGGCTCGACCTGAACGGCCAGCGCGTGCAGACGGGCAGCACCAGGACCATGATCTTCAGCGTCGCCAAGATCGTGAGCTACGTGAGCCAGTTCATGACCCTGATGCCCGGCGACGTGATCACCACCGGCACGCCGCCCGGCGTGGGCATGGGCATGAAGCCGCCGTTGTTCCTGAAGAAGGGCGACGTGATGACGCTGGGCATCGAAGGCCTGGGCGAACAACGCCAGGAAGTGATTCCCTTCAAGCTCTGAGCACCGTTCTCTGAGATCATCCGGCGGATGAAGACGCCGCCGGACCATCGCTCGCAGGTCTTTGGAACGCCCTGGGAGGGCGTCCATGCCACCGCGATGGACAGTGCCCGCCACTACGGCCGGCACTGGCATTCGACCTACGGCGTCGGCCTGCTCGACCATGGCGCGCAAAGCTCGGCCAGCGGCCGCGGAAGGGTCGATGCCTATGCGGGCGACCTGATCACCACCAACCCCGGCGAAGTGCACGACGGCCGGCCGCTCGGCGGCCCGTCGCGCCGTTGGCGCATGGTGTATTTCGATGCGGTCGTGATGGCTGGCATGCGCGAAGGCGTTGCGGACGCCGGCATCGAATTCACGCGGCCCGTGCTCCAGGACGCGCGGCTGCTCCACACGCTGTGCCGCCTGTTCGCCCGCCTCGATGAGTGGCGCTGTGCCACGGCCAACGCCGCAGGCGCCGAGGCGCTGGCCTGCGAAGAATCGCTGGCCGAAGTCTGCGGCGTGTTGCTCGACGCCCATTCCACCGCCGTTGCGCTGCCCGAGATCGGTGGTGATGTGCGGCTGGTGCGCGAGCGCCTCGCCGACGACTTGCTCGCCGCGCCCACGCTCGACGAACTTGCCGCGATGACCGGCCTCGGCAGGTACCAGGTGCTGCGGCGCTTCGAGAAGGCCTATGGCGTGCCGCCCCACGCGTGGCTGCTGCTGCAGCGCGCCGAACGCGCACGCGGCCTGATCCGCCGCGGCACGGGCCTCGCGGACGCCGCTGCTGCAAGCGGCTTCGCGGACCAGAGCCACATGACGCGCATCTTCGCGCGCCAGTTCGGCTTCACGCCCGGTGCGTGGCAGAGGACGTGCGGCCTGCCGTAGCGTTCAGCGCAGCACGCGGATCAGTTCGTCGTACACCAGTCGCACGCGCGCCGGCACCGGTGCGCGCTGCGAGCGGTACACATAGATCGGCCACGGCTGCGGCGCGTCGGCTTCGAGCACCGGCACCAGCGCGCCCGAATCGAGCCAGGGCTCGGCCAGTGCCCCGATCAGCTGGGCGAAGCCCAATCCCGCGAGCACCGCGGCGCACTCGGTGTCGAAGTCGTCGGTAACGAAGGCCGGCGACGTCACCGTCAGTTGCCGGCCCTTGCTGAAGACCAGCGGCCAGGGGCGGCCCGACTTGCGGTCGATCAGTGCGGTGAGCGGTAGCGCCGCGAGCGCGTCCAGCTTCTTCGGCACGCCCGTGCGCGCGACGAGTGCGGGCGCGGCCACCACGTGCAGCGCCATCCTTCCCACCGGCCTCGCAACGAAGCGTGCGTCGCGCAGCGGGCCCACGCGCACGCCGATGTCGATCTGCTGGTCGACCACGTCGGCATGCTTCTCCGACACGCGCAGGTCCAGCACCAGCCCGGGGTGTGCCGCGAGCATCGGCGCCAGCGCCTGCGGAATGAGCCGGCGTCCGAAGATGCCCGGCGCAGTGACACGCACCGTGCCCGCATGTTGCGACAGCGCGCGCCTGTCGGTGCGGTGAAAGAGGTCGTCCACGCCGCCCACTGCCACGCGCGCCCGCTCTGCGAGCTGCCGGCCGAAGTCGGTGAGCTGTACGCCGCGCGTGCTGCGGTGGAACAGCGGTTCGCCCAGTTCGTCTTCGAGCTCGCGCACCGCGCGTGTCACCACCTGCGGCGACACCGACAGCCGCACCGCGGCGTCTCGGAAGTTGGCGGCATCGGCGGCGGTGCAGAACACGCGCAAGGCTTCGAGGCGGTTGGACATGGACTGTTCCCTATTGAGGAATTCTGAAGTCGGAAGAGTTTCATATACGGGAACGCGAGGATTTTCCACACTGCGTGCACTTCTTCAACACCCCCGAAAGGAATTTCCATGACATCCGTTCAAGACAACATCCAGGGCAAGGTCGCCATCGTCACCGGCGCGAGCAGTGGGCTCGGCGAATCGACGGCGCGCCACCTTGCCGCGCGCGGCGCGAAGGTGGTGCTCGCGGCCCGCCGCACCGACCGGCTCGACAAGGTCGTGGCAGAAATCCGCCAAGCCGGCGGCGAGGCCATCGCCGTGGCCACCGACGTGTCGAAGCGCGCCGAACTCGACAAGCTCGCCGCCGCAACCATCGAAGCCTTCGGCCGCATCGACGTGCTGGTCAACAACGCGGGCGTGATGCCGCTGTCGCCGCTCGAGAAACTCAAGGTCGACGAATGGGACCGCACCATCGACGTCAACATCAAGGGCGTGCTTTACGGCATTGCCGCCGTGCTGCCGCGCATGCAGGCGCAGGGCGGGGGGCACATCGTCAACGTCGCTTCCATTGCGGGGCTGAAGGTGTTCACGCCCATCGGCACGGTGTACAGCGCTACCAAGCATGCGGTGCGCGCCATCTCCGAGGGCCTGCGTGTGGAGGTGGGCAACAGCGGCGTGCGCGTGACCATCGTGTCGCCCGGGGCGGTCGATTCGGAGCTGAAGTTCGGCAGCAGCGATGCCGAGAGCGCGGCTGGCGTGAAGGCGTTCTACGACGCCAACCAGATCCCCGCGGATTCGGTGGCGCGCGCCGTCGTCTACGCGGTGGAGCAGCCGGCGAACGTGGACATCAACGAAGTCGTGTTGCGGCCGGTGTCGCAGGAATTCTGAAAGGAAGTGGCCGGGACGGGGCCGGCGACGCCCCCATTTCGCGTCAATTAACCTTCAACCGTTGAAGGTCTCTTGTGGCCGAAAGTGCAAAGCCCTGCAAAATAGAACGACCGTTCGTTTTTTTTTGCAGGGAAATTCCACGATGTCCGCCACAGCCGTTTCCGCCAAGCCCGTCCGCGCCGCCCAGAAGGGCCAGCAGACCAAAGCCGTCATCGTCGACGCCGCGCTGGCGCTGGCCGCGCAGATCGGGCTGGAGGGCCTGTCGATCGGCGCCGTGGCCGAAATCACCAAGATGAGCAAGTCGGGCGTGTTCGCCCACTTCGGCTCGCGCGAGGAACTGCAGATCTCGGTGGTGCGCGAATACCACGCGCGCTTCGAGCAGGAAGTGTTCTTTCCCGCCCTCCAGGCGCCGCGCGGCCTGCCGCGCCTGCGCGCCATGTTCGCCAACTGGATGAAGCGCACCTCGACCGAGATCGACTCGGGCTGCATCTACATCAGCGGCGCCTCCGAATTCGACGACCGCCCGGGTCCGGTGCGCGACGCGCTGGTCGAGTCGGTCAGCATCTGGCAGGCCGCCGTGCTGCGCGCCATCGTGCAGGCACAGAGCGAAGGCCACCTGCGCGCCGACGCCGACGAGCGCCAGGTGGCGTTCGAGATCCACGGCTTGATCCTCGCGCTGCACTACGAGGCGCGCTTTCTTCAGGTGCCCGGCTCCATCGGCCGCGCCAACGTCGGCTTCGACAACATCCTCGCGCGCAGCGCCACGCCCGACGCGCCGAAGGCCGGGGCCACTGCGCCGGCGGGCCGCCGCCTCAAGACCGTGCGCTGAGGCGCGCGGCCTGTCCTCTTTTCTGTTTTCCCCTTTTTCTTTTTCTATCTAGCTTCGACCAGGAGAGTCCCGGATGCCTACCTACAACCCACCCGTGCGCGACATGCAGTTCGTGCTGCATGAAGTGCTCAACGTCGCCGAGGAACTCAAGGCGCTGCCGGCCCACGCCGAAACCGACGCCGACACCATCAACGCGGTGATCGAGGAGGCCGGCAAGTTCGCTGCCGAGGTGACCTTTCCGCTGAACATCAGCGGCGACGAAGAGGGCTGCGTGCTCGACAAGACCACGCACGAAGTGAAGACGCCCAAGGGCTTCAAGGACGCCTACGCCAAGTACGTCGAAGGCGGCTGGCCTGCGCTGTCGTGCGACCCGGCCTTCGGCGGCCAGGGCCTGCCCTTCGTGGTGAACCAGTGCCTGTTCGAGATGCTCAACAGCGCCAACCAGGCCTGGACCATGTACCCCGGCCTCTCGCACGGCGCGTACGAGGCGCTGGTGGCGCACGGCACTGACGAACAGAAGAAGACCTACCTGCCCAAGCTCACGAGCGGCGAGTGGACCGGCACCATGTGCCTCACCGAACCCCATTGCGGCACCGACCTCGGCCTGCTGCGCACCAAGGCCGAGCCGCAGCCCGACGGCACCTACCGCATCACCGGCAGCAAGATCTTCATCTCGGCCGGCGAGCACGACATGACGAGCAACATCATTCACCTGGTGCTGGCCCGCCTGCCCGATGCGCCCAAGGGCAGCAAGGGCATCAGCCTGTTCGTGGTGCCGAAGTTCAAGGTCAAGGCCGACGGCTCGCTCGGCGAGCGCAACCCGATCTTCTGCGCCGGCCTGGAGCACAAGATGGGCATCCACGGCAACGCCACCGCGCAGATCGTGATCGAAGGCGCCACCGGCACGCTGGTGGGCGAGCCCAACAAGGGCCTGGCCGCGATGTTCGTGATGATGAACGCCGCACGCCTGGGCGTGGGCAACCAGTCGCTCGGCCTGACCGAAGTGGCCTACCAGAACGCACTGGCCTACGCGAAAGACCGCGTGCAGATGCGCTCGCTCTCGGGCGTGAAGGCCAAGGACAAGGAAGCCGACCCCATCATCGTGCACCCCGACGTGCGCAAGATGCTGCTCACTGCCAAGGCCTATGCCGAAGGCGGCCGCGCGCTGCAGATCTTCTGCACGCTGCTGCTCGACAAGGAACACAACCACCCCGACGAGAAGGTGCGCAAGGACTCGGGTGAGCTGGTCGCGCTGCTGACCCCCATCGTCAAGGCCTTCATCACCGACAACGGCCACATTTCCACCAACGCCTGCATGCAGGTGTTCGGCGGCCACGGCTTCATCAAGGAATGGGGCATGGAGCAGTTCGTGCGCGACAACCGCATCAACATGATCTATGAAGGCACCAACACCATCCAGTCGCTGGACCTGCTGGGCCGCAAGGTGCTGGGCAACAACGGCGCGTCGCTGAAGAAGTTCGGCAAGCTCGTGGGCAAGCTGGTGGAAGAAGAGGGTGTGAACGAGAAGATGGCCGAGTTCATCAACCCGATCGCGATGCTGGGCGACCAGCTCACCAAGTTCACGACCGAGATCGGCTTCAAGGGTTTCCAGAATCCCGACGAAGTGGGCGCCGCTGCTGTCGACTACCTGCGCGTGGCCGGCCACTTCGTGTTCGGCTACCTGTTCGCCCGCATGGCGCAGGTCGCGCTGCGTGAAATTGCGGCCGGCAACACCGATCCGTTCTACGTCGCCAAGCTGCAGACAGCACGCTTCTATTTCGCCAAGCTGTTCCCCGAGACCGCGACGCTGATGCGCACCGCGCGCGCCGGCAGCAAGGTGCTGATGGACACCGACGCGGCACTGGCCTGAGCGGTCGTACCGTCTCGTCTTCCTTCGACTCCAGGAGCCGTCGATCATGAAAACAACACTCGCAGCCATCCTGTTCTCCGTCACGGCCGTTTCGGCCATGGCTCAGAGCACGCCGGTGGGTCTGTGGCGCAACGTGGACGACAAGACCGGCGAGGTCAAGGCCGAGATCAGCATCGCGGAGACCCACGGCGCGCTGTCCGGGCGCATCGAGAAGGCGCTGGGCAAGGATGCCAAGCCCGGCGCGGTCTGCAGCGAATGCAGCGACGACCGCAAGGACAAGCCCATGGTCGGCCTCGACATCATCCGCGGCGGCAAGAAGGCCGAGAACAAGGACGTCTGGGAAGGCGGAAAGATCCTCGACCCCGAGAACGGCAAGGAATACCGCGCGAGCTTCACGCCCATCGAGGGCGGCAAGAAGCTCGAGGTGCGCGGCTACCTGGGCCCGTTCTGGCGTACCCAAACCTGGAACCGCGCGCAGTAAACAAGCCTGTGCGCAACCTATCCAAGAAATACCAAGCAACATGTCCCGATTTCAAGTGAAGAAGGTCGCCGTGCTCGGCGCCGGCGTGATGGGCGCGCAGATTGCGGCCCACCTCGTCAACGTGCGCGTGCCTGTCGTGCTGTTCGACCTGGCCGCAAAAGAAGGCCCGAAGAACGGCATCGTCGCGCGCGCCATCGACAACCTCAAGAAGCTCAAGCCCGCGCCGCTCGGCGACGTGGCCGATGCGGGCCTGATCGAACAGGCCAACTACGAAGACGACCTGGCCAAGCTCGGCGAGTGCGACCTCATCATCGAAGCCATTGCCGAGCGCATGGACTGGAAGCTCGATCTGTACAAGAAGATCGCGCCGCACGTTGCCAAGCATTCGATCCTGGCCTCGAACACCTCGGGCCTCTCGATCACCAAGCTCAGCGAGGCGCTGCCCGAAGCGCTGAAGCCGCGCTTCTGCGGCATCCACTTCTTCAACCCGCCGCGCTACATGTTCCTGGTGGAGCTGATCAACACGCCCACCACGCAGCCGCAGGTGCTCGACGACCTCGAAGCCTTCGTCACCAGCACGCTGGGCAAGGGTGTGGTGCGCGCGCACGACACGCCCAACTTCATCGCCAACCGCGTCGGCATCGCCGGCATGCTGGCCACGCTGAAGGAAGTCGAGAAGTTCGGCCTCACGCCCGACGTGGTGGATGACCTCACGGGCAAGAAGCTGGGCCGCGCCAGCTCGGGCACCTTCCGCACCGCCGACGTGGTGGGCCTCGACACGATGGCCCACGTCGTGAAGACGCTGCAGGACAACCTGAACGCCGAGAGCGATCCGTTCTACGCCAACTTCGCGACGCCGCCGGTGCTCGCCAAGCTGCTGGAGCTGGGCAACCTGGGCCAGAAGACCAAGGCCGGCTTCTTCAAGAAGGCCGGCCGCGACATCCTGCGCTTCGACCTGAAGAGCGGCGAGTACGTGCCCGCCGGCGCCAAGGCCGACGAGGTGTACGGCCGCATGCTGAAGAAGCCCGCGGGCGAACGCCTGAAGCTGCTGCGCGAGAGCGAAGGACCGCAGGGCCAGTTCCTCTGGGCCATCCTGCGCGACGGCTTCCACTACGCCGCCGTGCACCTGGGCGACATCGCCGAGAGCGCGCGCGACATCGACTTTGCGATGCGCTGGGGCTTCGGCATGAAGCAGGGCCCGTTCGAGCTCTGGCAGGAAGCCGGCTGGGCGCAGGTCGCCAAGTGGGTGCAGGAAGACATCGACTCCGGCAAGGCGCTGAGCAGCGCACCGCTGCCCAAGTGGGTGTTCGAAGGCCCGGTGGCCGAGGCTGGCGGCGTGCACACGCCCGAAGGCTCGTGGAGCGCGTCGCAGAACAAGTTCGTGCCGCAGCGCAGGCTGCCCGTGCATGACCGCCAGTTGTTCCCGGAAAGCGTGCTCGGTGCGAATGCAGCCGATGCCAACACCGCGGGCACCACCATCAGCGACGAAGGCGATGTGCGCGTGTGGACGCTGGATGGTGAGGTGCTGATCGCGAGCATCCATTCGAAGATGCACGCCATCAGCCCTGACGTGGCCGAGGCGCTGGGCGCCGCAGTCGACCTGGCCGAAGCCGAATACAAGGGCCTCGTGATCTGGTCGCCCGATGAGATGTTCTCGGTCGGCGCCGACCTGCAGGCGATGCTGCCGGCCTTCGTCGTAGCCGGTATCGGCGCGGTGGAGGGCGCCGAGCAGGAGTTGCAGAACGTGATGCTCAAGATCCGCTACGCCAGCGTGCCGGTGATCTCCGCGGTGCGCGGCATGGCGCTGGGCGGCGGCTGCGAGCTGGCCGTCCACTCGGCCAAACGGGTCGCAGCAATGGAGAGCTACATCGGCCTGGTCGAAGTCGGCGTGGGGCTGATCCCCGGCGCGGGTGGCCTGACCTACATCGCGCGCCGTGCCGCCGAGAACGCCTCGGCCTCGACGGGCACCGACCTGCTGCCGTTCCTCACCGAAGGCTTCACCGCGGCCGCGATGGCGAAGGTGGGCACCGGCGCGCTCGACTCGAAGAAGCTGGGCTACCTGCTCGACAGCGACGTGATCGTGCCGAACAAGGACGAGCTGCTGTATGTGGCGCTGCAGCAGGCCAAGGCCATGGCCGACGCCGGCTACCGTGCACCGCTGCGCCGCAGCTTCCGCGTGGCGGGCCGCAGCGGCGCCGCGACGATCAAGGGCCAGCTCGTGAACATGCGCGACGGCGGCTTCATCAGCGCGCACGACTTCCACATTGCAAGCCTGATCGCGAACGTGGTGACCGGCGGCGACGTGGACGCCGGCTCGCTCGTGACCGAGGAGTACCTGATGGCGCTGGAACGCAAGGCGTTCTGCTCGCTCATCGTGCATCCGAAGACGCAGGAGCGGATCATGGGAATGCTGAGCACGGGGAAGCCGGTGCGTAACTGACGCGAGCGATGCCCTCTTACTCCTTCCCCCTCTGGGGGAAGGCCGGGATGGGGGCAGGCAGCCTATGCAAACCCAATCCACTCCCAACGCGCAACAGAACGCCCGCACATTGCGGCGCGAGATGACCGACTCCGAGCGCAAGCTCTGGAGCGGGTTGCGCGGCGAGCAACTGGGAGTGAAGTTCCGCAGGCAGCATCCGCTTGGCAACTACATCGCCGACTTCGCATGCCTCGGCCCTAAGCTGATCGTCGAACTCGACGGATCGCAACACCAGGCGCAGGCCGGCTACGACGCCCGACGCGACGCTTTCCTGCGCGAGCAGGGATTCGAAGTGCTTCGCTTCGGCTCGAACGATCCGTTTGTCAATCTTGAAGGGGTGTTGCAGGCCATCGTCAATCGACTGGATGAATTGACGGCCGCTTGCCCCCATCCCAACCTTCCCCCAGAGGGGGAAGGAGCCCAATCCAGGAACCATCCATGAAACAAGTCCAAGACGCCTACATCGTCTCCGCCACCCGCACCCCCATCGGCAAGTCGCACCGCGGCTACTTCCGCAACTACCGCCCCGACGACCTGCTCGCGACCACGCTGCGTGCCGCGCTCGCCGCCGTGCCCAGCCTCGATCCCAAGGCCATCGAAGACATCATCTGCGGCTGCGCGATTCCCGAATCGCAGCAGGGCCTGAACGTCGCGCGCATCGGCGCCGTGTTGGCGGGCCTGCCGACCAGCGTCGGCGGCATCACCGTGAACCGCTTCTGCGCCTCGGGCCTGTCGGCCGTGCAGATGGCGGCCGACCGCATCCGCGTCGGCGAGGCCGATGTGATGATCGCGGCCGGTGTCGAAAGCATGAGCATGGTGCCGATGATGGGCAATTCGCCCTCGCTGTCGCCCTCGATCTTCGAGCGCGAAGGCGATGTCGGCATTGCCTACGGCATGGGCCTCACGGCCGAGAAGGTCGCGCAGCAGTGGAAGGTGAGCCGCGAGGCGCAGGACGAGTTCGCACTCGCCTCGCACCAGAAGGCGCTGGCCGCGCAGAAGGCCGGCAAGTTCGCCGACGAGATCACGCCGATCGAAGTGACCGACCGCACGCCAAACCTCGCCACCGGCGAGTCGATCGTGAAGACGCGCATGGCGAACCTCGACGAAGGCGCGCGCCCCGACACCAGCCTCGAAGGCCTGGCCAAGCTGCGCACCGTGTTCGCCGCGCGCGGCACCGTCACGGCCGGCAACAGCTCGCAGACCTCGGACGGCGCCGGCGCGCTGATCCTCGCGAGCGAGAAGGCGGTGAAGCAGTACGGCCTCACGCCGCTCGCGCGCTTCGTGAGCTTCGCGAGCAAAGGTGTGCCGCCGCACATCATGGGCATCGGCCCGATCGAGGCCATTCCCGCCGCGCTGCGCTACGCCGGCCTGAAGCACCAGGACATCGACTGGTTCGAGCTCAACGAAGCCTTCGCCGCGCAGTCGCTGGCCGTCATCAACACGCTGGGGCTCGATCCGTCGAAGGTCAACCCGATGGGCGGCGCAATTGCGCTGGGCCATCCGCTCGGTGCCACCGGCGCCATCCGTTCGGCGACCGTGGTGCATGCGCTGCGCCGCGAGAACCTGAAGTACGGCATGGTCACGATGTGCGTGGGCATGGGCCAGGGCGCCGCGGGAATCTTCGAGCGCGTCTGATCGGCAACGCGCAAGACACCGGGACGAGCGTCGAGGCAACGAAGGAGACAACCTCATGCAGATGCAGCAGCTTGCAACCGATGGTGGTCGTACGCAATTGGCCGTGCGAACGTACGAGCCGGTCGGCGCACCGCGTGCCAGCATCGTGATCGGTGGCGCGATGGGCGTGCGCCAGTCCTTCTACGAGCCCTTCGCGCGATGGCTCGCGCAGCAGGGCCTGCGCGTCTGGACCTTCGACTACCGGGGCTCCGGCGACTCGCGCGGCAATGCGCCGCTGCGCGGCTTCAAGGCCGACCTGCTCGACTGGGCTTGCGACTACGAAGCGGTGATCGACGCAGCCAAGGCGGCGTTGCCCGGCCAGCCGCTCTACCTGCTGGGCCACAGCCTGGGCGCGCAGCTGCCGGGCTTCCTGCAGCGTCCCGGGCAGGTCGACGGCCTCGTCAGCATCGCCGCGGGCAGCGGCTACTGGCGCGAGAACGCGCCGAAGCTCAAGCGCAGCATCCTCTACTTCTGGTTCGTGCTCGTGCCGCTGGTCACGCGGCTGTGCGGCTACTTTCCGGGCCGCCGGCTGAAGAAGGTCGGCGACCTGCCGCGCGGCGTGATCCTGCAATGGCGGCGCTGGTGCCTGAACCCGCGCTACAGCGTCGGCGCGGAAGGCGAGGCGGCACTGCGCAGCTACGGCCGCGTGCGCTTCCCGGTGCTCGCGCTGTCGATGACCGACGACGAGCTCATGACGCTCGCCGGCACCGAAAGCCTCGTGAGCTTCTATGCCGGCGCACCGAGCGCGGTGGAGCGCATTGCGCCGGCCGACGTGCAGGCCCGGCGCATCGGCCACTTCGGCTTCTTCCGCGAGCAGTTCAGCCAGAGCCTCTGGCCGAGCACGCTCGACAAGCTGCATCGGCTGGCGTCGCTTACTGCGCTGCAGCACGCCAACGTCCCGCACACGACTGCGTGACGCCATCGACCGGAGGCACACTGCCGATCATGACGACGAGCACGCACCCCTTCGACAAGGCCCTGGCGATCCACCACAGCGACATCCGCGTGGGGCACTTCACGGGCATGACCAGCCCCGACTACTGGAACATGGTCGGCCCTTTCGGCGGCACCACCGCGGCGCTGGCGCTGCAAGCGGTGCTGAAGCATCCCGACCTGCTCGGCGTGCCGATCGCGCTCACGGTGAACTACGCGGCGGCGCTCGAAGCCGGCGCGTTCGACATCCAGGCCACCGCCGTGCGCACCAACCGCTCGACGCAGCACTGGACGGTGCAGATCACGCAGGCCGGCCCCGGCGCAGCGCCGAACATGACGACCACCGCCACCGTGGTGACCGCCGTGCGCCGCGAGACCTGGAACGGCAACGACCTGCCGATGCCCGAGGTGCCGCGGCCCGAGATGGTCGAGCGCATGAGCATTGGCCCGTCGGGCGTGGCGTGGATCGGCCAGTACGAGATGCGGCCGATCAGCGGCAGCATTCCTTCGAAATGGGACGGCAGCGGCCATCACAGCGAGAGCCGGCTCTGGGTGCGCGATGCGCAGCAACGCGCGCTCGACTTCGCCTCGCTCGCGGCCATGAGCGACCTGTTCTTCCCGCGCGTGTGGCTGCGCCGCGCCACGCGGGTGCCGGTGGGCACGGTGTCGATCACCACGTATTTCCATGCCGATGCGGCGCAGCTGGCCGAGGTCGGCACGGGTTACCTGCTCGGCAGCGCGACGGGGCAGCAGTTCAGCAGCGGCTTCTTCGACCAGGCTGCGCAGCTCTGGAGCGAAGGCGGCACGTTGCTCGCCACTTCCAACCAGATCGTCTACTACAAGGAATGACCGTCATGGCGCTCACCAAGGCTGCACTCATCGTGGGCGCGGGCGACGCCACCGGCGGCGCCATTGCCCGCCGCTTCGCGCGCGAAGGCTTCGCCACCTGCGTCACGCGGCGCAGCCTCGACAAGCTGCAGCCGCTGGTGGCGCAGATCGAGGCCGACGGCGGCTGCGCACATGCCTTCGCCTGCGATGCGCGCAAGGAAGAGGAGGTGGTTGCACTCGTCGAGCAGATCGAGTCGACGGTCGGGCCGATCGAGGTGATGGTGTTCAACATCGGGGCCAACGTGCCCGAGAGCATCCTGAGCGAGACCGCGCGCAAGTACTTCAAGGTGTGGGAGATGGCCTGCTTCTCGGGCTTTCTCAACGGGCGCGAGGTGGCGAAGCGGATGGTGGCGCGCGACATGCCGGAAGGCGGGCATCGCGGCACGATCATCTTCACGGGCGCGACGGCTTCGCTGCGTGGCGCGGCGAACTTCGGCGCCTTCTCGGGCGCCAAGATGGCATTGCGCGCGCTGGCCCAGTCGATGGCGCGGGAGCTGGGGCCGCAGGGCATTCACGTGGCGCACGTGGTGGTCGACGGCGCCATCGACACCGAGTTCATCCGCAGCAACTTCCCCGAGCGCTATGCACTGAAGGACAGTGACGGCATCCTGAACCCGGACCACATCGCCGACAGCTACTGGATGCTGCATTCGCAACCGCGCGATGCATGGACGCACGAGCTCGATCTGCGGCCCTGGTCCGAGAAATTCTGAGATGACGGGCGCAGGGGAGTACCCGGTGGCCTGTGCACGCGCCCCCGAACACAAGCGTCCGACAAGGAGACACCCATGACCAAATCCGTCGACTTCTACTTCGACTTCGGCAGCCCCGCCGCCTACCTCGCCGCAACGCAGCTGCCGCACGTATGTGCTGACGCAGGCGCCGAGCTGGTGTGGAAGCCTATGCTCCTGGGCGGCGTGTTCCAGGCCACGGGGAACCATTCGCCCGCCGAGATCAAGCCCAAGGGCCCGTACATGACCGTCGACCTGCAGCGCTTTGCGAAGCGCTACGGCGTGCCCTTCGTGCACAACCCGCATTTCCCCATCAACACGCTGCTGCTGATGCGCGGCGCCACCGGCATCCAGATGAAGGAGCCGGCGCGCTTCGGTGCGTATGTCGACGCGGTCTTCCACGCGATGTGGGTCGAGCCGAAGAATCTCAACGACCCGGCAATCGTCGGCGCCGTCTTGCAGAATGCGGGCTTCGACGCCGCGGGCCTGCTCGCGCTGGCCGGCGCGCAGGAAACCAAGGACCGCCTCAAGGCCGTCACCCAGGAAGCCGTGGAGCGCGGCGTGTTCGGCGCTCCCACCATGTTCGTCGGCAGCGAGATGTTCTGGGGGCAAGACCGCCTCGATTTCGTCCGCGAAGCCCTTTGCGCCTGATCGCGGCGCCAATCCCTTTATTCAAGGACCATTCCCATGAGCGACATCCTCGTCCACACCGAAGCCGGTGTGATGACCCTCACTTTCAACCGCGTCGACAAGAAGAACTCGATCACCAGCGGCATGTACGCCGAACTGGCCGATGCGCTGGCCGCCGCCGAGAGCGATGCGGCCGTGCGCTGCGTGCTGATCCAGGGCGATCCGACCATCTTCAGCGCGGGCAACGACATCGGCGACTTCCTCAACGGCCCGCCGTCGACGCAGGAATCGCCGGTGTTCCGCTTCCTGCGAGGCATCGCAACCTTCCCCAAGCCCATCGTCGCGGCCGTGTGCGGCCCGGCCGTGGGCATCGGCACCACGATGCTGTTCCATTGCGACCTCGTCTACGCGGGCGACAACGCCGCCTTCTCGATGCCCTTCGTGAACCTCGGCCTGTGCCCCGAAGCGGCGTCGAGCCTGCTGGTGCCGCAGATGCTGGGCTACCACCGCGCGGCCGAGGCGTTGCTGCTGGGCGAGCCCTTCATGGCCGAGGCCGCGCTGGAGGTGGGCCTGGTCAACCGCGTGGTGCCGCCGACCGAGGCCAACGCCATCGCGCAGACGCAGGCCCGCAAGCTCGCCGCCAAGCCGCTGAGCGCGCTGGTGGAAACCAAGCGCCTGCTGAAGAAGGCGCAGATGCCTGCCGTGCTGGAGCGCATGGGCGAGGAGGGTGCGAGCTTCGGTCGCATGCTGCGCGAACCGGCGGCGCGCGAGGCCTTCGGCGCGTTCATGGAGAAGCGCAAGCCGGACTTCTCCAAGGTCTGACGCGCTTCCCGGGCCGGGGCCTGCATACGTACACTGCGCGGCGTGCAAGAGAAAAGAACCCTCGCAACGCCCGGCCCGCAGGCAAACGACGCTACTGAAAAAGTAGCATTCCGCTTCTCGCGCCGGCGTACTTTCGGTTTGCTGGCAGGTGCCCTGGCAGCCCCTTCACTGGCCTTGGCGCGGGTGCGACCGCTGCGCATCGGCGTCATCGGTTCGTGGTCCGGCCCTTATGCGGGCGGTGGCCGGCAGTTCGATGCCGGCATGGCCGTCTGGCTGGCGGCGCACAACCAGAACATTGCGGGCCGGCCGGTCGAACTGCTGCGGCGCGACGTGCCCGGCAGCGCGCCCGACCAGGCGCGCCGCCATGCGCTGGACCTCGTGGAAAGCGAGCGTGTCGACCTGCTGGCGGGCCTGGATTTCAGCTCCAACGCCTATGCCGTGGGCAGCGTCGCCACGCAGGCGAAGCTGCCGCTGGTGGTGATGAACGCAGCCTCCTCGGGCATCACGGCGCGCTGCCCGTTCGCGGTGCGGGTGTCCTTCACCATCGGGCAGGTCACGCTGCCGCTGGCGCGCTGGGCGCTCCAGCAAGGCTTGCGCGACGTCTGCACCGTGGTGGCCGACTACGCCTCGGGCGTCGATGCCGAAAGCGCCTTCGTATCGGGCATCACCGCGGGTGGAGGCCGGGTCGGCGCGATGCTGCGGGTGCCGCTGGCCACGCTCGACTACTCGGCCTACATGCTGCGGCTGCGCGAACTCAAGCCACAGGCGGTGTTCTTCTTCCTGCCGTCGGGGCAGATGCCGGCCACCTTCCTGAAGTTCTGGCGCGACCGCGGCATGGCCGACGCCGGCATTCGCCTGCTCGCGACGGGCGACGCCACCGACGACCACTACCTCGAGGGCATCGGCGAGCTGGCCGATGGGCTCGTCACGAGTCACCACTATTCATTCGCGCACGAGTCGCCGGCCAACCGCCGGTTCACGTCGGCGTTCCAGGCGGAGTACGGCGATCACCTGCGTCCGGGGTATTTCGCGGTCGCGGCCCACGATGCGCTCGCGGCCATCGACGCGGCGATGGCCTCGCCCGTGGCGCACGGTGGCGCGGTTGGCGAGCGGCTGGTGGACGCGTTCCGGGGCGTGCGGCTCGACAGCCCGCGCGGCCCGATAGAGATCGACGCGCACACGCGGGACATCGTGCAGACGGTGTACATCCGCCGCGTCGAGCGCCGCGAGGGGCGCTGGGTCAACCGCGAGTTCGAGCACTTCGAGCGCGTACGCGACCCGGGCGTCTGAACTCGTTCAGGGCTGCTGCTCGATCACTCGCGGACGGCCGTTGTCGTCGATGGCGACGTAGGTGAAGGTAGCCTGCGTGACCTTGATGTACTCGCCCTGGGCGCGGAAGCGCTCGGCGAAGACTTCGACGGTCACCGTGACCGAGGTGCGCCCGATGCGCACCAGCTTCGAATAGAACGAAAGAATGTCGCCCAGCCGCACCGGCTGCTTGAAGATGAATTCGTTGACCGCCACCGTCGCCTGCCGGCCCTTGGCGTAGCGCGCCGGAATCACCGAGCCGGCCAGGTCGCACTGCGCCATGACCCAGCCGCCGAAGATGTCGCCGTTGGCGTTGCAGTCCGCCGGCATCGGAATGACCTTGAGCACCAGCTCCATGTCGGTGGGCAGGCTTTTGAGGGTGGCCGCGGCGGCGGCACTGGAAGTATCTGACATGGGCACAATCTGGAACAAACAAGCAACCACGATTGTCCTCCATGCGCCGAAGCGGCGAAGCCCTTCCTTCCCCCCACACAGCCGGCGGCCACCCGCCGGCGCGCAGTGACCGTTCCGACTGGGCGACGCTGCGCCGCCTGTTTCCCTACCTCTGGCAGTACAAGTGGCGGGTGGCCGCGGCGCTGGCCTTCATGGTGGGCGCCAAGGTGGCCAACGTGGGCGTGCCGGTGCTGCTGAAGAACCTGGTCGACACGATGACGCCCAAGCCCGACATGGCACAGGCGCTGCTCATCGTGCCCATCGGGCTGCTGCTGGCCTACGGGCTGCTGCGCTTCTCGACCTCGCTCTTCGGCGAGCTGCGCGAGCTGATCTTCGCCAAGGCCACCGAGGGCACGGCCCGGCAGATCGCGCTGGAGGTGTTCCGCCACCTGCACGCGCTGAGCCTGCGCTTCCACCTGGAGCGCCAGACCGGCGGCATGACGCGCGACATCGAGCGCGGCACGCGCGGCGTGCACTCGCTGATCTCGATGTCGCTCTACAGCATCGTGCCGACCATCATCGAACTGGTGCTGGTGCTCACCATCCTGGGCGTGAAGTTCGACTCGCTGTTCGTCTGGATCACGGCGGCCGCGCTGGTGCTGTACATCACGTTCACCGTCACGGTGACCGAGTGGCGCACGCAGTTCCGCAAGACCATGAACGAGCTCGACTCGGTGGCGCAGAGTCGCGCGGTCGATTCGCTGCTGAACTACGAGACCGTCAAGTACTTCAACAACGAGGATTTCGAGGCCGGCCGCTACGACGCCAGCCTCGACCGCTACCGCAAGGCCGCCATCAAGAGCCAGCGCACGCTGAGCATGCTCAACACCGGCCAGCAGGCGCTGATCGCCATCAGCCTGGTGCTGATGCTGTGGCGCGCCACCTCGGGCGTGGTCGACGGGCGTATGACGCTGGGCGACCTGGTGATGGTCAACGCCTTCATGATCCAGCTCTACATTCCGCTGAATTTCCTCGGCGTGATCTACCGCGAGATCAAGCAGAGCCTGACCGACCTCGACAAGATGTTCGTGCTGATGGAAAAAGAGCGCGAGGTGCGCGATGCGCCCGGCTCGCAGCCGCTGGCCGGCGCCGACGCCACGGTGCGCTTCGAGGACGTGAGCTTCGCCTACGAGCCCGCGCGGCCCATCCTCAAGCACGTGAGCTTCGAGATTCCAGCGGGCAAGACGGTGGCCGTGGTCGGCCCCTCGGGCTCGGGCAAGTCGACGCTCGCGCGGCTGCTCTACCGCTTCTACGACGTGCAGCAGGGCCGCATCACCATCGGCGGCGAGGACATCCGCGCAGTCACGCAGTCGAGCGTGCGCCGCGCGATCGGCATCGTGCCGCAGGACACGGTGCTCTTCAACGACACGGTCGAATACAACATTGCCTACGGCCGCCCCGGCGCCACGCGCGAAGAGGTGGAGGCCGCGGCCCGCGCCGCGCGCATCCACGACTTCATCGTGGCCACGCCCAAGGGCTACGAAACGACGGTGGGCGAGCGCGGCCTCAAGCTCTCGGGCGGCGAGAAGCAGCGCGTGGCCATCGCGCGCACGCTGCTGAAGAACCCGCCGATCGTGATCTTCGACGAGGCCACCTCGGCGCTCGACTCGGCCAACGAGCGCGCCATCCAGTCTGAGCTCAAGAGCGCCGCGCAGGACAAGACCACGCTGGTCATCGCGCACCGGCTGTCGACGGTGGTCGACGCGCACGAGATCCTGGTGCTGGAGTCGGGCGTGATCGTCGAGCGCGGCACGCACGCCGAGCTGCTCGCGAAGCAGGGCCGCTACGCCCAGATGTGGGCCTTGCAGAAGAGCGAAGCGGCACCGCTGATGTAGCGCGATCATCCATTTCATTTTTTCGTTCAGGAGTTCCCACGTGTCGACCAAGATTCCCCTGCTGGTGCTCAACAGCCTGTCGAGCGCCCACCAGGCCCAGATTGCCGAGGTCTACGACATGACCTATGCCTTCGGCGACGCGCAGCGCGCGGCTGCCATTGCCGAGCACGGCAAGAAGTTCCGCGCGGTGCTGACCATCGGCGTCATCGGTATCACGCCCGAGGAAATCGCGGCCATGCCGGCCGTGGAGCTGATCTGCTGCATGGGCGCGGGCTACGAGGGCGTGCCGCTCGAAGCCACGCGTGCACGCGGCATCGCCACGGCCAACGGCGCGGGCACCAACGACGACTGTGTGGCCGATCACGCCTTCGGCCTGCTGATCGGCATCGTGCGCGAGTTCCGCAAGCTCGACCGGCTGTGCCGCGAAGGCGTGTGGCGCGAGGCCATTCCGCAGCCGCCGAACGTGTCGGGCAAGAAGCTGGGCATCCTGGGGATGGGCACCATCGGGCAGAAGATCGCGAAGCGGGCGGCGGCGTTCGACATGGAGGTGGGCTATCACAACCGCAAGCCGAAGGAAGGCGCGACGCACCGCTACTTCGACGACCTGACGTCGCTTGCCACATGGGCCGACTTCCTCGTGCTGGTCGCGCCGGGCGGCCCGGCCACGAAGCACCTGGTCAATGCCGAAGTGCTCGACGCGCTCGGGCCGCAGGGCTACCTGGTGAGCATCGGGCGTGGCAGCGTGGTCGACACCGAGGCGCTGGCGGCGGCGCTGCGCGAGAACCGCATCGCCGGTGCCGGCCTCGACGTGTACGAGAGCGAACCGAAGCGGCCCGAGCCGCTGATCGGCCTCGATAACGTGCTGCTGACACCGCACATGGCCGGCTGGTCGCCCGAGGCGACGCAGAAGTCGGTGGACCACTTCCTCGCGAATGCCGAAGGGCACTTCGCGGGGCGTGGCGTCCTCACCCCCATCTGATGCCTTGCTCCTCCCCCTTCTGGGGGARGGTTGGGATGGGGGCAGGCAGRGCGCKCGATGGAGGCGCCGCTTGCCCCCACCCCAGCCCTCCCCCAGCGGGGGAGGGAGTCAAACCAATACTGGGGGGCGATGGGCGGCCCAGCCGCATGCCTGGTCGTACGCATGCCCAAGCCGCAGCACATCGAGGTCCGCATGGATAGGCCCCGCCAGCTGCAGCCCCATCGGCAGCCCGCCTTCGCCGAAGCCGGCGCGCACATTCAGGGTCGGCAGCCCGGCCAGGGTGAAAGGCGTGACGATCTCCATCCAGCGGTGGTACGTGTCGCTCGCCACGCCAGCGACTTCCTTCGGCCAGTGCATTTCCGCGTCGAACGGAAACACCTGCGCGGTCGGCGCCAGCACGAAGTCGAAGCGTTCGAACAGCTTCAGGAACGCGCGATACACGTTCGACCGGTACACCGAGGCCTGGTAGAGCGAGGCCGCATCCAGGTGACGGCTCTGCTCGATCTCCCATTGCGCCTCCGGCTTGAGCTGCGCGAACAGCTTCGGATCGCTCAGGTAGGCGCCCAGCTTGCCGCCCACCAGCAACTGCCGCAGGCGCAGCCAGGCGCTCCAGTTGTGCTCGCGCGGCACGTCGAGCGTGCAGGGTTCGACCTCGCAGCCGATGTCGCGGAAGGTGCCGTGCGCTTTCTCGCCCAACTCGCGGATGCCCGGCTCCAGCGGCAGGTCGGGCCAGATGCTGCCCAGCCAGCCGATGCGCAGTCCCTTGCTGTCGTCGTCGAGTTGCAGTTCGTCGGGCGAGGGCAGGGCGTGCGGCGACGACAGCGGCACGCGAGCGTCGAAGCCCGCCTGCACGGCCAGCAGCCGCGCGGCGTCTTCCACGGTGCGCGCCATCGGGCCTTCGCAGCCCAGCTGCTGGAAGAACAGTTCCTCGTCGGGGTTGCCCGGCACGCGTCCGCGCGAGGGGCGCATGCCGATCACGTTGTTGAAGGCGGCAGGGTTGCGCAGCGAACCCATCATGTCGCTGCCGTCCGCCACGGGCAGCATGCCCAGGGCCAGCGCCACCGCGGCACCGCCGCTGCTGCCGCCCGCGCTGCGATCGGGCGCGTAGGCATTGCGGGTGATGCCGAACACGGTGTTGTAGGTGTGCGAGCCGAGCCCGAACTCGGGCGTGTTGGTCTTGCCGATGACCACGGCGCCGGCCGCCCTGGCGCGTGCCACGTGCAGGCTGTCGGCCCGCGCGGCGGAGCGCGGCGACAGCGGCGAGCCCATGGAGGTCGGCAGGCCGGCGGCGTGGCTCAGGTCCTTCACCGCCAGCGGAAAGCCGTGCATCCAGCCGCGGCGCTCGCCGCGCGCCAGCTCGGCGTCGCGCTCGTCGGCCTCGGCCAGCACCTGCTGCGGATCGCGCGGCGACACGATGGCGTTGAAGCGCGGGTTCAGCGCTTCGATGCGGGCCAGCGAGGCCTGCATCAGCTCGCGGCAGGACACGTCGCGCGCGGCGATGCGGCGGGAGAGTTCGGTGGCGCTGAGGTCGAGCAGGTCGGCTGAAGACATGGCGGATGAGGGAAAAAGAGGGGGAGCCCAGTATGGCGCGGCGCTCGCATAATCGCCGCGTATGGAAACAAAGTGGCTCGAAGACTTCATCAGCCTTGCGGAAACGCGCAGCTTCAGCCGCTCGGCCCAATTGAGGCACGTGACGCAGCCGGCGTTCTCCCGCCGCATCCAGGCGCTCGAAGGCTGGGCCGGCACCGACCTGGTGGACCGCAGTTCGTACCCCACGCGGCTCACGCCAGCGGGCCAGACGCTCTACAGCCAGGCCATCGAGATGCTGCAGTCGCTGCAGAGCACCCGGGCCATGCTGCGCGGGCACTCGGCCGCCGGGCAGGATGTGATCGAAATTGCCGTGCCGCACACGCTGGCCTTCACCTTCTTTCCCTCGTGGGTGACCAGCCTCAGGGAGCATTTCGGGCCCATCAAGAGCCGCCTGATCGCGCTCAACGTGCATGACGCGGTGCTGCGGCTGGTCGAAGGCAGCTGCGACCTGCTGATCGCCTACCACCACCCCTCGCAGCCGCTGCAGCTCGACGCCAACAAGTACGAGATGGTCAGCCTCGGCGAGGAAACCGTCGCCCCCTGGGTCAAGGCCGATGCCGAGGGCGCGCCGCGCTACCGCCTGCCGGGCCGGCCCGGCCAGCCGCTGCCCTACCTGGGCTATGCGCCGGGCGCCTACCTGGGGCGCGTGGTCGACCAGTTGCTGAAGGAATCGGGCACCGCCATCCACCTCGACCGGGTCTACGAAACCGACATGGCCGAGGGCCTGAAGGTGATGGCGCTCGAAGGGCACGGTATCGCCTTCCTGCCGCAGAGCGCGGTGCGCAAGGAGATCAAGGCGCGCAAGCTCGTGAGCGCGCTGCCGCCCGAGATCGACAGCCTGGAGGCGACGATGGAGATCCGCGCCTACCGCGAGCGGCCCGGCATGGCGGCCCCGCTCAGGGCCGGTGGCGGCCGCGCTGCGAAGGCTTCGACCTCCGAGGGCTTGCAGCCCAAACGCACTGCCGATGCGTTATGGTCTTACCTGGTCGGCACCCAGCCCCAGCGTCAATGACCGGATTTTGTGCAACGCACAATCTATAAATGCCACGCATAGGACCCCCCGCAAACGGCATTGGCGCCCTTGAACCGGCGCCACTACAGTCGCGGCAGTTTTTTTGCCGTTGCAAGCAGCACAGCCCGGCACGCGCCTTGCGCGTGCTTTTTTTTAAGCCGAGGAACCAGCATGAGCTCCAATTTCAGGACTGAACACGACTTCCTCGGCGACAAGCAGATCCCCGCCGTCGCCTACTGGGGCGTGCACACGGCCCGCGCGGTCGAGAACTTCCCCATCTCCGGCACCCGCATCTCGGCCATGCCCGACCTGGTGCGTGCGCTGGCCTACGTGAAGAAGGCCGCCACGCGCGCCAACGCCGACTTGGGCGCCATCGACCGCGACCGCGCGGCGGCCATCATCCTGGCCTGCGAGGACATCGTCGACGGCAAGCTGCTCGACGAGTTCGTGGTCGACGTGATCCAGGGCGGCGCCGGCACCTCGACCAACATGAACGCCAACGAGGTCATCTGCAACCTCGCGCTCGAGAAGCTGGGCCACGAGAAGGCGCGCTACGACGTGCTGCATCCCAACGACCACGTCAACGCCTCGCAGAGCACCAACGACGTGTACCCCACGGCCGTGCGCCTGGCGCTGTGGTTCGCCATCGACCGGCTGCTCGAATCGATGGCGTCGCTGCGCCGCAGCTTCGAGGCCAAGGCGCTCGAATTCAAGGACATCCTCAAGATCGGCCGCACGCAGCTGCAAGATGCCGTGCCGATGACGCTGGGCCAGGAGTTCCTGACCTACGCGATCATGATTGGGGAAGACGAGGCCCGCCTGGGCGAGGCGCGCGCGCTCATCGAGGAAATCAACCTCGGCGCGACTGCCATCGGCACCGGCATCAACGCGCCGCACGGCTATGCCAACCTGGCCTGCCAGTACCTCGCCGAGCAGACCGGCGTGCCGCTGAAGCAGGCCGCCAATCTCATCGAGGCCACGCAGGACACGGGGGCCTTCGTGCAGCTGTCGGGCGTGCTCAAGCGCGTGGCGACCAAGCTCAGCAAGACCTGCAACGACCTGCGCCTGCTGTCCAGCGGCCCGCAGGCCGGCTTCGGCGAGATCCGGCTGCCGGCGCGGCAGGCGGGCTCGTCGATCATGCCGGGCAAGGTCAACCCCGTGATTCCCGAGGTGATGAACCAGGTGGCCTTCGAGGTCATCGGCAACGACGTCACAGTCACGATGGCGTCCGAGGCCGGCCAGCTGCAGCTCAACGCCTTCGAACCGATCATGGGCTGGAGCCTGTTCAAGAGCATCCAGCACCTGAGCCGGGCCTGCAACACGCTGGAGAAGAACTGCGTCGTCGGCATCGAGGCCAACCGCGAGTTCCTCGCCAAGCGGGTGCGCGAATCGGTCACGCTGGTCACGGCGCTCAACCCGCTCATCGGCTACGAGAAGGCCGCGCTCATCGCCAAGACCGCGCTCGCCACGGGCGGGCCGATCGACGTGGTGGCCGAGTCGCTGGGCATCATGACGCGCGCCGAGATGGACGCGCTGCTGGTGCCCGAGAACCTGACGCAGCCGGTGCGCCTGTCGGCCGCGCCAGTTCCACCGGCCGCCGAGCCTTCGGGCACAAAGGCTGCTTAGTGAAAGTCGGACAATGCCAGGAGGCAGGATCGCACCAGGCTGGCGCTGCAATGCGCATGGCCGGTGCAGCGTGGGTGTGAATGCACCGGGTTGGTCCGGGTATCACGCAAAATGTGAATGTCTAGAATTTAGTTGTATCTGTTTCAGTCACCCTCAGGAGTTTTCTGTATGAAAAAACAAGCAATGGCATTGGCAATCGCGGCGCTCGCCACCAGCGGCGTCTTCGCTCAGGCCAATGACACCCTGGCCAAGATCAAGGCTTCGGGCACCATCACCGAAGGCGTGCGTGAATCCTCGGGCCTGTCGTACACGCTGGGCAACGGCCAATACACCGGCTTCCACTACGACGTCTGCGCCAACATCATCAAGGACCTCGAGAAGGCCGTCGGCAAGAAGCTCGAAGTCAAGTACCAGCCCGTGACCTCGCAGAACCGCATTCCCCTGGTGCAGAACGGCACCGTGGACATCGAGTGCGGCTCCACCACCAACAACGCCACCCGCCAGAAGGACGTGGCCTTCGGCGTGACCACCTACGTCGAAGAAACCAAGATCGTCGTCAAGGCCAACTCGGGCATCCACTCGCTGGCCGACCTGAAGGACAAGACGGTTGCCACCACCACCGGCACCACGCCGCTGCAGACCGTGCGCAAGCAGAAGCGCGCCGAGAACCTGACCTTCAAGGAGGTCTACGGCAAGGACCACTCCGACAGCTTCCTGCTGCTCGAAACCGGCCGTGCCGACGCCTTCGTGATGGACGGCTCGATCCTGGCTGCCCTGGCCGCCAAGTCGAAGTCGCCGAAGGACTACAAGATCCTGCCGGACGTGCTGGCCGTCGAACCCATCGGCATCATGATCCGCAAGGACGACCCGGCCTTCAAGAAGGCCGTGGACGACAGCATCAAGGCACAGGCCAAGTCGGGCGAGCTCGCCAAGCTGTACGACAAGTGGTTTCTGAAGCCGATCCCGCCGGCTGGCGTGACCATCGGCCTGCCGCTGGGCGAAGCCACCAAGAACGCCTGGGCCAACCCGAACGACAAGCCGGCCGAAGAGTACGTCACCAAGGAATAAGCGCGCGTCGCAGCGTGATGACGCCCACCTTTCGCGGTGGGCGTTTCTTTTCAAGGGACTGGTTTTCGAAGAGACGGTGAAGAAGGAGTAAATACAAATGGGCAACTGGGATTGGCAGGTGTTCCTGCAAGACCCCGGGGGGGAATATCCGAGCTACCTGCAATGGATGCTCTCGGCGTGGGGCTGGACGGTGTCGGTCGCGCTGCTGGCGCTGATCGTGGCACTGGTGCTGGGCTCGCTGATCGGCATCATCCGCACGCTGCCTGACAGCCCGTGGCTGGTGCGGCTGGGCAATGCGTGGGTGGAGCTGTTCCGCAACATCCCGCTGCTGGTGCAGATCTTCCTCTGGTACCACGTGATCCCGGCGCTGATCCCGGTGATGAAGGGCGTGCCCAGCTTCATCCTCGTGGTGCTGGCGCTGGGCTTCTTCACCTCGGCGCGCATCGCCGAGCAGGTGCGCTCGGGCATCCAGGCGCTGCCCAAGGGCCAGCGCTACGCGGGCATGGCGGTGGGCTTCACCACCGCGCAGTACTACCGCTACGTGATCCTGCCGATGGCCTACCGCATCATCATCCCGCCGCTCACGAGCGAGACGATGAACATCTTCAAGAACTCGTCCGTCGCCTTCGCCGTGTCGGTCGCCGAGCTCACCATGTTCGCGATGCAGGCGCAGGAAGAAACCTCGCGCGGCATCGAGGTCTACCTCGCGGTGACGGCGTGCTACGTGGTGTCGGCCCTGGTCATCAACCGGCTCATGGCATTCATCGAGAAGAAGACCCGCGTGCCGGGCTTCATCGTCTCGGCCAGCAGCGGCGGCGGAGGACATTGACATGATGAATCTCGACCTGTCGTTCTACAACTGGGACGTCATCAGCAACTTCGTCGTCAAGGGCTTCTACTTCAGCATCATGCTGACGATCGTGGCCACCATCGGCGGCGTGATCTTCGGCACCCTGCTGGCGCTCATGCGCCTGTCGGGCAAGAAGTGGCTCGACGCGCCCGCGGCGCTGTACGTCAACGGCATGCGAAGCATCCCGCTGGTGATGGTGATCCTGTGGTTCTTCCTGCTCGTGCCGGCGTCGTTCTATTCGATGTTCGGTTCGGTCGGTTCCAACTACCGCTCCGAAATCTCGGCCGTGATCACCTTCGTCGCGTTCGAGGCAGCGTACTTCAGCGAGATCATGCGCGCGGGCATCCAGTCGATCCCGCGCGGCCAGGTGAACGCGGGCCAGGCGGTGGGCATGACCTACGGCCAGAACATGCGTCTCGTGGTGCTGCCGCAGGCCTTCCGCAACATGCTGCCGGTGCTGCTCACGCAGACCATCATCCTGTTCCAGGACACCTCGCTGGTCTACGCCATCGGCGCCTACGACATGCTCAAGGGCTTCGAGACCGCGGGCAAGAACTTCGGCCGTCCGATCGAGGCGTACCTGCTCGCGGCCGTCGTGTACTTCGTCATGTGCTATGCCCTGTCTTGGCTGGTGAAACGCCTGCACAAGAAGATCGCCATCATTCGCTGACCGAGTGGCTGAACCGGAGAGAAAGAAATGTCCGAAAAAATGATTGAAATCAAGAACGTATCGAAGTGGTATGGCCCGGTGCAGGTGCTCAACGACTGCAACGTGAACATCTCCAAGGGCGACGTGGTGGTGGTGTGCGGGCCCTCGGGCTCGGGCAAGTCCACCCTCATCAAGACCGTGAACGCGCTCGAGCCCTTCCAGAAGGGCGAGATCACCGTCAACGGCATTCCGCTGCACGACCCCAAGACCAACCTGCCCAAGCTGCGCTCCAAGGTCGGCATGGTGTTCCAGCACTTCGAGCTGTTCCCACACCTGTCGGTGACCGAGAACCTCACGATCGCGCAGATCAAGGTGCTGGGCCGCACGCCCGACGAAGCCAAGACCCGCGGCCTCAAGATGCTCGACCGCGTGGGCCTGATGGCGCACAAGGACAAGTTCCCGGGCCAGCTGTCGGGCGGCCAGCAGCAGCGCGTGGCGATCGCCCGTGCGCTGTCGATGGACCCGATCGTGATGCTGTTCGACGAACCCACCTCGGCGCTCGACCCCGAGATGGTCGGCGAAGTGCTCGACGTGATGGTGAGCCTGGCCAAGGAAGGCATGACCATGATGGTGGTCACGCACGAAATGGCCTTCGCCCGCAAGGTTGCGAGCCGCGTGATCTTCATCGACGTGGGCGGCAAGATCCTGGAAGACTGCCCGAAGGACGAGTTCTTCAACCACCCGGAGAACCGCCAGCCGCGCACCAAGGACTTCCTGAACAAGATCCTGCAGCACTGACAAGCCGCTGCCGGGTTCAGGCAAAAGGGGCCGCGCTTCGAGAGCGCGGCCCCTTTTTCCATTGGCGGGAGGCCCTGTGCACGCGATCTATTTCGTGCCAGGGCTCGCCGCAAACACCTTGTCGAAGAACGCCGGAATCTCGCTGCCCAGCCGCGCCAGCAGCGCCTTGCGGTCGAAGCCTTGCGGATCGGCTCGAACGTCCCCGTCGTCCGTCGGGATCGCACTCGAGGGGGTGTCCATGAAGGCGAAGTGCCAGGCGTCGGGAATCCGCTGGAGTTCGGCGCCCGGCATGTTCTGCGCGACCCATTCGGCATGGAAGCGCGGAACGAGAAAGCGGTCCAGCTGCGCCTCGTAGATCCGCGTGGGCACGCGGATGTCCGAGAGCGAAGCGGCCGTGAAGGGAACGCCGGCCGGAGCCATTGCCACGACCGCGCGTACCCGAGGGTCGCGCAGTGAAGGCAGCAGCGGCGATGCCGGGGCCGCCACTGTGCTGGTCGGCGCTCCAGCGTTGCGGCCGACGCCGCAAAAGATCGGGTCGGCGGCGCGCTCGCTCGCGCAGTGGCTGGCGATGCGCGACAGGTCGGCCTGCCCGCCCGCGAGCGCCAGCACCGTGTAGCCGCCGGCCGAATGACCCAGTGCGCCGATGCGGGGGCCTTGCGCGTCGACAGCGATCCGGTCCTTCCACATCGGGTCTTTCAACAGCACGTCGATCACGTGGGAGATCTGCTGCGGCCGTTGCGTGAAGTAGGCCGCCGCGCCTTGATGCAGCAGTGCGCCGTCCTGCCAGTTGTCGCCCGGATGGCGCAGCGCCGCGACCAGGTAGCCGTCTCGCGCGAGCGCTTCGGCCAGGCTGGTGTGGCCCAGTTCGGTGCCGCCGACACCGTGGCTCAACACGATCAGGCCCTTGAAGCGCTCCTCGGGTGGCGCCTGGATGGCCACGCGGACCGTGAACGGCCCCATGGGAATGGCGCGGGCGGCGGCCTGTGTCGGGTAGTAGAGCGCGACCACGACGGGCGCGGCGTCCGGCGCCGCAACCGGAAGACTCAGCTGGCGCCAGCCGGCTTCGGCGGCCATGAGCTGGAACGACAGCAGCAAGCCCGAGGCGAGCAGCAGGACCTGGCGGAAAACGGTGCGCATCGTGGATCTCCTGGACGGTGTCGATGGAGTCCGCATGGTGGCCGCGCCGCTGCGCGGCAGCCACCGGATTGCGATGAAGTGCGTGAAAGGCGGCGCGAAAGTGCTCAGGGCAGCCGCGCGATGTGTTCCGTCAGCAAATCGAAGAAGCCCTGCGCATCGCCGTCGACGATCCAGTTCACGTTGGGCGTGCGGTGCAGGCTGCCGTACCAGTCGGCCACCGTCTGCCCGAAGCCCATGCCCTCGCGGCTGTCGACCTCCACGTGGATGCGCCTGCCCTTGAAGAGCGAAGGCTGCAGCAGGTAGGCCGTGACGGTGGCGTCGTGCACCGGGCCGCCCGGCATGTCGTAGTGCTTCATCTCCTGGGGCGCGTAGGCGTCGAGGATGTCCGCGACGATCGCGCCGGCCCGGTTGCCGAGGCCGCGCAGCCGCGCGACGCGTTCGTCGCTGGTGAGGATCTTGTGGGTCACGTCGAGCGGCAGCATGGTGATGGGCACGCCGCTCTTCAGCAGCACTGCCTCGGCCGCATGCGGGTCGGCGAACACGTTGAACTCGGCCACCGGCGTGATGTTGCCGCCGTTGAAATGTGCGCCGGCCATGAGCACCAGCTCGCGCAGGCCGCGCACGATGTCGGGGGCTTGCTCGAGCGCCAGTGCAAGGTTGGTCTGCGGGCCGAGCATCGCGAGCGTCACGCTCTTCTCGGGCGCGGCGCGCAGCGTGCGCACCAGGTAGTCGACCGCATGGCCATCGGCCAGCGGCCCGGCGGGCTCGTGCACATCGACGCCCGTGAGGCCCTCCTTGCCGTGGATGTTGGCCGCGTAGATCGGCGTGCGCCGCAGGGGCCGCTCGGCGCCCGCGTACACCGGGATCTCCGGCCGCCCGGCCCATTCGCAGGCCAGCCGTGCGTTGCGCGAGGTCTTGGCCAGCGGCACGTTGCCGGCCACCGTCGTCAGCGCCTCGATGCGCAGCCGTTCGGGCGCCGCCATCGCGAACAGCAGCGCGATCACGTCATCGGCGCCAGGGTCGGTGTCGATGATGAGCGTGTGCACCGTGGCGTCGGTGGATGGCGTGGGTTGCATGACAAGGTTCCTCGGCGGGCGCGGACGGTGCACCCTGTCGGGCAAGTCTGCCAGAGCGCCGGTGCCTGTCAGGGCGCGTCGCCGGCGTTAGCTGGCGACTTTTTCGGGGCGGTGCACAGGGCACGCTGCTGGCTACAGCGCCTTCACCAGTTCCGGCACCGCCGTGAACAGGTCGGCCACCAGCCCGTAGTCGGCCACCGAGAAGATCGGCGCTTCCTCGTCCTTGTTGATCGCCACGATCACCTTGGAATCCTTCATGCCGGCCAAGTGCTGGATCGCACCCGAGATGCCGCAGGCGATGTACAGCTGCGGGGCGACGATCTTGCCCGTCTGGCCCACTTGCCAGTCGTTCGGGGCGTAGCCCGCATCCACGGCGGCGCGGCTGGCGCCCAGGCCCGCGTTGAGCTTGTCGGCCAGCGGCGCCATCACCTCGGTGAACTTCTCGGCGCTGCCCAGCGCCCGGCCACCCGAGACGATGATCTTGGCGGCCGTCAGCTCGGGGCGTTCGCTCTTCGTGACTTCCCG